>REBL01000112.1 GCA_007692755.1 Nodularia sp. (in: cyanobacteria) | reverse complement strand
GATAATAAAGCCGATGCTGATCCGCTCTGCGACAATAGATGATATACCCGCAGTTTTACCAATGTTAGCCAAAACCTGTGCTTTACATGAGAACTGGGATGCTGCTAAATATGGTTTGCGCTCGCATCCAGAACAGTATTATGAAAAATGGCTAACCCGACTACTGCATAAAGAGCGCAGCGTACTTTTAGTAGCTGAAGATGAAGAAAAACTTGTAGCATTTCTAGCAGCAACAGTAGAGCCAGAAATATCAATTTACAGTTTACAGGAATTTGCTTTTATTCATGATATCTGGGTGGAACCTGAATATCGCAAAAAAGGTATTGCACCACAGATAATCAAGCTGAGTGTTGAACGATTCCAACAAATGGGAATTAAGCAAATTCGATTAGATACAGTAGCAGCTAATGAAAGCGCCCGACAGTTATTTAAATCCTGTGGTTTTCGGTTAACCACTATGGAAATGCTCATGGAAATTTAATGTGCTTTATCTCCCCTGTCCTTACTTTCGCGTAGCGTCTCCCTTTGGGAGAAGGACAGGGGTTGGGGGTCGAGGTTCCAATATGTATTAAAAAGTGCGACTATTGCTGAACTAAATATTTAAACAAGTCATCAAGAATAAGATTAGCGGCGATGTAGCTACCACCGTGCCAATAATCATCACCTACCTCATAAACTTTGCCTGACTGAACTGCATTTAATTGGAGCCATAAAGGATGGTTAAGAATGTAATTATAGTTATCTGCTTGTGGATACTGTTGCAGAAAAATTACATCCCCATCTGCATATTCAATACTCTCAATAGAAATATCAATGCCCTTTTTTTGAATGGGAGAACGAGGTAAACCCACATCCTGAATGACCATGCTGCATAGATGTCCTCCTTCCCCCCGTAAACGAATTCTATCTGCATAAATCCTGACGAGTGAAACTTCTGTGGTGTGCAGAGAATCCCCTAATGCCTGTTGTAACTTTGCTACCCGTTGCTGATAATTATTGACGATAATATCTGCTTCAGATGATTTACCCAATGCTTCAGCGAAGGATTGAAAGCATTCCTGCCAACGAACGATTTTATCGTCCCACCCTTCACAGGTAACTGTCGGTGCAATTTGCGACAGTTGATTATATAAGCTTCCTGTTTGTATCACATTAGAAACAGAAAGAATTAGGTCTGGCTTCAGTGTCAAAATCTTTTCTAAATTGGGCTGTCCAGACTCACCAAATATCGCCACTCCTTGAGCTTTATTCTGCAAATAAGAATAAAACTCTTCGAGCAAGACGGCAGCACCTACAGGTTTGAGACCCAAAGCCAATGCAATCTCTAAACTTGGTCCATCTAGTACTACTATCCGTTGTGGGTTATTAGGAACACAGGTTTCACCCATAAGATGTTTGACTATTCTGCACTGTGAAGGCAATAACTCAGCAGAGCTAGTTAAGTTTTGTGAGACATTATTAGCACAAGCAGAAAATAGCACAATTGCCAAAAGTGTTAACCCAAAGAACCCAAGCCCACGACGAATTTTATACATTTTGAAATATTGATTTAGTTCTACTCGAAGTGCAGGTCAATTTAAAACTCCACTGACACCGTTCCTCTGACCGTAAACGGCGCACCAGGATCAATGCGATTCCGGCGCTGGGTAGCTTCGATGTAATCTACATTGAAAAGGTTGTTAACATTAATGCCAACTCTCCAGTTATTACGCCGATAAAACACGCTGGCATCAGTACGCACATAGCTAGGTATTTGAAAAGAGTTATTAAAATCACCTTGGCGTTCACCCACATAAAACAAACCCAAGCCAAACCCTAAGCCTTGGAAATCACCTGTTTGAATCTCATAAGTTGACCACAAACTGGCTGAATTAAACGGCACACCCTCAATTAAATTACCAGGCTGTAGATTGTCATCTTTGGTAACTCTGGCATCGGTGTAGGCATAGGACGCAATAATATTCCATCCGGGAAGAACTTGTCCTGTAACATCCAACTCAATACCCCGGCTTCTTTGCTCTCCAAGAGGAATGGAGAACCTTGGATTATCTGGATCGGTGACACCAAGATTACTTTTGGTGATTTCATAAGCAGCTAGATTTGTGGTCAGTCTACCATTGAGAAACTCACCTCTGACACCAACTTCATACTGCGTACCGCGCACTGGTTCAAGCAGTGCGCCATCTACACGAGTTCCAGAGTTAGGTTGAAATGATCTACTGAAGCTGGTATATAAAGAAATTGGCTCAATCGGTTGATAGACGATACCCACTCGCGGACTAAAGGCTTGGTCTTGTCGTTGACTAGAAGAAGAGCTTTGATCGATAGTGTCAAAGCGTCCACCTACCAGTAGTTTTAAGTTTTCAGCTAGTGTAATTTGATCTTGCAGAAAAAAGCCAAGAGTATTTGTTTGAGACTCAAAAGAATATACTTCTGAAAGTTCATCTCTGCTAGGTCGGGGAGCGATTCCATAAACAGGATTAAAGATATTAATGCTAGGAGCGGGTTCATAACTACCTCCTCCTTCCCTATTTAGCCAAGATAAATCAACGCCAAATAGTAGGGTGTGCTGGATTGATCCCGTAGCAAAATTTCCCACTAAATCGGTTTGCAATTCATAATTTCTTGATGCCTCATTAAACGCATCAAATTCTCTACTTAGTTCCCCAGTAGTTTCATTGAGCCTGCCCGGTTCGAGCGAAATACTTGTTTGGTCAGAGAAAGAGGATCTAAACCGATTGCGAATTTTCCAGTCATCATTGAAACGATGCTCTAATCGATATCCTGTTGACAAATTTGTTCTTTCACTGAAATCATCTGGTTCACCCAAAACTCGATCAAAGGGAATATCAGCAACGCCTGTGCCAAAAGCAACTAATCCCCGATCAAATGGACGCTTATCGTTTACATACTCTAATTCAAGTCTTAGGTCAGTGCGATCGCCAATTTTCCAGGTAACTACAGGCGATATAAAAAATCGTTCAACTTCTGTGTCAAAATTCCGAAAGTTTCCTCCTTTTTCATAAGCCGTATTCAATCGATAAAGTATTGTCCCCTCTGGGTTTAAGGGACCAGATAAATCAAGGGTTGGTCGCACTAAACCAAAACTTCCAACCTGTAATCCCACGGCATAAAAAGGCTCTGAAAGGGGTTGCTTTGTAACGAAGTTAATCACACCACCAGGATCTAAATTGCCGTAGAGTACAGAAGCCGGTCCTTTAAGTACCTCTATCCGTTCTAAAGTTGCCGTATCTACAAGAGGGCTTCCATTTCTAAAGCCATCGCGCAAACTCCCTCCAAATTGTTGAAAACCACGAATATTATATACTTCGGCTGTACCGCCAACTGTATTTCCCCTCTGCACGCCACTGACATTACGCAGTGCATCTGAGGCTCGAATTACCTGTCGGTCGTCTAGCACCTGTCGGGGAACTGCTTGAATTGATTGGGGAATATCACGCAGAGGTGTGTCTGTTCTCGTCGCGGTTGTGGCATTGGGTACACTGTATCTATCTTCCTGACCTGTCACCACCAATTCAATCGGCTGGTCTGGAGTTGATGGTTGTTCTGTTTGAGTTTCACCTTCTGCTGGTAATTGTGGAGTCTGTGCAGAAGTTACAACTGGTGTGAAGCCAAAAATCAGACCTTCATCACTATCAAATAACCCCACAGTGGGTAATCCCGCTTCACCCGCCACAGTCACCCGGATAGTACTAGCATCAATATTAGTCACACTAACTGCGGTAATTCCATCAGTGGGTTGTTCTTGGCGAAATTCTTCCCCACTTGCTAGACTAAGTTGGGCATTAGGGATATCTACAATGTAATTATTACCCTCACTTCTATTTACCAGTTGCAGTTGCGCTGATTGATTTGTTACTAAGGTTATTTCTATTCCCTTATCGGTAGATTGTAATCTAACTTCAGCGATCGCCACTTTTGCCACAGGCATCGTAGTTGGTAATTGAGCCAGCCTTTGTTTGATTTTAAGAGTATTGCCTACAGGTGTAACATCCCGGCTCTCAGATCCTCGACCAAAATCGGCTTTTCCTTGGGTACTTGTACTTTTTATCTCCCCACCCATCGCAGGTATAGCAACTAAAATCAAACTCCAACTCGCTACACCCAATAATCCATGCAACTTTGCCATGACCATCAGCTACCAATCAAATTAGTTTTACAAAGACAAATAAAAATCTTTGTCAACTAATATACCGGAACCGCAAAGTTAATTTGAAGACCCAAAATTGTTGCAGACGGATTATTTTCTTGTTCCAAACGGAGTTTTTATACTAACTTGTCCCGATAATTCTTTAAATTTATTCCTTGCTTTTTTTCACTTGATATGCTTTTGGGTTGTCACCGAATTTTTTCTTAAATGCAGAATTGAACGAACTAGGACTAGCATAACCAACTGCTTGTGCTGCCTCTTTGACTTTCATTTGACCTGTAGCTAACAACATATATGCTTGCTGCATTCGATAATCGTGTAAATAACCAAACACTGTTGTACCGAAAATTTGGCGGAATCCTTGCTTTAATTTATGGTCATTTAGGCTTACTTGCCGAGATAATTCTAATAATGAGGGTGGACTTTGCAGATTATGGATAATAATTTCTTTGGCTTGATAAATTCTGTCAACATCATCCAGCGCCAAATGAAATGGCTGTTTAGCAGGTGATACTGGTTCTATAAACTGGCTAAACTGAAGTGTCATCAGTTCAATAGCCTTAGCTTCTAAATATAGGCTTTTCATCGCTCCCTGGAAGGGACAATTCAATATTTGTTGCAGAGCCAGTTGCATTTCTGGGGTTGTAATTCCCTGGTGGTGAAAAGGTTTAACATCACTTCCATCAACAAACTTTTGTAATTCACAAGGAAGATATTGTAATTGATTAGTATCAAAATCACTAAAAAACTTTGTTGGATCAATCTTAATTTGCACTCTAAAAATTTTCTGCCCGGCTGCATATTTATCGATTTCTTTAATTTCTGGTGAAAATTCGAGATAATTATGACCCACCACTTCATCTGCTGAATTTGTCAACCCCTGTAAAACTGTTTTGGTATTACCTTTAAGAAAAAAGCTTAAATTTATTTTAGAATCATTTCCATGTTCTGAAATTTCAATTAAATTATCTATAGGTGTAATTTCATAAGTTCTGATTCTTAACCCAGAGCGAAGCGGCATAGACCATGCCTGCCAATGAAAATATTTTGTGCTTGCCTTTATAGATTCTTCATAGATATGAGAATTTGAATTAGATTGATGATGTATTAGACCTTCGTCTAACATTTCCCAGAAATCTTGCTGATACAAAACTATTGTCATAATTTACAGGAAGTAAGCTGTTTAAGCTAAGTGGAGTTTGATGCTTATTGAGATAAACTCTCATTTTACCAGATTATGTAGCATAAGCAGCAAATAGTGTGGGTAGAACTCCATAGCTCCCTGAAAGGTTGTTTTATTGTGGAAATTGTGTGTCGGGTGGGTAATATAACTCGTTTTTCAATATCCACCCGGTTTCTTGTTGCAAATATGCGTGCGTACTCAGACCCATTTGTTTAGCTGTTAAGGCAACTAATTTATAGTTAAATCCCAGGCGATCGCACAATTGCTTTTGTCTCAAACCTTTCTCAGTGTTCATAGTAGAATTAAATGTAGCATGGGTTACATTACGTTAACCCATGCTAGTTAAAGCCTTTCGGATAAAGAAAAGGGAAATTTATTGTGTTTTAATTACAAATTGAATCTGTGAATTTTTTGTCGTTCAAACTGATACAGGTGTTTTTTCCATATCTGGACTGTACTTACCTGCACTAGCAGCACTATTCAATTTAGCCCGATGATAAAGTAGTTGTTGTGCAGCTTGGATATTGGCATCATTGCCAGCCCAGTATTCTAAAGCGGATTGTTGAATTGCCCGTGCGTAGGAAAATGTAACACGCCAAGGCAGGCGATCGCCATATCTAGCATTCATTGTATTTAAATGCGCCGAGGACTGCTCATTGGTTTGTCCACCCGATAGAAATGCTACACCTGGAACTGATGCAGGGACATTATTCAGTAAGCATTCGATAGTTTTATCTGCTACTTGATCTACAGTTGAAGGAGTAGAACAATTAACTCCCGCAATTACCATACTGGGCTTGAGAATCATTTGATCAAATGCGACCTTGTGCAACCGCAGTTGAGTAAATACTGCTTGCAAAGTCTGATCTGCAACTTCATAACAACGCTCAATAGTATGGTTTCCATCGATTAGCACCTCTGGTTCCACAATCGGGACTAATCCACCTTCTTGACACAGTACCGCATAACGAGCCAGAGCATGAGCATTGGCTTCAATGCAAGTACGACTAGGAATACCTTCACCGATGGTAATTACAGCGCGCCACTTGGCAAATCTCGCACCCATTTTATAGTATTCAGCAATGCGCGAGCCTAATTCATCCAGTCCTTCTGTCACCTTTTCATCAGGACATCTAACTAAATCTTTTGCCCCTCCATCTACCTTGATACCAATAATTATCCCCGCTTCCTGCATGATTTGGGTAAAAGGCACACCTGTTTGTGATGATTGACGAATGGTTTCATCGTACAAAATGGCACCACTAATAAACTCACTTAAATTGGGAGTCGTCAAAATTAGCTCTCTGTAAGCACGGCGACGATCCTCTGTCGTGGGAATCCCTAGCTTATCAAAGCGCTTGTTACAAGTACCATTACTTTCATCCATTGCCAAGATTCCCTTACCAGGAGCAACCATTGCTTGGGCAGTAGCTCTCAATTCTTGAGCATAATTACTCATATTTAAGTCCTCTAAAGTTAAGACCATTATGAAAGATTCATTCAATTATTGCAAGCTTTTATCAAAAAGAATATAATCCTATTTAATAAAAATGTCTTCTAAATTTGTCTAAAATTAGATGATATGTAGCCTAAAAACAGCTAAAAAGCTGATAAATTCAGGAT
Source organism: Nodularia sp. (in: cyanobacteria) (assembly GCA_007692755.1). Lineage (GTDB taxonomy): Bacteria > Cyanobacteriota > Cyanobacteriia > Cyanobacteriales > Nostocaceae > Nodularia. The sequence goes on along the minus strand of REBL01000112.1, from coordinate 109,375 downwards.
AAAGAGCTTTGTCTCCCTACCAAACTGTGTATATATTTCATTTATTTATCTTGAAATTTATGATAAATAATCTCAATACTAATTCTTGAGCAGCGCCGAATGCTACAGTTCCTCAGAAAATTCTGTAGGTACAAACCAAAATCCACACATCCAAAATCTAAAATTCTTTGATTGGGAGTACAAACCGTGAATGCAAATGAAAAAGTCAACAGTTGGCAAATGGTAAGTAAAATTGCGACTGTGATCAATCTTTTTAAAACCGAATTTCCCGATAGTATGGCTGATTTAAGTCCCTGGTTAAAAAATCCAGAAACCGAAAAATTCGATGATCCATATTCGGTGGATTTAGCTTTTCATTTTTCTAAACGTAGTTGTCTTTGCCAAAGTTATTGTATTTTAATGCAAATTCGCCTGTCCTCAGCGACTGAATCTACAATGCAAAGGATTGTAGAAATTGAACTTTCTGGACATGACTATATGGGACAGCAATGGCAATTTGCTACTATAGAAAACAGAAATTTTCAGGGTGTAAGGTTGCCATTACCAGAAGCTGAACAAAAAATCAAACATATTTGTCGTCAAATTCTGAGTTTTTGGAGTGAGGAATTTTGCTTTTAAACGCAGAGGTTCGCTGAGGTTAACGCAAAGGTTCGCAAAGCAAATAAATAAATCTTAACTCAGTTTTAGGGCTGATTTATGGGGCGTTTGAACCAGCCCTGCTTGTAGATGGTCTACTTGCTCGGTTATTGAGAGATATATTCGTCACTGAACCCTGAACCACTATGGCTGTGCATTTTGTCGCTATCTAGTTGTTCAACTCGCCATGAAAACTATTAAGCTGTAAATAGCACGTTAAATTTTTACTGAAATTTCTGAATCGCCTCAGAAAGTTTTAAACTGGGCGGTTCGGGTTGACTCGTTGGCGAATTACCTGTAATTACATTATGTTTGATGCTTTATCTGACCGTTTAGAAAGTGCCTGGAAGAAACTACGGGGACAGGACAAAATATCTCAATCCAATATTCAAGACGCTTTGCGGGAAGTACGCCGCGCCTTGTTGGAAGCAGATGTCAATCTCCAGGTAGTTAAAGATTTTATTAGCGAAGTCGAAACCAAAGCCCAAGGTGCTGATGTTGTGGCTGGTGTCCGACCTGACCAACAGTTCATTAAAATTGTTCACGATGAATTGGTGCGGGTGATGGGGGCGGAAAATGTTCCCCTGGCGGAAACTGAGGAAAAGCCCACAATCGTTTTAATGGCTGGGTTACAAGGTACTGGTAAAACCACAGCTACCGCGAAATTAGCCTTACATTTAAGAAAATTAGAGCGTAGTTGTTTGTTGGTAGCGACAGACGTATATCGCCCCGCCGCTATTGACCAACTGGTAACGTTAGGTAAGCAAATTAACGTGCCAGTGTTTGATTTGGGAAGCGATGCTGACCCTGTAGAAATTGCCCGTCAAGGTGTGGAACGTGCCAAAGCCGAAGGTGTAAATACGGTAATTATTGACACGGCTGGTCGTCTGCAAATTGACGAAGACATGATGGGGGAATTAGCCCGAATTAAAGCTACTGTCCAACCTCATGAAACTTTGCTAGTCGTAGACTCTATGACTGGACAAGAGGCAGCAAATCTGACTCGCACCTTCCACGAGAAAATCGGCATTACCGGGGCGATACTGACTAAATTAGATGGTGATACCCGTGGTGGTGCGGCGCTGTCAGTCAGACAAATTTCGGGAGCGCCAATTAAGTTTGTGGGTGTAGGCGAAAAAGTCGAAGCACTGCAACCTTTTTATCCTGAGCGCATGGCCTCCCGAATTTTGGGCATGGGTGATGTGCTTTCTTTGGTAGAAAAAGCTCAGGAAGAATTTGATTTAGCTGATGCTGAGAAAATGCAGGATAAAATCCTGTCAGCCAAGTTTGACTTTAATGATTTTGTCAAACAACTGCGGATGCTGAAAAATATGGGTTCACTGGGAGGGATCATGAAGATGATTCCCGGAATGAACAAGATTTCCGATGACCAACTCAAGCAGGGCGAAACCCAACTCAAGCGCTGCGAATCCATGATTAACTCCATGACTCGCCTAGAACGCCAAGACCCCGATTTATTGGCAAGTTCTCCCAGTCGGCGGCGGCGAATTGCTAAGGGTTCTGGTTACAGAGAGCCAGATGTGAGTAAGTTAGTAGCTGATTTCCAAAAAATGCGAACTCTCATGCAGCAAATGGGTCAAGGTCAAATGCCTGCGGGAATGCCAGGAATGTTTGGCGGCGGCGGTATGGGGAATCCTTTCGGTGGTGATGGTAATCGTCCTTCTGCCCCTGGCTGGCGAGGTTATAATACCGGCGCTACCACGAAAAAGAAAAAGAACAAAGAGAAAAAGAAAAAGGGCTTCGGCACTCTGTAGAGGATATTTGAAAAGCTACGCTATCGGCGAATATAATATGGCTACGCTTCGCGTTAGCGATACGCTACTACACAGGCATGACGCGTAGCGGCTTCCCGGAGGCAAGTCCACCTATTCCTTCGGAACGCTACGCGAACGTGGACTACTTACAAAATCAAGGTTTTCAAACCCACGCAGGCGGTCACTGAGCCTGTCGATAGCGTAGCGTGGCGTTAGCCATAGTGTGGGTTTCGTTTGGATGGTTCCGCGACTTCCAGTCGCCAGGGCTGTAATAAATTAAACTTTTCAAACACGAGCTGAGAATTTGTTAACTGTTAACTGATTCATAGCAGCGAATGCTAGCAAGTGCTAAAATTGTCATTTCAGTACCAAACAATAGGAGAATCAGTTCTCAACCATGATTAAATTGCGCTTGAAGCGATTCGGCAAAAAGCGGGAACCAAGTTACCGGATTATCGCCATTAACAACCTTGCTCGCCGCGATGGCCGTCCCCTAGAAGAACTGGGATTCTACAACCCTAGAACTGATGAAGTGCGATTAGATGTTCCCGGTATCGTCAAGCGACTACAACAAGGCGCTCAACCAACTGAGACCGTCCGTAGCATTTTAGTAAAAGCCAATGTTTTTGAACAGGTCAGTGCCACAACCGCATCTTAACGCCGGAAGAGAAGGCTCAGAAGCTAGTCCCAACTATGTTGGGCTAGTTAAGTTTTTGATGCAGCCATTTTTAGAATCTCCAGAAACTTTAAGTATTGATTGTGAAATTTCTCACACACTTAAACGGGTTTGGATTCGCATCGCCTTTGAAAGCAAAGATAAGGGGAAAGTGTTTGGTCGAGGGGGACGTAATATTCAGTCCATTAGAACGGTAATTGCAGCAGCAGCGGAATTTGCCGGACAATCAGTGTACCTGGATATGTACGGCAGTAGTAATAGTTTGGGAAGAGAGGGAATCTCTTCTGACGACGATCAGCAAGAGCGACCGTCAGAACCCAAAACGCGAGACAAAACTGTAAATATACCCAGACCTGTTGTCAAACCCCGAATTAACTAGCCAACGAAGAGAAAGTCTGAGCGGAAATAACTACAGCCGCTCAGATATTTCAGTCACACAATTTTAGATTTTGGATTTTGGATTTTGGATTGACCCCACAGATAAATCTAGGGTCTTGTACCATTAAAGAATTACTGTTCAGTGATGAAAAATTAAAAACCTTATAAATTTTGTTGTCAAAAACTGCACTTGAAAAATTAAACAATAAATACTTATGGCAGATGCCTTAATCATTCAGCTGCCGAATATTCCCAGTGCGATCGCTCTTGCCGGTGATAGAGAAGAAAATCTCAAACTCTTATCCCGACAAACAGGAGCTAGCTTGGTGTTGCGTGGGCAAGAACTACATATTGGTGGTACAGAAGCGCAAACTAGTTTGGCTGGTCAATTAGTGCGATCGCTTGAAGCCATCTGGATGAAGGGCAATACTCTCTCCAGTGCCGACATTTTAACAGCCCGCCAAGCCCTGGATGGCGATCGCCAAGACGAACTTCAGGAATTACAGCGAGATGTCTTAGCCAAAACTCGTCGCGGTGAAGAAATCCGTGCTAAAACTTTTCGCCAAAAAGAATACATTAAGGATATCCGTAGGCGTGACCTGACATTCTGCATTGGCCCAGCTGGAACAGGTAAAACTTATCTCGCTGTTGTCGTTGCTGTGCAAGCACTCTTAAATAACCAAGTAGAAAAGCTGATTTTAACCCGTCCGGCTGTAGAAGCTGGGGAAAAACTGGGCTTTCTTCCCGGAGATTTACAGCAGAAAGTTAATCCCTATCTCCGCCCACTTTACGATGCTATATATGAATTTATTGATCCAGAAAAAGTCCCCAGTTTAATGGAACGGGGTGTCATTGAAGTAGCGCCACTAGCCTATATGCGAGGACGCACCCTCAATCATGCTTTTGTGATTGTCGATGAAGCCCAGAATACGACACCCGCCCAAATGAAAATGGTGTTGACTCGTTTAGGTTTCCGTTCTCGGATGGTAATTACAGGCGATACCACACAAACTGATTTACCCCTGAGCCAAAAATCAGGATTAGCAGTAGCCTTACAAGTTCTCAAGAATGTTGAAGGCATTGGTTTTTGCGAATTCACACAAAAAGATGTTGTGCGCCATGCTCTAGTTCAGCGCATTGTTGCCGCTTACGAACGTTATGAAAGATAGTCAAGCGGGATATAAGGAACCACAGATATAGACGCGTTAGCGGCTTCTCGCAGAGTACACAGATAATTCTGTACTTTCTTCAGAAGTCTAATAAATAAAGGAAAAATAATTATGAATAAAAATTTGAGAGACTTTTTAGAAGCTTGTGAAAAGTTAGGAACTTTAAGGATTATTGTTACCAGCAGCGCGGCTGTATTAGAAGCGCGCGGCAAAATAGAAAAGCTATTTTATGCTGAATTGCTCAAAGGTAAATATGCAAATATGCACACCGAAGGCTTCGAGTTTCACTTTAATATGGATAAAATTACTCAAGTGAAATTTGAAACAGGTGAAGCGAAAAGAGGTAACTTTACCACCTATGCAATTCGGTTTTTAGATGAACAAGAAGAAGTGGCTTTAAGCTTATTTTTGCAATGGGGTAAACCGGGAGAATATGAACCCGGACAAGTCGAAGCTTGGCAAAATTTACAGCAACAGTATGGGGAAGTTTGGCAACCCGTACCAATTGAAACCCTTTAACCCGCCAGGGGTTTAAACCCCTGTCTGATAGCGAAAGTCGTCTAAAGACGACTGGGGAAAGATTTCAGTTCATTTGAATAGACTTTAACTATATTTGCTCAAACAAAATTCATGCTGAACATCAGGGTGCTTTGGAGTTTTTGCTTGATTATTTGCTGCCTACTGGGATGGAGTGGGACAGCAACAGCCGGAGAATTATCGGAACGCCTAGCAAATTTTCCTCAGTGGGAACAACTCACCTCAGTGCAACGGGCTGAAGGCGATTTAGTTTATCCTGATTGGTTTGCTGGTTCATGGCAAGTTACAAGTACATTAGTAGATTTGGTTGCACCTTTAGCACCGGATATCGTCACCCCTGGATTTGAATCGAATCGCCAACAACTGAATCAACCCGTGAGTTTTTTAGTGCGTTTTATTCCACAAAAACCCCCAATTACTGGCTTAAAACTCATTCCCAAAATAGATCAACCATCAATATTAGTAGCAGATAGAGCTTTTAATAGTTTAAATTTAGCCAGAGCTTATTTAGGTAATGAAGCTGTATTAACAACTAAAGTAGACCCCGATTCACCTAATCGGCAAATTACCCTTTTGCGTGGCGAACGCCAATTAGTTTCTATTGTGACTGCACGCGCTATCGAAACTACTGCAAATGCTAATTTCATCACCTCAGAAGTATTTCAGCAAGTATTTAAAGGCGGTTCGCGTCCCTATTTCAATGCAGTGGAATCTACTACCGCATACCATCAACTTTCTACATCTAAACCGGCAATTGAGGCAGACCAAGTGACTGCTGTTTATCTTTCACCTCAAGACCCAGATTATTTTGCCGCAGCTTCTCGTCCAGTCGCCCTTTATCGCTATCGCTTGGAATTTTCACCTACTTCTTAAGGTTGATTTAGTTGCCAGCACTTGACTACTTTGTATTACACTTGTAGTATATATATTTTAAGTTGAGTTTGCGCTTTTGGATAGCGTGCATCATGGCTAAATTTCGAGATATTCTCAATTACTATCATGCTGACTGGAAGCTGAGTTTTGTCACTATTGCTGCATCCAGCGTTTACGAAATTATTGATTTGGTGGTTCCTTACGCGATTGGGCAGATTTTAAATGTTCTGTCTAATCAACCTTTGGATAGACCATTACAAAGTGCGATCGCTAGCATAGCAGAATCGATCAATTACCCAGTTAATCAAACACTATCTTTGGGTGTATTACTAGGTTTAATTTTTGTAGTCACTGTAGTCAAAGCGCCCACACAGCCTTGGCTGACGGTTTGGTTTCATTGGGATATACCTTTAAGGGCGCGTCGAGATCAAACCCAAACAGCCATAGCTAAAATTCTCACCCTTCCACTGGAATTTTATGATGAGAATAACCCCGGACGCATTTCTGGGCGAATAGCCAGAGGGCTGGCTAACCATACTTGGACGTATCCCGAAATTGCTGGACAGTTAATTCCTAAATTGTTTCGTGTGCTAGGGATTTTTGTATTTATCTTATTGATTGAATGGCGAATTGCGGTTTTATATTTAATTTCCTTTGTATTTATCCTCAGCTTTAGTTTAAAGGCTTTGCGACAAATAATTAAGCATGAAAGTCGCCTCGATAAATATATGGAAAGCACAGAAAGCCGCACTTCTGAATTAATCACTAATATTAAAACAGTAAAGGCATTTGCTACAGAATCACAGGAACTCAAGCGACAAAAGCAACGTTTGGATCGAGAATTAACAGTTGTTGATCATCGGATTCATAAAGGTTATGTCAGATTGGTGACTTTGCAAAAGGCTGTAATTCAGTTTTGCGTGTTTGTAATCTTAGGTTTAACCTTAGCGGCAACTGTAGATGGCAGAATTACTCTCGGTCACTTTGTCATGACTTTAACTCTTTCCAGCATGGCTTATGCGGAATTGGAACCTATTAGCACACTAGCAGAAGTTTTTGCGCGGCGCTATTCTTCGATGTTGCGGTTTCACGAATTTTTGCAAGCACCAATTGCATCCGATGCAGTTAGTCTTTTAGAGGAGAGAAACCAAGGCGAATCACCTTATAAATTCACTGGCAAAATTGAGTTATCACACATTACTTTTGGATATGATCACAGTCGGCAAGTTTTGCAAGATATCAATTTGTTGATTGAACCATATCAAACAGTAGCGTTAGTTGGGCGTTCCGGTTCTGGTAAGTCTACTTTAGTAAAATTGCTGCTGCGGTATTTTGAACCTCAAGAAGGTGAAATTTTAATTGATGGTCAAGATATTCGCACCTTGGATGTAGGTAAGTATAGGCGCAGGCTAGCGATCGTTCACCAAGAAGTGGACGTTTTCAACGGTACTATCTTGGATAACCTTACCTACGGCAGACCAAATGCAACTCTGGAACAGGTGAAGGAAGCCTGTAGAATTGCCAGAGTTGACGAAGTAATGGAACACCTCCCCCAAGGTTATTACACCGTTGTAGGGGAACGTGGCATCAGACTATCGGGAGGACAAAGACAGCGCTTAGGAATTGCTAGGGCGTTGCTAGTGGAACCAGATGTGCTGATTTTTGATGAAGCTACCTCCAGCTTAGATTACGAGTCAGAGCGTTCTATTCAATTAGCCATGCACTCAATTCAAGGGACTTGCACCACAATTGTCATTGCCCACCGTCTGAGTACAGTCCGGGAAGCCGATAAAATAGTGGTTTTAGATCAGGGTAGGATTGCCGAAGTAGGTAGCCATGATGAACTGTTGCGTCACGAGGGCATTTACCGCCGCTTGCACTCCCTGCAAGAAACTGGAGAATTGCTGAGTTAGTTGTCAGCCTTGAAATATCTGGGTTCTGAAATCTTTTTGAGAAAACCCTTGCAATTTTTAAAACTTACTGCTAATGTTAGTAATCGTGAGACAAATGGGTCGGTGTCCGAGTGGTTAATGGAGACGGACTGTAAATCCGTTGGCTAGCGCCTACGCTGGTTCAAATCCAGCCCGGCCCACCACTTTTAAAGTTTTGAGCTATAATTGCTAAGTGATTGATATATTCACAGCTTTATAGCTCATAACTCAAAAACTCAACTTTCTAGTTTTCGCCCGTGTGGCTCAGTGGTAGAGCACACCCTTGGTAAGGGTGAGGTCACGAGTTCAATCCTCGTCACGGGCTTATTTATTTTAAACCTTGCAAATCACAATTTACAGGTGATGCCATCAAAGGTAAATAATGATGTTACATCTGGTTAACTTTGCAAATATAAAATTTTTCTACCTTTGAGTGATTTTTAAAGGATTAGCAAATTTTTGCTTTACTAGAATTTAATTGCAATAACTTTTACAGCAATAATTGCTGAAACGTTTATGAAGTAATAATATTAGTCTTTGCGATCGCGAACAAATGGCGCATAATTTCTTGAGAATGGGCGAAAATAGTCTTGGGTAGTGCTGCACAACAGCTTAAATTATGAAACTCTAACCATCAAAGACTTTTAAGCCTGTTTCCTGCTAGAGAATTTTGCATTTTTTTCATTATCCTAAGTTGTTACTATAGCTGCTAATGCTCTCACCTTTATTGAGATGCGTTCCCCCTAGCTACATTGCGGGACATACTATTGCAAAGTATCGTTAATTAATGTTTGGCAATCTTGCCACAAGAATTAACTTATTTAAATATTGATCAAGAAGATTTAAGTATTTCTTGAAGCATATTCTATCAATGCTTTAATATTGATACAGCAAATTTTATCTAAATGAGGTACACCCGTAGCGGGCAAGATACCCGCACCACAAGAGTTTTATTATTTATGTCTGTACTCCGTATAAGAGCAATCTGCTGTATCAATTTTCTTTCAAATGTAATCAATTAATAATTTACCTACATACAATTAATCATAATCAGGAGTATTTTTTATGATGTCACTTGTTTTAGGCACTTTTGCTCTAATTAGTGCTTCTTTAGGCTCACTTGCTGGTGCTATATCAATTAGCAATATATATGAAATAAAATATAGCACTAAAATCATGCTAAATATTGATGAACAAGCGTTAATAAATTTTCAAAATGATTTGATTCTTACTCAAAATGAAGCCAAAAAATATAGCATTCTTCAAGAGGAAATAGTTCCTAAAATTAACAATTTTATGGAAATAATTGCACAGGATGAAAATCAAGAGCAAAAATCTTTAGAGGAAATACAAGAATTATCACCAATAGATCCAAATGATAATTTGGAAATATTAAAAAACCATCATAGCATTGGTGATATTGCTGATATTGCACAAAAAATAGTGAATAATATCTTGTCTGAAGATTTAGAGATTCAAGAAAATGTCAATAGATTAAGTAAATGGTTGCCGATAATTGGTAGTTATAATATTATTATTGCTTCTTTCATGGTGATGGGCAATATTATACTTAGTCCTGTCATACTAATTAGTGGTTTAATTATTTATTACCAAGTTAATAAAGATTTAACAAAATTTAAAGAATGGGAATCAGAAATGGGGACTGCAATTGCGAAAATTAATTTAGAGAAAGGTTTAATGCAAGAAAGAAGAAAAGAAATTTCTGAATTAATTCGGCAACTAAATGATTTCAAAAAATTCCTCAATAACTTTGAATCTAAATATAAAGCTGCTAAAGTTGCTGGACAAGTAGTAAGTGGTGTAGATATTGCATTTCGTATAATTAACATTTTTAATAAGGATATTAATAATTTTAAACCAATTATACGTATAGTAAAATTATTAATTTCAAAAACTTTAAATCCAGACAATATAGCAAATAATTTGCGCGAAAATATTACAAAACAATATAATAATATTTTTGTTTTGCAATTAGACAAAATTGCTGAAGTTAAGTTTGAGCGACAATTATTATATAAATCTTCTTTGGAATTGGGTTTAAAATTTGATATTTTATTGACTGTATCTTCAACAATTCGTCAATTACCACAAGTGTTAGAAAAGAAAAATATGTTGTTTCTAAAGTTACTGAGAAAATCTCAGTAATATGATTATGAGAGTATGGTTGAAAATTTATGATGAATTGATCCAACATTTTTACCCTTCCTGAACCCTATCGTGGTAAAGGGGAGGGAACTGGATTTTCTTGTGATCATCAAACAAATTGTGGGAAATTTTGTAATTTCCGAATCAAAAACTATATTTAAAGATTTAAAACGGGTGCGGCAGGGATCGAACCTGCGACCAACGGATTAGAAATCCGTGGCTCTATCCACTGAGCTACGCACCCAAACTAATGCTTTGGCTCTCAAAAGAGTCATCTAATCGATTATATCGTAATCTCCTAGCAATAAGCAAGCAAAAATTGCATATTTCTCACTAGCAAGGGTATGATCCAAATCACTAGTTATTTAATTTACAGTAAAAATGCAGTAAATGGGCTATTGATTAGCTATATTGTGTTGTCAATAGGTTATTTGTGTGTTGATTGTAGATGCCCTCTGGGCGGCTGAGTTGAAGTGAGCTTCTAGCGATCGCGAGGCTCAACCCAATGGTACGCTAGGTAATCGCACTCTTGGCGATGTTACCAAAACACGACTACAGATCGCATTATCCACAAAGCCCCTGTGAGGAGTTATTTGCTAGTGCCATGTTTATTCTCAAACGGCAGGATGTTGAAATATCGAGTATTCAGCACCCAAAACGGGATCAGCAAGTGCCGATCCTCAATTATCAGGGGCAAACCTTTCGCTTGATTAGCGTCTTTAAAGCTAGCCAAGAAGAAGAAGCTAGAGCCTTGTGGAGAGAATTAACTGATAACCGGGGTAAAGCCTGTGTTTTGTTAGAGGAACCAGATCGCTTTAGTGTTTGGGGGAAAGTCCGCTTAGATCAAATAGATAATGACACTGCTAGCTATAGCAAGAGAGGAATTTATATTCAAGGAAGTCTTTTGCTGCTGCAAGCAGTTTATCTCGATATTGAGGAGTTATTAGGCGCTCGGCAAGCAGTAATTTTTGAGAAAGATATTACTGACGTGCTGCAAAAGCAACAATTTCCTGAGACATCTTCCCTAGAAGCAGTCAAACTTTTAGTCAAAACCAACCCTCTAGATTTAGCTAAACTCCCTCCCTGGCAAGAAAATCATCTGATCAGTTTCTTGCAAGAACTGCATAAACTCGGAAAAACATATTTTGGTAATGCTAACTTTGCCCATCAAGTTACTGATACATTACAAGATATGCCAGAAGCAGAGCGATCGCTATTTATGAGTTGGCTAAATCAATCATCACTGAGTAAACTGTGGCAGTAGCATGGAAAGTGTGGGTAGAACTGCGGCTACTGGCAGTTATTCTGATGATTAACTAGTAGACCACTGGATACTAAGACCACTTCCTACACAGTCCTGCACACCAAAATACAACTGAGTGCATTTACATAGTCAATCTTCATGAGTAGCTCTTACAACAAATCCTACCGCTCTCAATCCCTCCTCACAAATCAGAACATCATCTTGGCTGGAATCATCTGGGCTGTTCTGGCACTGTTATACTTTTTATTATTTAGTGCTAAAGTTCCAGGAGAAGATGGTATAGAAAGTCGTGCCAATTGGTATGTAATTGGTACAAATATTTTTGAAGCTTTGGCTTACTTGGGTGCCAGTGTCTTATGCTTGAGGAATTGGCGTAGCCCGCAAATTGTCAGTAGCCGGAATATTTGGCTCGCAATTGCTATTGGTATGTTTTCTTATTTCCTGGGAGGGATAATTTTCGGTTACACAGAAATAATCTTAGGCGAAGAACCGGATGTGTCTGTTGGCGATATCTTTTTTGTATTGACTTATATTTCCTTGGGCATAGGCATGATTTTAGCTGTAGCTTCCAGACGAATCAATTTAGAAATATGGCAAGTGGTCATTGTCTCGGCAATTGCCGTATTTGGTAGTCTATTAGCATGGTGGATATCTATCGAGCAAGAAGTTCCGGCTGATCCGCTAGTTGCTAGCTTGAATTGGTTTTACGTAGTTAGCGATGTAGTTTTGTTAATTATTGCTACCACCTTGCTACTAGCTTTTTGGGGGGGAAGAGTTGCCCAGTCTTGGAGAATGATTGCAGCGGCCGCGTTTTCGCTCTACATTGCAGATATGTGGTTTAAATATGCTCAAGGGCCAAACTATCAAAGTGGGGAGATACTAGAAGTGTTTTGGGTATTTAGTGGAGTTTTATTTGGTATGGGCGCTGTCCTAGAACATGACGCATCATTGAGCCGAACTCGGCGTTCGAGTGGGCGCAAACGAGCTTAGAAAATTTGGTGTCTACCGTGAGAAAATTAACAGATCCTGACAAGCAAGAAATTCTGAAGTTATATCGAGAAACTGCCGAAACAACCTCAACTTTGGCAGAACGCTATGGTGTGAGTAACTCGACAATTAGTCGCCTGCTCAAAAGTACCTTGCCAGAAGATGAATACGAATATCTCGTATCTCTCAAACGTGCTGCCAGAACTCCTGAAGGCAGGGCGCAGGTAAGTTATGAGCAGTTGCCTTTGTTAAGTCAACCAGAACCAGAGCCAGAGAAGGAGCTGCCAAGCCAGGAAAAAGTAACTCCTCGCTTGAAGTTACCAGAAATTGAGCCGCCCAAGCCAGTTGTAGAAGAACGGCATCCAGAAGAGGAAGAGGAGGAATTAACCCCCTCGATGAGACGAGTCCGGCGGCGTTCCTCAGCAGAAGAAAAACCAAAGCTACGCGCAGCAAAGCGATTAGAAATAGTCGAACCCAAAGCGCTGGAGAACACCAATATTCCTAGTCCCATCTTAAAGGACGAACATCCTGAAGCAACCGTCATCGCCCATATGCTGGGAGAAGACTTGCTAGACGAGTCTGAAGATTTGTCAGATTTAGAGGATGATTTGGACGAGGAAGATTACGAGGAAGATTACGAGGACGAGGAAGAAGACTTAGATGATTCAACACCTTTAGTCACCAGACGAAGGGTAAGTGAAGCACCAGTTCAAGTCTTACCATTCTCCGCAGCACAGTTGCCCAAAAGTTGCTATTTGGTAATTGATCGCTCCTCTGAGTTAATCACCCGACCACTGAAGGATTTTGGTGACTTGGGACAAATTCCTAACCTAGAAACCTTGCAAAAAACTTTGCCAGTGTTTGATAACCATCGAGTCGCCAAGCGATTCTCTACCAAGCGCGATCGCGTGATCAAAGTTCCCGACAGCAAAGTATTGCAGAAGGCTACAACTCATCTGCAAGCCAAGGGCATTACGCGACTGTTGATTGATGGTCAGGTCTATTCTCTGTCTATGGTTTAAAACTTATGGAGATACCTGCTGATTATGGTGTAGTACTGGTGACAACTGCCAACAAGCAGGAGGCAGAAACAATTGCAAATGCCCTTGTGGAAGCTCAACTAGCTGCTTGTGTGAGTTTGTTGCCAATCCATTCAATTTACGCTTGGCAAGGAGAAATATACAAAGAGTACGAGTGGCAGTTGCTGATTAAAACTGATTTGGCCCTGTTTTCCACCTTGGAAGCCAAAATTAGGGAACTCCACTCTTACGAAGTCTCAGAAATCATCGCCCTACCAATTGTTGCGGGTTCGCAAGCCTACTTGCAATGGATTTCTGAACAGGTTAAACCCTAGTAATTGTGTCATTTCCGGGAAATGACACATAATTCCCTCAAAAGGCCTACGGTGTACACACAAATGATGCAAAATTAATTCAAACCCTTTTGTGTAGGGTGTGTTGTTGCACCATCTTCCACTCTCTGTGGGTAATAACAGACCCTACTAGATTCAAACTAATGTGGGTGGGTGAGATTTTCCGACTTGTGTGTACACCGTATTCTCGCTGGCGCTGAGGAAATGGGGACGGGGTGATTCTATCTACATCTGAGCATCCATAGCTTCGGCAAAACGCTCTGCTAACTTAATAATGTCCTGTTTGCGGGCAATTTTGTTGATCCATTCTGGGGGAATATCTTCTACACCGTAGTAAATGCCGGCTAACCCCCCAGTCACAGCAGCAGTAGTATCTGCATCCCCACCTAAGTTGACAGCTTTCAGTACCGTCTCCGAGTAAGACGAGCTATTTAACAAACACCACAGGCTTGATTCCAGGGTATCAATCACATATCCGCCAGAATTAATCTCTTCAACTGGCACCTGGGCTATGTCACCACTGAATATCCTACGAAAATGCGGCTTTTCTAAAATATATTCTCGCTCAGAATAAACTGATTGGATTTTTTCTAATCCTTGTAAATAAGCTGTTTGCAGGTTAGCCCCTTCTAGTAAGGCTACGGCAATACTAATATAAATACCGCAGGCCATTTGCGATCGCAAATGAGCATGGGTAATCGCCGAAACATCATGCACCCGCGCCATCAATTCCTCAAAAGTTATGCTTTGATGACAATAAGCCATCGGCAAAATTCTCATCAAAGAACCATTACCATTGCTATTTTCTACCTTACCTCCAGCCTGATGAGGTACAATTCCCTGCTTCAGGCGCATAATTGCTTCATGGGTATTTTGACCAATATCAAAGAGGTCGCCACGGGGAGTCCAATAAGCTTGCTTATACCAGCGCCAGAAAGAATTGGCTATAGCATCCAACGAATATTCTCTACACAGGCTTTCTGCCAAGCAAAATGTCAACGAACTGTCATCTGACCAAGTTCCCGGCGGTTGATTCCATGTACCATAACCTAGCATCGTTGTCACCGGAGATTTGACTCTTTCAGCGCGGCTAGTAAACTCAACTGGCACACCCAACGCATCACCGACACATAAACCCATCAAACCAGACAATGTTTTTGTAGCGGTTAGCATTATTCACTCTCCATGAGAATTACCAAATCTTAACTTTATAGATTCCCTCTCAAGCTTGTTGCCATAGCTGCTACAGCCTATTATTTTATCCTATGTGAAAAGCCAGGATAACGGGTATTAATTAAATATTTGAGTTATCACGTCTTCGCTGAAATTTATTTTTCTGATTGTGCCAGTTTATCAAGTGCCTACTTTCAGGGAAAATCTCAGATAGCCAAAAATTAGCGGTAAACTAAACTCCCAAATTTTTAGTTGTGTAATCCTAGTCTAAGGAGCAATACATCACAAATGATGCCTTCAGCTAGATGCCGTAACACACCCTATTATTTAGAGCTTCCTTTCATGCGAACTTTCATAGGCTACAGCTAACAAACCTTAAATATTTTGCATCAATGATCACAAGAATTTAAAAAATATGTAAATTATCTGGAACCTTTTTATGTTGTTTTCGACCTTGAATATATAAGTAAATTCCACAAAATTTGTTCAAGATTATGAAAAATATACTCAAGTCTTTTGTGGCAATCTCTGCATTGTCTTCCTTCGTAGTTGCACCTCTAATTATTAATGCGGGTCAAGCTTCTGCCCAACCACAAAGGGGTACAGATGCCAGTTATGTCGGTGCTGGTTTTGCAGCTGGTGTGACTAGTGGTGGACAAGTCAACGATGCGGCTAGCTTTGGTGGTAATCTTACTGGTCGTCTGAAATTGGGAAATACACCATTATCAGCACGCGGTAATGTTCTTTGGAATGATCAGACAACTGCAATCATTCCAGAACTTTCCGTAGATGTGCCAATTGCTAATCGTACCAATGCCTTTGTCACTGGCGGTTATTCTTTTATCGAGCAAAATGGCTTACCTACTCCCTTGGGCAACAGAGATTCTGTAGTGGTGGGTGCTGGAGTAGAATCGGAAGTTGCTAAGAATTTCATGATTTATAGCAATGCCAAAGTCGGACTTCGCGCCTATCAAAATAGCCCAGCTTCTGCTGTCAGCATTAATGGTGGTGTGGGTTATCGCTTTAGGTAGGGACTGTGAATTGGGGACTGGAAACTCAGTATTTCCTTGTAGACGCGATTAATCGCGTCTCTACAAACCATTATAAAAAGCCGATTTTTTGAAGTATAAAGTCGGCTTTTTGCCGTGTTAAAATTAGATGATTCCTCTTATCTTCGACCGGATTACCGGGAATTACTCAGCCGAAAAAATGCTTCGGCGTTGACCGATGCCTTATTGAGAATACTATAACAATTCTGATGGTTAAATCTGCTCCTGCCCCAATTGCCAATCGTGATAAGCCTTCTAAAGTCGAAGGTATCAAGGAAAGAAGTAATTTTTTACGCGAACCTGTAGCTACACAAATCCTTGAAGATACAACTCATTTTACCGAAGAAGCAGTACAACTTCTCAAATTTCATGGTTCCTACCAGCAAGATAACCGCGATAATCGCGTCAAGGGACAGGAGAAAGATTATCAGTTTATGCTGCGGACAAGAAATCCTGGGGGGTTTGTGCCACCGCAGTTGTATCTGGCTTTAGATAATTTATCTGATCAACACGGAAACCACACATTACGAGTTACTACACGTCAAGGCTTTCAGTTGCATGGGATTTTAAAAAAGAATCTCAAGGCCGCGATCGCCTCTATAGTAAAAAATATGGGTTCAACCTTGGGTGCTTGCGGTGACCTTAACCGTAACGTCATGGCTCCACCCGCCCCCTTTAAAAATCGCCCAGATTACCAGTACGCCTGGGAATATGCTAATAATATCGCTGATTTGCTGACACCGCAAACCGGGGCATATTACGAAATTTGGTTAGATGGGGAAAAAATAATTAGTGCGGAAGAAAGCCCAGAAGTCAAAGCTGCACGACAAAGTAATGGGACTGGCACAATTATCCATGACAGTGAAGAGCCGATCTATGGCACTCACTATATGCCTCGTAAATTTAAAGTTTGCGTGACTGTACCCGGTGATAATTCGGTTGATTTATATTCCCAAGACCTGACTTTAGTCGTCATTACCAATCCACAGGGCGAACTACAAGGATTTAATGTTTTTGCCGGTGGCGGTTTTGGCAGGACACATAATAAAGAGGAAACCTTTGCCAGAATAGCCGATGAGATTTGCTATGTGGACAAAGCTGATGTCTACCAACTAGTGAAAGCGATTATTGCTACTCAAAGAGATTATGGCGATCGCACTGACCGTCGTCATGCCAGATTAAAATATTTAATTAACGAATGGGGTGTAGATAAGTTCCGCACCCAAGTTGAGGATTATTTCGGTAAACCA
Organism: Nodularia sp. (in: cyanobacteria); assembly: GCA_007692755.1. GTDB lineage: Bacteria > Cyanobacteriota > Cyanobacteriia > Cyanobacteriales > Nostocaceae > Nodularia. Next base: position 92,139 of record REBL01000112.1, on the reverse strand, counting down.
GTAGCACCATTCCAACCTCTACCAGAGTTTAAATATTACGATTTCCTGGGTTGGAATCAACAAGGTGATGGCAAGCTATTTTTAGGCATTTCTGTTGATAATGGTCGCGTCAAAGATGAAGGTTCCTTTCAACTGAAAACTGCCTTGCGGGAAATTGTCGAGCAATTTAACTTACCCATGCGCTTGACACCCCACCACAACATTATTTTTTACGAAATTGAGCCAGAAAACAAGTCAGCCATTCAGGAAATTTTAAACCGTTGCGGCATCGTTGATGACCCTAACACCATCGAACCTCTAGTACGTTATGCCATGGCTTGTCCGGCATTGCCTACCTGTGGCTTGGCTATTACCGAATCAGAACGGGCAATCCCAGGGATTTTAGCACGGATTCGCACCCTATTGGATAAATTGGGTTTAAAAAATGAACATTTTGTGGTAAGGATGACAGGCTGCCCCAACGGTTGCGCTCGTCCCTACATGGCAGAATTAGGTTTTGTGGGTAGCGCTCCAGAATCTTACCAAGTTTGGCTGGGAGGTTCACCGGCTCAAACACGATTAGCGCAACCTTACATTGAACGTTTGCATCATAACGACATAGAAAGCTTTTTAGAGCCGATTTTCGTTTACTTTAAGAACTTCCGGAGATATGAGGAAAGCTTTGGTGATTTTTGCGATCGCCTGGGTTTTGATGCCCTACGTGAATTTGCTGCCACTTACCAACCTCAAACTACCACTACTGTAAGTAAATCTCGTCATCGCATCAGTATTAAGGATGAAGTATATCTCAAACTGAAAGAAGCAGCCAATGGTCAAGATAGGCCAATGACAGAGTTAGTCAACGAAGCTCTAGAAGCTTACTTCCAAAATCTGCCATAAATCAGCACTTTGGACTTAATTTTTGACCTACTCTTTATTAATTTTCATAGAGAGTAGGTTTTATTTTATGCTGTTAATTATAGAAAATGTTTTTTAATTACCACTGACTTTTTGCAATTAAAATAAGAAGCGCTGCACCATAGTACTGGTGAAGCTTTTTTTGACATTGCAATTTCCGGTGAGCAAATGTGGTTCATTCATAAAGTTAGTGGTTGGGGTAAACAACGACTCACCGACCTGAAGGATAGTAACAGTGGCGAGTGGCATTGGTTAGCGGAAAAGCCCATCCCCATTGCTGGACTTAACCGCAGCCTGTGGCGGGGAGCGATTTCTTCCAAAAACTTTTACATCCTGTTATTTTTATCTGGGATTATCTCTACTGTCGGACTGCTGGCAAATAGTGCAGCTACGATTATTGGAGCGATGATCGTCGCGCCTTTGATGGGGCCAATAATTGCGATCGCCTACAGTATGGTAGTCGGAAATCAGCGTCTGTTAAAGCGTTCTAGTTTTACCCTGTTGACGGGGATTGTGTTGACCATCGTCACCTCAATGATCATTGCTAGAATTGTGGGTATAAAAACTTTTGGCCCAGAAATTTGGGGGCGAGTTAGTCCAACTTTACTCGATTTGGTAGTAGCCCTGGCAGCAGGTGCAGCTGGCGCTTATGCTAAATCACGTCGTCGGGTTGCTGATGCTTTGCCCGGAGTAGCGATCGCTGTAGCTCTAGTTCCACCTTTAAGCGTGATCGGCATTGGCATCGCTATCGGTTCCCAATCGGTCACTGTTGGTTCTTCTTTACTGTTTTTGACCAACTTAATCGGAATTATTTTTAGCGGCGCACTGGTCTTTCTCGCACAAAGCTACGGTTCCTTGGAAAGAGCGCGTCAAGGTTTGATTTTATCAATCGGGGCAATATTTATTCTGGGGTTACCCTTGGGATTTTCTTTAGAAAACTTGCTTCTCAAAGAACGCACACGGCGGAGTATTGAGTATTTGCTCTACCGCAGAACTCTGACATTTTCGAGTCAAGACATTCGCCGGATTCAAGTAGAGCGACAGGAAGATTTCCTCATCGTTGAAGTTGAAGTAGCAGCTCCGGTTGGTTCAATTTCGGAACAGCAGGTGAACATGGTCAAGGATTTTTTACAAGAAAGTTTAAAACAACCTTTAACTTTAAATGTCCGGGTAATTCCCGTCCAGGAATTTACCGCCCCGGCTTCAGGTAATTAAATTAATATGGCGCAACTACAACGAATTGCGATCGCACCTTTTCAATTTCAAGAAACTCTGATTATCTTGACAAAAGAGCAACAACATTATCTCGTCCGAGTGTTGCGGTTACGTCCAGGCGATCGCTTCATTGCAATGGATGGTCAAGGCAAATGGTGGTTGGCTCAGTTGGAAACAGAGCAAGCCCAGGTTTTAGAAGCACTGATAGTAGAAACAGAATTATCTGTAGCAATTACGCTCATGGTAGCCTTACCCAAAGGCAATGGATTCGATGAAATAGTCCGTTATTCTACAGAATTGGGTGTAACTTGTATTGCTCCGGTTTTGAGCGATCGCACCTTATTAAATCCCAGTCCGCAAAAACTCGAACGTTGGCGACGCATAGCGACCGAAGCTGCCGAACAATCAGAACGCGCTTTTGTCCCCACAATTTTAGAACCTGTAGCTTTTAGTACGGCGATTACTGCGAGTCAAGCAACTCACTGTTATATTTGTGAAGGGCGTGGAGATTATCCGCATTTAAACAACTTGATGAAATCTGATCCGCCTGAAATCGTGATTGCGACTGGGCCAGAAGGGGGATGGACTCCGGCAGAAATTGAGCAAGCGATCGCATCTGGATTTCAACCAGTATCCCTTGGTCGCCGGATCTTGCGCGCAGTTACAGCACCAGTAGTAGCTTTAACCTTAATTTCCGCAAATTATGATTGAACAAGTTGTAACTGCCTTTGAGCGTAAAGATTATCACACGGCTGCTAAACTACTCAAACAACTGTTAAAAGAAACACCTGATAATCCTTGGGTGCAATTTTATGTAGGACAGTTGCACGAAGTATCAGGAAAGCGCCAGGAAGCTGAGAAAATTTATCGCCAACTGCTAAGGAGTACAGCCAACACCAAAATCATCAACCAAGCCCGCCAAGGTTTGCAGCGACTTCAAGAAATTGACCAAGAAGAAAGACAACACGCCATATCTCAAGCCACATCCGAACCCAGTCATACTGAACTTGGCGTATTAGTCTTAGAACCTTTAGCTACTGAACTGAAAACTATAGCTGCACCAAAATTTGCTCAGATTATGCAACTAGACTCCTACACCGCAAGGCTAGTGCTACCGAGTCGCGGCTGGAGATTATATCGGACGGGAAAAGTAGGAGAACTCCAATTTTATGGTCAACAGCTACAGCAGGCTGGGATTCCTTGCTTCTGGACAGGGATAGCCGCAATACAGCAAATTCAAGTTTTTCAGGTCAAGCATTTTTCAGCATCTGACCCAGAAACTACTGTTGTTTGCCTCAACCAAGAAAATCAACTTGGTTCCCTGACATTTGACTGGTCAGAAGTTACAGCCAGAGTGGTAGGACTATTACCTATTTTTGAGCAAGTTGTAGACGTTAACAGCCGCCGTCAATTAGAACGAAAAACTCAAACCCAAGACTATGCCCAATTTTGTGATTTACACCTACCTAGTAGAAATTGCATTCTCCGACTTTATGATCATGGTTATGAATTCCAGAAAGGCATAAAAATTACTTCTCCAGCTAGCCAAAATACAGTCACAATTAATTGGAATAGTTTACTGCAATGGATGTTGCCACAAATCCCACAAGTTAAACTTTGGTCAAACTTTACACCCTTTGCAGAGACAGCATTAGATCAAACAGAAATGCTGGGCAACATTCAGTCTCATATTCACCTACTTCGTAGGGAAAAGACCAATTGGGACCCAGCGTTTCATTTATATAGTGGCTTAGTACTTTTAAACGGAACTAAAATTCCAGAGAAAATTAATTGAAATTCCGCTGACTTTACCCAACTTAGTTAGAACTTTTCATCTGACGAGCCATATCTAGGTAAGAACTCATGTTCGCACCTGGACGACGACGACCACCATTAGAGCTAGAACCTGAAGGAGCAAGATATTTAGGTGCAAATGTAGTTTCAACTGGTTCTGGTTTTTTACCATTGGATTTTGCTGCTGGCGCTGCGACTGGTTCAGCTTTAGGAGATTTGCCATTTTTTGATGGCTCTGCTTTTGTCGCAGTAGGTGCATTGCTCTGAGCAGAAGGCGCAACTGCTGGCGAATTTACTGCTCCTGATGCCGCCGCTTTTGTACCATTAGCTGTAGCTGCTGGGGAAGCCTCTTTTTCTTGAGGTTTAGCTGCTGGTGCTTTTTCAGATTCAGGTTCATCTAACTGCAAGTAATAGCCATTGCCTTTTTTGCCAGGTAACAACCCAGTGATGAAACCCAGAATACCCTTGATTAAGTTTTTGATAAAACCGAACATGAAAATTTCTCCCGTCTTTATATATTTTTGACCGTGGTCTAAAAAAACCGCACTATATATTACATTTCTTTGCGCCAACTATGCCATTAGGGTGACAAAGCTTATAATTATCTACTTAATTAACATTGTAGTAAAATTACAGGGCAAATGGTCTTGATTCTTTAATGCAAGCACTCGCAACTGGTAGACATCAAGAATTAATTATTAAATTTTATGGTAGCTAAGAGCAAGATTATGAAATGATGCTTAATTAAAATTAACATTTTTTTGTATGAACAACACAGATTAGTTCAAAAAATAAGACAATGGAATTGTTTTGCGATTCCAGACCCACAGGCCAGTGACTCATCTGATATTATTGAGTTTTGCCATTTTCCAACCAGTGGGAGAACTGTCATATCCTATTGGCAGGCAATGATAATATTCAGCTAAATTTCCTACAGAGTTTTAATGCAGGCAAATTTGGGAAATGAACACCAAAGACCAACAGCGCAACTCCGTGTTATTGGTACATGGCATTGGAGACACCGGAGCAGTTTTCAATACAATGGCGAGTTATCTCAGACAGCTAGGTTGGTCTGTGTATACCCTAAATCTCGTTCCTAATAATGGTGAAGTGGGTCTTGATATTTTGGCACAGCAGATAGCTGATTATGTTGTCAATACCTTTGCCCCAGAACAACCAATCGATTTGATAGGCTTCAGCATGGGAGGAATTGTCAGCCGTTATTATGTTCAACGGCTAGGAGGAATTAACCGTGTGCAGAGGTTTGTCACTATATCCTCACCTCATCACGGAACGGTGATTGCCTATGCTTCCCAACGTCACGGCTGCTTGCAAATGCGCCACAATAGTCAATTTATCCAGGATTTAAATGCTGATGCTGTGATGTTAGAGCAGCTAAATTTTACGTCGATATGGACACCTTATGATTTAATGATCGTTCCGGCAAATAGTTCACAGATGCCACTGGGAAAAGAAGTAATAGTGCCAGTTGTCCTGCACTCTTGGATGTTGACAGATGTCAGAAGTTTGGCAGCCGTAGCATCTGCCTTGTCAGAACCAGTTAAGCCCGGTCACCAATTTGGTTATACTGATAACTGCCAAAAATCGCTTCTGGGTGGCGGTAATATTTAAACTCCATCAAGTTGTAAAAGGGATCTTCTAAAAAGAAAGTGCGATGCTCCAAGGGAGAATCAACAAAGCGGTTTTTAGGTGATTCCCGAAAACCCAGATTTTGCTTCTGTACCTTTTCTAGTAATTCTTCCCAGTCATGCTCCTGAATAAAAATTAGTCCAAAATGTCTGGGATATATAGTACGTTGGGGTGACAGGGTTTCCTTGGTGACGTGCGCTACTAACTGATGACCGTAAAGGTTAAGAATCAGCGCTTGGGGATTTTCACGCCCAGGGATGCAGCCAAGGGCATCGACATAATATGCTTTGGTTTGGGGAATGTCAGTTACCGGAAAAGCTAGATGAAATAAAGTTTGGCTCATAGCTATTGTTATACAAATATTTGCTGCTGTCTACAAATTTATGTCCTCAAAGACTGATTTCGGTCAAACAATTTTGGAGTTTAAATTTGGCGTTGCTGATCTGAAGTATGAACAAGATTTTTGATGATGTCAAAACCCTATAGAGACTCGACATGGAACGTCTCTACACCTAATTTATACTTAATTTTCGCAACGCCTTAAATTTACGTTAGCGAAGTATACGCAGCAGAGTGAGTATGGTCAGCGGGCATAGAAGCCTAGCTCGAACCAAAAAAAACAATCCAAAATCCAAAATCCAAAATCTAAAATTGGTACGGTCAATTTGCATACAGTTTTAGATAATTTCAACTTATATCCTTGTAACGATGTTTGCGTGGAGTAGGGCAGAGGCACGGTTAATTAGACATCTGGTGAAAAAGAATGTAAAGACGTTGCATACAAAGTCTCTACAAGGGTTCACCGAAAACGCATATTTAAATTCGGTATTCGGTCGATAACTGTTGCATCTGTACAAGTAGGGAAAGGTTATTTTTCTTGTTTTCCCTGTTTCAGCTCTCATTGTCCTGTAAGAGGAATAGAACCGAGTCATTTTTTGAATGCGGTAGTGGCAGAAATTCAACATTCCAGTTCTAAAATTGGTTATTGTGTTGATATTCTGGCAAAACTACTCATAATTCATTACTGATGTTATCTTTTATTGACTCTACAAATCCCTGGCTAGTAGCAATAGGATTGAACACAATTTTATTGGGTTTAGTATGGATTGCTCCCAAACAGCTACTCACCCCAGCCGGAATATTTCACGCCTGGTTACTGGGGGTACTTATTTGGGTAACTCTCGGTTGGCCAGGATATCTAGTGGTAGGGTTCTATTTTTTCGTTGGTTCTGGTGTAACACGTATTGGTATGGCAGAGAAAGAAGCAGCAGGAATAGCTGAAAAGCGTTCTGGAGCTAGAGGCCCGGAGAATGTTTGGGGTTCGGCTCTGACTGGGGCTTTGTGTGCATTGGGAGTAGGAATTCTCAATTCGGGATTAGTTATACCCAGTAACCAGTCTCTAGTCCCGTACCCTTCGGGAAACTTCGCTAACGGCGAACCTAGTCTCCAGTTTCTACTGTTGTTAGGTTATGTGGCGAGCTTTAGTACTAAGCTTTCGGATACCACTGCTAGCGAAGTCGGTAAAGCCTACGGTAAGCGCACCTTTTTGATTACTACACTACAACCTGTATCTCGTGGTACAGAGGGAGCTGTCAGTTTAGAGGGAACAATAGCCGGTGTGGTGGCTTCGATTGCGATCGCTAGCGTAGGTTGGGCAGTTGGTTTGATAAATTTATTAGGAATAGCTTGGTGCATATTAGCAGCATTTATCGCTACCAATTTAGAAAGTGTGATTGGCGCAACATTGCAATCTAAATATGAGTGGCTCACTAATGAAGTAGTAAATATTTTCAACACATTTATCGGCGCGATCGCGGCAATCCTGATTGCCTTAATTTGGACAATGATTATTTCTTCATTCCCTGCCTAATTCTTTCCCAAAAATACAAGTAAATTTACACAACACTTTTTTGGTGTAATTTCCGTGTATCTATACAACGGTCAAGAGAGTTGATTGTCTAGGTTTTCAGGTTGTCATTATATATCCCGTAATATATCAAACTTTAGCTGTTCTTTATCGGTTTAGTTCATGGAATCTTCATCATTTTTGACAGTAAATGACCAGCCAATTTTTATAAACCAAGCTGTAAAATATCTGCAAGCCTCTGGAAAATTAGCGCATTTCATTGGCGACATTCTCCGTCATTATGTAATTCAACAAGAAATCCAAGAGCGAGATGACATCGAAATCAGCCCGGCTTTAACAGAACAGACAATTATTGATTTCCGCCTCAAGAATCAACTAAATGACCCCCAAGTTTTTCAAGAATGGTTACAGAAAAATGTTACAGATTACGCTAGCTTTTACGAATCAATTGCCTTTAGTTTCAAATTAGAAAAACTGAAAGTTCTGATTACAGAAGCAAAAATCTCAGAATACTTCATTGAACGCAAAATTTTTCTAGATCGAGTCATAGTTTCCCGGATTGTTGTTGACAATCGAGAAATAGCTGAAGAACTACAAACCCAAATTGAAGAAGGAGGTAGTTTTGAGCAACTAGCCAGAGAATATTCCTTGTCAGAGGATCGAATGGTCAACGGCATGATGGGGCCAGTCAGCCGAGGCACAATGCCAGATCAATTGAGAGCAGTTATTGATATAGCTAGTCCTGGACAAGTTGTTGGTCCGACAGAAATCGAGGGACGTTATGGCTTATTTCGACTAGAACAATTTTTGCCCGCGTCTTTAGAAGATATGCAACTTAAACAAGCACTACAAAATGAATTATTTGAGAAATGGCTAGTCGAGAAAATTCAAAAGCTGACGGTCAAACTACAAATGAGCTAAAAGTTCTGGATAATCAATCTCTACAAGTAAACGCCCTAGCTTCTATACCCTGGAATCAACCGCCCTTATCTTGGCTGACTTCCGAACAACAACTTCAATTGCAAAATCAGGCGGAAATCCGTCAGTATCGTCTAGGAGAAAAAATTTGGTCAACCGCAGCAGGCGGTTATCAGTGTTTTATTTTTACTGGTAAAGTCCGGTTACGGGAAGAAGGAGAAAGTAAGCCATTGCTAGCCCTACAAGCAGGGGATTGGTTTGGCGACTTATATCAGCTGGCTGTGGATTGTAAAGCCGTAGCTGCTAGCAAAGAAGTAGTAGTCGTGTGTTGGCATACAGCACTGTGGGCAGAATTTTCCACTCCCCAAATAGATGAGTTTTGGCTAACTGCGACCGAATACAAGGAGACGGGAGAGGTACAGGAAACCCAGGAAATCAAGGAGGTACAAAAACTCATTCCATCCTCGACTCATGTGACATCGGGTTATCCCTTCGTTTCTAGTCAGAATACAGGTGCTGCTTGCTTAACAATGGTGGCGCAACACTTAGAACATCCGGTGAAATTGGAATGGGTGCAACGCCAACTCAGGGGACAACGCCCGAAAAATCTGGTGGAAGCAGGGGAAAAGTTAGGCTTGGTGTTGCGAAAATTACAAGTTAATTGGGCTGATTTGCGGCAGTTAACGTTTCCAGCCTTACTACAATGGCAATTAGATTCATCACCGCCATGTTCCTGGGTAGTAGCCTATGGAATGAGAGGATCTAACTTGATTATTGCTAATCCCCTCAACGATGATTACGCTTGTGAGAGTTTACCTCAATCAGTGGTTGAGGCTGCCTGGGATGGTAGTTTATGGCAAGCCGAACTGGTATCTAATCAAGAACAATTTAATCTGGGTTGGTTCACCCCAGCAGTTTGGAAGTACCGGAAACTGCTAGGAGAAGTATTGCTAGCGTCTTTTACGTTGCAACTTCTGGGGTTGGGGACACCACTGATTACTCAAGTTGTGATTGACAAAGTGATGGTGCAGCAGAGTTTGCCCACTCTTGATGTCATGGCGATCGCACTGTTATTGATAGCGTCATTTGAATCTATACTGGGCATTCTGCGGCTATTTATCTTTACTCATACCGCCCGCCGTTTAGATTTGAGCTTATCGGCACAACTATTCCGCCATCTCATGCGTTTGCCTTTAGCTTACTTTGAGTCGCGACGTGTGGGAGACACCATAGCCAGAGTTCAAGAACTAGAACAAATCCGCCAGTTTCTCACAGGCACAGCATTAACTGTAATTTTAGACAGTATCTTTGCTGTAGTCTACTTGGTATTGATGTTTTACTACAACGTCCAACTCACCTTTGTGGCTTTGGCGGTGTTGCCGTTATTTGCAGCTTTGACAATTATTTCTACACCAATTCTGCGTAACTGGCTCAACGAAACCTTTAATCGCAGTGCCGATAGTCAATCATTTCTCGTCGAGACGATCACAGGGATTCACTCAGTCAAAGCCCATGCTGCTGAAACAGTAGCACGCGATCGCTGGGAAGGATTATTTGCCCGTTTTGTGCGTACAGGTTTTAAAGCTTCCACCACTTCTAACATTAGCAGTAATATTGGTAACTTTCTCACCAATTTTTCCTCATTACTGATTCTTTGGTTTGGTGCCAAATTAGTCATCGAGCAAAACTTAACCATAGGTCAGCTTGTCGCCTTTCAAATGCTGTCCGGGAGAGTTACCGGGCCACTATTGCGTCTAGTGCAACTATGGCAAACTCTGCAACAAGTTTTACTTTCCGTAGACCGGATTGGTGATATTCTCAACATCGCTCCAGAAGCCGAATTGGGAACCGGTTTAGTTTTACCACCCCTGAAAGGTCAAGTCACCTTCGAGCAAATCTTTTTCCGCTATCAACCACACATTGAACCCGTCCTCAAAGGCATCTCTTTCAACGTAGAACCAGGACAATTTGTCGGAATTGTCGGCCGGAGTGGTTCTGGTAAAAGTACCCTTTCCAAGCTGTTACAACGCCTCTATCAAATTGAATCAGGACGAATCTTGATTGATGGATTTGATATTAAAAGTGCTGATTTAGCCTCACTGCGGCAACAAATTAGCGTAGTTCTCCAAGAAGACTTTTTATTTAACGGTACCGTTTTAGAAAATATCACCCTCGGTCATCCCGATATTGCAGCAGAGGAAGTAGTAGAAGCTGCCAGACTAGCTGTAGCCCATGACTTTATTAGTCAATTACCCTACGGTTACGAAACCAACGTCGGCGAAAGAGGAACAGCTTTATCTGGTGGACAAAGACAACGCATAGCCTTAGCCAGATTATTTCTTTCCCAAGCACCAATTTTAGTTTTAGATGAAGCTACCAGCGCCTTGGATAGTGAAACTGAACAGCAAGTTTTGCAAAACTTACAAAAGGTTTCTGCTAACCGCACCGTATTCCTAATTGCTCACCGCTTCGCTCCTCTCAAACGTGCCGATTTGATTTTAGTCTTAGAACGAGGCGTAATTGCTGAACGTGGTACTCACTTAGATTTGTTACAACAAAAAGGTTTGTACTGGTCATTATATCAACGGCAACAAGCAAATATTTAGTCTTCTTTGTTTCTTTGTGTCTATGGCTCCGCCACGCCAGCCATCGTGTTAATTAATTGTTGCACCATCCAGGCACAAAGAAACTAAGTAAAAACTGCTGAATGCATCTATAAATCACCAAGATGTTTCCGGAAACTTACATTTTTTTAACTATGTCTTTTGGTCAAAAAAGTGTCATTTTACTATTTCATTTCATAGTAGTTTTTATTATGGGGGATAAAATCACCCTTTAAAATCTGGGAGACAGGTTTTAACAGTTAGGCTTGCCAAAATAAATACCCTGTTTGAGGAGAAAATATATATGCCCATTGATGATATTAGTCACAATTTGCTTCCTCATAACGGGCAAAATTTCAACGCTATCTCCTCAGTAGATACTTTTCAAATCCAGAATGACTATAGTTCGGTCAACGGTGGTCGTAGTAGCTTTCATCCAGCCAGTGATATTACTGCAACTTCTGCCCGGACTGCTAACTATAATTTCACTTCTGGCTATGGCTTAATTAACGCCGGCGCAGCAGTGGCAAGAGCTGCTGGTAAGAATACTTTTGCTGATGTTCCTCCTCTTGGTGGTAATAATTGGGGAGCAGATTTAGTTAACGCCCCAGCCGCCTGGGCGCAGGGATACACAGGTAAAGGAATTGTGATTGCTGTGTTAGATAGTGGGGTTGACTACAACCACGCAGATTTGACCAATAATATCTGGACTAATCCTGGAGAAATTCCTGGTAATGGCATAGATAATGACGGTAATGGCTATATTGATGATGCCAAAGGCTGGAGTTTTGCTGACAATAGCAACAATGTAATGGACGTAAACGGTCACGGTACTCACGTAGCTGGAACCATTGCTGGGGCAAATAATGGCTTTGGGGTGACGGGTATTGCCTATGATGCCAAGATTATGCCAGTTAAAGTGCTGAATGACCAGGGAGCAGGCAATACTAATTCTGTCGCCGATGGAATTTACTATGCTGTGAATAATGGCGCTAATGTGATTAATCTTAGTCTGGGTGGAAATTTGCCTAACACCACTCTGGCAGCTGCAATTGAATACGCGAGTAATCAAGGGGCTGTGGTTGTCATGGCAGCAGGTAATAATGGCTACCCATTTACCAGCTATCCGGCTAGCTATGCCAGGGAATGGGGATTGGCAGTGGGGGCAGTTGATAGCAACAATCAAATGGCTAACTTCTCTAACCGAGCCGGGTTTAATTCCCTTTCTTATGTTACCGCCCCAGGAGTCGGGATTTATTCTTCGGTTCCTGGTAATCAGTATGCTAAATATAATGGCACTTCTATGGCTACTCCCCACGTGGCTGGTGTAGTGGCTTTAATGCTGAGTGCTAATCCCAATTTAACTGATGCTCAAATCCGGCAAATTCTGATAGAAACAGCTGGAAATAGTACACCAGCAGCTTCTAATTTGCTCAATATCAGTTCTGGAATTTCTCAGGTGATTGCAGAGATGGTAGGCAATAGTACATCAACTGCTACGATTAACTCTGAATTTCCAGTGATAAATTCCACTGATAGCAATACGGAAATTTCTAACCCGCCTCCCACGTCTTCATTTGCCAGTATCGGCTCATCAATGAATTTAGGAAGCATGACCCGGTTCCGGTATTACAATAGGACTCTAAACTCTGTAAGCAGCATCACTAATGACATCTTCAATGCGGATGAGATTGAGACAAATAACAACGATGTCACAGATATCGCTAAAATTCTCAATCAATTGCAGCAGCAGATAGAAGAATTTAGAAAATTTCTCCCTGGTTTCTGATTTCCAAGAGCATTGAATAAGTTGTCGCGCATCTAAATTGTACTTTTCGCAGTCTGAAAGCCTTGCTGTGAGGTTTTCACTTGAAAAATTTAAATGCGTCTAAACTCCAGTACATACAACATTGAGGGAAACTAGTAGTCTGTCAACTCAAAAATGACGGGTAAATAAATCTTTCAATTTTTCTTATTTCCTTCTTCCTTTCCCTACGGGAGGCTACGCCAACGCGCTCTTTGTGTCCTTGGTGGTATGCGCTACGCGCACGCTACGCGCACGCTACGCGAACGCTACGCGAACGTTCCTTCATCCGTCAAAATAAATTTGATAAACTACTAGGGCGGGCAAGATGCCCACCCCACAAGGTTTATCAATTACCTGACTGAAAATGCTTCGCTAAATCTACGAGTTACAGGCTCAATGATGAAAGTTAAAATTGACTTTTGACGCGTGACAATTTCACCGTTGGCTGACATTCCGGGAGTAAATGCAACTTCTTCTCCCCGGACATTAACTGAGTGTTGACTTAGCTGGATTCTGGTGGGGAAAACTAAACCTAATTCTTGGTCTACAACTGCATTAGGACTAATTTGCACAACTTTACCCTCAACGGTGCCAAATTCTTGAAAGGGAAAGGTGGCCATTTTTACTTTTGCTGTCATCCCTTGACGAATAAACCCAATATCCCGGTTGAGGACTTTCACTTCTAATAATATTTCTTCTCCCGCAGGCAAAATTGATAGCAATTCTTCACCGGCTTGTACTGGGCCTTGGGTGGCTTTAATTTTGTAAATTGTCCCGGCGACTGGGGCTGTGATTGTTTCCCCGGCTTGCTGTTTTCTGGCTTGTTCTAGTTGACCGTTGAGATTGGTCAGTTCTTCTTGGCGCTGTTTTATCTGGGTTAAAATCTCGCTTTGGCGCTCAGATGTTAAACGCTGCGTCTGCTTGCGAACTCCTTGATAGGCTTGTTCGGCTTGGCGAATTTCTTGGTCTTGGGCAGCAATTTCTCGTTTTAAGGATGCTATTCTGTCTTGAGACTCTGTTACTCTATTTTTGGCGTTAATGACCTCATCTTTGGCTCTAGTCATTTCGGTGTTGGCGCGATTTAATCTTTCTTGCGCTTCTAGGTAATCAATTCTCGGTAATGCACCTGGAGCAATCAGGGTACTAAGATTTTCTTCTCTTTGTTGGGCGATCGCAATATTTTTGGCAACTTCTACAACCACATTTTCGGCGTTGGCTACATTCGCTTGGGCATTTTCAAAGCTGGTTTGAGCATTTACGAGGTTTTCTTGCAACCTTTGCTGGCGTTGTTTTACTTGTTCAATAATTGCTAGTTGGCGATTTGCTTCTGCTTCCCCTACCTCTTGACGGGCTTGGTAATCTGAGAGGCGCGATTCTAAAAGTTCATCTTGTAGTTTTGTCCCAGTGGTTGTAGTTCCAATGCGTTCTGCTTCTAAACGCTGTAAGTCTTCGGTGATTAATTTGGCAGATTGAGCCAGACGAGTCACATCTGTTTGCTTCAAGTCTGTGTCGCGTTGAATTAAAACTTGATCTTTAGTGACATGATCGCCTTCTTCTACTTTCACATCCACAATATAACCACCGCCCAAGGATGTCACTGGTCGCACTTGTGTAGAGGCGATTAATTCTCCTGGTGCAACCGCGACTTCATCTATTTCAGAGAAATTAGCCCAAGCGATCGCCCCAAATACGATTAAGCTGAGTGTTCCTGCTAAAACTCTGGTATATAGCGGCGGTAATTCCTGTACAGCCTTACCCACTTCATAAGACAGTTGGTCTTCTGGTTTCGCAAATTGTTGCTTTGTTTGACGGGCTTGAGCCGCATTTGCAGCTAAGGAATATTTCATATAATTTTAGATTATTGGGGAATAGGGAGTGCGGAATGGGGAATAGACAGCGACCGAATTTAAATATTTGTCTTCGGTGGGACTTTGTAGAGACGTTCCATGGAAAGTCTCTACATTCTTTGTCCTGAAATGTCTAATGGGGAATTGGAACGAAAATTTTCCCTACCATTACCTTATTCAAACTGCGAGATATCGCCGCAGAAAATTTTCTAAAGTTTCCAAGTGGAAATTGAAAATTCTTTCTAAGTTGGCTATTTCCTCTTTTCTACAGAAAAATTCATTGGACAGTAATGTGCGATAGGTTCCGAAAGCTTTTTGTGCTGAGGGGTTAAATAAACCCAATGCACTGCGTAAACCATCAACAACGAACAAAGGTGAATTAATTACTACTGGTTCTTTATTGAAGATGCGACTAAAAATTTGGGGAATATCCTCACGCAATAAAATCTCTGGCCCTCCGACTGGTAATATTTGGTTGCGTGCGCCTTCAGCAGTGATTGAATTGACTACTATCCTCGCTAAATCATCTGTACTGACAACCGAAGTCCGGTTTTTAGGATCACCAATCAGCAAATACAAACCTGTTTCGCGAAACCGTTCTGCCAATGACAGTAAGTTAGATGCTAATCCAGTTGGGCGTAAAATTGTGTAATTCAAGCCACTAGCTTCTAAATATTGTTCTACTGCTCGTTTGGCTTTGAATACGGGAGCATCTTCATAGCCCCGTTCGGCTCCCAGTACGGAAATAAAGACAAAATGCTTGACTTCATTAGCTTTAGCCTGATCGATGAGTTCAATGTTGGCGCGATAGTCCAGTGATAAGGAGTCACCATCAGAACCGTGGGCGCTGATAATGTACTCCACACCCCGACAAGCTTTGGCAATATCTTTGTCTCGTCGCAAATCACCGATGATAATTTCTGCTCCTCGGTGTTCTAACTCGTTATAACGCGAAGTGAGGCGGACAAATGCCCTCACTGACTTTTCTTCTAGGCGTAGGAGTCGCACCACTCGGCGACCAATTCCTCCCGTTGCTCCAGTTACCAGAAACATAAGGATTTTTGGTGATGAATTCCATCTACAGACTAATCTAAAATTCCACGATTACTGGGGTATGGTCGCTGGGTTGGGGTAATTTTCTGGGGGTAACGTCAATTATGCAGCTTTTAGCGCGTTCGTACAGAATGGGGGTGAGATAATGATGGTCAATTCGCCAACCCCGATTACGCTGAAAGCCGGCGGCGCGATAGTCCCACCAACTGTAGTGTCCGCCTTCGGTGGTAAATTTGCGAAAGGCATCAGCAAATCCCAGTTCGAGAATATCCCGTAAGGCTTGGCGTTCTGGTGCCGATGACATGATGTGATTTTCTGGATTCGCTTTTTCGTGAATGTCTTCGGCTGCTAGGGCGATGTTGAAGTCACCACAGATACAGATTGCTGGTTGTGAAAGTAAAAGGGTTTGCAAATACTCCCGTAGCACTTTCAGCCAGCCTAGCTTGAATTCGTATTTTTCGCTGCCTATGGCTGAACCATTAGGGACATACAAATTTACTAGGCGAATGCCGTCAATTACGCCTGTAATCACGCGCTTTTGCTCATCCCATGCTGGCTCTGTCTTGGGTAAAATCGGCGTGAAACCAGCGCTGACATCAATGAGTGGTTGGCGACTAATTAGGGCTACGCCGTTATAAGCTTTTTGTCCAGAAACATAAACGTGATAGCCTAATTCTTCCAAGGGCGATCGCGGAAAATCCTTGTCTACAACTTTTGTTTCCTGCAAGCAGAGGACATCAATGGGATTTTCGCTTAACCAAAAAATCACCTGTTCCAGGCGCATCCGAATTGAGTTGACATTCCAAGTGGCAATTTTCATTGGTAATTTATCAGGTTTGAAAATAAATATTAATTTTTAATTAGCAATTATTTTACAAAGATTTAACATTGACGTAGAATAACGATTTTGACTAACTTAAAGTTACGAAAAATTGATACAAGCTCATATTTTTAGTATTCACAGCTACAAAAACTATTATTTTGTAATTTTAGCTACGAAAAATACTCTCAGTTGCATGATCCCCAAGATAGATGAAACGACTAGAACCTACGCTATATTTTAAAAGTGTAGCTGCTTAGTAGCTATTGTTGATGTTTTAAAATGTATTGGTAGTGGTTGAAGGTACGGTTAACCAATATTGCCCTCAAAAGAGTCAATCAGGTTAATTTAAGTCTCAACAAAGTAAGTATAAATCCTCATTTTCTCAATATGATCATATTACTTGCTTTGCCGAATATTTTTCCCACTGAACCGCAACAACTTTATGAAAATCGCTCAAGTCGCTCCCTTATGGGAACGAGTTCCGCCTCCTAGTTATGGAGGAATTGAACTGGTAGTGAGTCACTTGACGGATGAACTAGTTCGTCGCGGTCATGAAGTTACTTTGTTCGCTTCTGGTGACTCTCAAACCTTGGCTGATTTAAAAGCAGTTTCTCCCCTAGCATTACGCTTAGACAAAAACGTTCAAGATTATGCCGGGTATGAAATTCTCGAACTTAGCCAAGTTTACCAGCAAGCTGTGGCATTCGATATTATTCATTCTCATGTAGGGATAGCGGCTTTACCTTTGGCAAGTTTGGTCTCAACTCCCACCGTTCATACATTGCACAATAGTTTTACTCCAGATAACCAAAAAGTATTTAGTCACCACCACCAGCAACCATACGTCAGCATTAGCAAAGCGCAGCGTCAAATCACATTAAATTATGTGGCTACGGTGTATAACGGCATAGAGCCTAGCGATTATCCATTTATAGCCCAACCACAAGAACCGCAATATTTAGCGTTTTTAGGTCGGTTTTCTCCAGAGAAGGGGGCAGAAAAAGCGATCGCTATTGCTAAACAGACTGGTTGGCGCTTGAAAATGGCAGGAAAAGTTGATGTCGGGGATTTTCTGTTTTTTGAACAAGAAATTGTTCCCCATATTGATGGTCAGCAAATTGAATATCTGGGTGAAATCAACCACGCCGCCAAAGCTGAACTGCTAGGAAATGCTGCTATAACTTTGTTTCCCATTAATTGGCAAGAACCGTTTGGCTTGGTAATGATTGAATCGATGGCGACTGGAACACCAGTAATTGCCATGAATTTAGGTTCTGTAGAGGAGGTGATTGTTCAGGGTGAAACAGGTTTTATCTGCCAAAGCTATGCAGAAATGGCAACTATGATTCCGGCGGCGTTGGCACTCAATCGTCAAGCCTGTCGAAAACATATAGAAGACAAATTTAGTGTTAACCAAATGGTTAATGGCTACGAAGCAGTTTACAAACAAATTATCAACAGCCGCATTTATGCAAATGGTTATTTAGATGCGGCTCCAGCTGGGTTTTAATCAACAATTTTTTTCCACATTTTAAACAACAACTTTTTTAAAGAGGATATTTGTATGAATACGAGAGCCAACACCTGTCCGTGTTGCGGTGGTTCCATTCTGCGTCATGTCCGTCATGGTGAACTTTATTGGTTTTGTCAGTCTTGCAGGCAAGAAGTACCTCTATTGACTGTGATTCGTGTGCCTAATCCTCGTGGGGAAGCTCAGAATACGGCAGTGCTTCCTCAGACAACATTAAGGGATGAGGAGAAGACGCGATTTATTGCGTAAGTCCTAGAGAGTTTGTCTTCGGCAATCTGATAAAATCGGGTGAAGCTAATTAATTAGGTTAAAAGCTGTGTTAGCAGCGTTACTTTACGGTCAGGAAGATTTACGCTTAGAGCAGGTTGCTGAACCCACTCCGGCAGTTGGTGAAGTTGTGATCAAAGTGGTTGCAGCGACAACTTGTGGCACAGATTTGAAGGTTTGGCGGCGTGGTGGTCATGCGAAGATGCTGAAACTACCGACGCTGTTTGGTCATGAGGCGGCTGGGGAAATTGTGGCTGTGGGTGCTGGGGTGACAGATTGGCAGATAGGCGATCGCATCGTGGCGAATAATTCTGCCCCCTGCATGAAATGCTTTTTTTGTCAACGCCAAGAATATTCTTTGTGTCCCCACATTACTTGGAATAACGGCACTTTTGCGGAATATTTGAAGATTCCGGCGGCAATTGTGCAGCATAATATGTTGAGGGTTCCCGATGAGTTACCGTTGCAATTAGCATCAATGACGGAACCTTTAGCTTGTGTTTTGCATGGTATCGCTCGTTCTGATATTAAAGAAAAAGACAGAGTAGTTGTCTTGGGAGATGGGGCGATTGGGTTGATGTTTGTAGCAGCTTTAGCTGATACGGCGGAAGTTTTGCTGTGGGGAGGTAATGACCACCGACTAGAAATTGGTGCAAAACTTGGTGCTGCTAAAACTTTTAATTATCATCAAATTCCCGATATTCCCGGTGTGGTGAAAGAATTAACTCAGGGATGGGGTGCAGATGTGGTGATTGAAGCGACTGGTGTACCTAGTGTTTGGGAAACTGCGATCGCTTGCGCCCGTCCTGGTGCAACTGTGAATTTATTCGGTGGTTGTCCACGAGATACGACGATTACGGTGAATACAGAGCAGTTACATTATAGTGAACTGACTTTAAAAGGTGTGTTTCATAATACGCCGGAATATGTAAGGGCGGCGCTGGCATTGATAGCTAGTGGTAAAATACCTTTTGAATTATTGATTAGTGAAGAGCGATCGCTTCAGGATTTAGAGCAGGTATTTTGTGATATGAAGGCGCGTAAAGTGATTAAGGTGGCGATGATTCCTTAGTTTTTTGCTGGATAAAGCAGATGATCTGGGTCTAGCCAAACAATATAAAAAATCTCGTCAATAAAAAACCCATGAACTCTACCATGTTTATTTGAGGAGAGGGAAAATTGATAAGGTGTATCAACCAATTGCTCTTCGTTGGGCAAACCAAATCCGCTTTCGCTGGTATCTTCCCATTTTATCGGATGACATCTGAGGCTACTACTACGATTTATTAACAAATCTTGAGCCGTCAAGCTAGATAAAGCTTTTAATCGATCAAGTAGGGTCAGTCAGTAAATTACCTCTTTTTCGGTACAACAAAATTTTGTGTGTCCATCTTGATAATATTTAAACGAAAAGCTGATGCCTTGAGGTGACTTCAGCTTCGTTGGTTTAATACCTAATCTGCTATCTTTGGTAATATCAGTCTTCTTAATCTTCTTCGCCACGAGATGCGTAGTACTCCTTCATCCACTCCTTTTCAATGATTTCGTTGGAAGGTGCATCAGATGCTAAATTTCCTCTAGCCCAATTCCAGGGTCCCTCAGCATGAGTCATTTGCTCAAGTTCATAAGCATCGCAAGCAAAGTATTCTTCTGCAAGTTCATCCAGAAACTCTCGAATCTCATCAGGTAATTCTAGTTCTGGGTTCGCATCCTCTAAAATAGGTTGCCATCCAAAAGATTTGTACTTCTGGTACAATACAGGTATAACTGGGCCATGTATCCATGCTTGAAAATCTTCTGGGAACAGAGGAGTTTTATAGATTGCAAGATGCCAAGCTTGAGCATAGTACACAAGCTTTTGCAGCTTTAGATTACTGATAAAAGAGCCTGTTTCATTTGCCAGCCAGATAAAGTAATTTGCTACGTCAAAACATGACAACACTATAATCACCTCTTCAGCCTAATACACAATAGTTAGCCTTTATCCCTCTCAATACATCAGTTTAAAGAGTTATTGTAAGAACAGCTATGGAGAATTTTCTGCTGTCTTTAGTTTAATTGTACTACTTTAAGGTTCTCTCAGGGCAATTGTCAAACTATAGATTCTTCCAAGCTTCGTCTTCCTCTAAATCCAGCCAAACTTTGTTCAGTGATGATTCACTTAACTCCAAAAAATCTTTGACTAATGCTTGGGAATTATCAGCATCGTAAGTTTGCAATTTCTGAACTCTTGTCAGTGATAATCCCGTTAGCTTTGCTACAAGAGCTAAATCAATACCTTCTTCCAGCATATTGAGTGCAACTTGGGTTAACCCCTGCTGTAAACCTTGTTCCCATGCTGCGCGTAAGATTTGAGGTTGAGTTGCAGAGTCATGCATGATGCTCAATCCTAGAATATGTTACTTTTCTTGTTATGCCCGCCTTGACACCGAGACTGAAGCAAATGAAATAATCGGACTGTAAAACGGGAAAACTATGATTATCCCCTGTTGGGGGAAATTTCTATGTAAGTCCCGAATAGGAAAATGCTGAAAAAATCTCTGCTGAACTTCTTGATTTTGCCCTTTTCTCTCGTTCCCTGGCTGGGTATGGGAATGCTGTTTGATTCCAAGGCTGATGCGTTACCAGGGCAAACTACAGAAGAAGTAACTACCTGGATCAAAGCACATCCTACACTTCGCCCTCGACCTGGAGAACGTTTATTTATCCAAAAAAGTGATACAGCAGCCCAGCGATTCACTTTTCTCGCATCGGTGTTACCTCCTGGTAGGGTGACAATGACCCAAGACCGCAGCCGGATTCGGAATGAACGCCTGACTATGTATGATGCCATTAACGGGATGAGTTTGCAGCGTCTCCAGGAATCTCTGCGGATAATTTATGGGTTAGATATCTATCAAGATTTTAATCGCGCTCAAGTCATATATGAGTATCCTAATCAGAGTGCAATTAACTCGGCTCGGATGGCTAGAACTCCTATCAGGGAGGCTTTACGGGGAGAATTACGTGTGGGCGATCGCTATGCCTATTGGCTAGAAATTGCCAAACCTCAAGGAGGCAAAGCTTTCACTGGTCAGATGACGATTTTTCTCAAAGCTGACCTCGATAAATTGGAATCTGAATTGCGGACTCGCTAATAGTTGGCGTTTGCTGTGGGTTCGGTTGAACCCAGCCTGCTGCAAGTCGCCTCTATAATCCCCCTAATCCCACAGGAGATGGGGTTTGCCAGACTCCAGAAAAAATGCTTTCAGTCGCTAGGGAAATTCTCAGCAAATCCTCTTTCAGCAGAGGCGGCCAATCAACCCCAGCTTTACGCCCCGCTACAAATATTTGTTGCGCCTTTACACCCAACTGATAAAGGGCAAAGGCTAATTCTCGGTCGAGGTTGGGTGCGTCTTTCATGGCTTCAAAGACTACTTTCAACGCTAACAAAATTGAGGTTATCTGACCGGGTACTGGTGGTTTTCCTAGCTTCATTCGCATTAACAAAGCATCTGGGTTTTCATCAGTTGTGAGTGTCTGGGCTACGAGGAGTTGGCGAGCTGTTTCGTAATTCATGTATCCAGCTTATCTTAGTTGATAGCACAGCAAGAGTACCTACATACAAATTACTATGAGGATGTAATTTTACTAGATATTTTGCCAGAGTCAATATTTTTGAGATTTGACCACAGATGCACACAGATAGTTTACGGGTATTTATCTGTGTTAACTTTTTTTGCTGATTTACGCCAAAAGCTTAGTATTTATGCTGAGATTTCGCCTCAATTTGTCTGACCACTGTCAACGCTGAATAACTTACTCCAGCTGTTCCTTCTCCGGGATGAGTGGAGTCACCGACTAACCATAAATGGTTGATGGGTGTGCGATTGGCAAATCCAAAGGGGCCAAAGGTGGGTATTCTTTGACCAATACCGCCTACTATACCGCGATCGCGTGCTGTGTAATGAGCAAAACTCCGGGGTGTGGCGGCTTCTTGATGAATGATGGTTTCTGGTTTGAGGTAAAAGTATTCCGAAAGACGAGCGATCGCATCTTCTGTATACTTCTGTTTAAGTCCTTGATAATTATTCGTTTCCCACCACGGTGCAGGATCGACAAAAGATGAAGCGATAATTGTCGCTTTCCCATCTGGGGCGCGTCCATCTCCGGGATGACTGACGGAAACAAACAAAGAATTATTTTCCCCAATCGGTCCATCGACATCATAGAGAAATTGGAGGTGGGGCGGACAATCTGGGGGAATGGCGCTGACATCTACGCCTAAATACACCACAAATGCGCCCGACGCTTGGGGTAATTTTTCCACCCGATTTTTATACCCAGATGGGGCTTTTTCTCCCAATAGTTGCACTAAGTTCTGCACGGTGACGTTAGCAACTACATGGTCTACGGTTTCTGTGCATATCTCACCTGTTTTCTGATTTCTGATCACTACAGATGTAGCTTGGTTATTTTCCACCTGAATTTGTTCTACAGTGTGGCGCATTAATAACTTACCACCATCTCTTTCTAAGGATTCCACCAGGCGATCGCTTAGTACCTGCATACTACCTTGGAGGTGAAATAAACCTTGGGGTAATTGGGAGACACTCAACGCCGTGGCTGCATAAAGTAAAGCTGTTTCTTCAGTATCAACTTGAGAATATAGCTTTAATTGCAAATCCAAAAACGTTTTCAAACGATGGTCTTTAGCCAGTCCGTAAAAGCGTAAAGCATCCCCCACAGTAAATAAAGTATAGGGTACGGTAATTAATGTACTAGGGCGTACCGCTTGAGTTAATTGCCATAAATCCCACAAACTCCGGGGAGGTAAAACCGGGTCACGTCCTTGGAATTGCCAACTAGCCTCAAATAACACCGCCATCATCTGCCAAAACGGTTCACTCCCAGGAAATTGTTTTTGGCGTTCCTCTCGCCATTTCTGGGGGTCACGCCAAACATTAATCGGTGTACTTTCCCCAGGTAAATACACAGCACAAGCCGGGTCACAAGGTGTCGCCTCCGGTAAATCTATAGATAATTCTGAGAAAATCCGGTGATGGATTCCCCCAGGTTCCAATCCAGCTACCTGAGTCGCCCCCACATCAAAGGTAAATCCGCGCCGTTGAAATGTGGAAGCACAACCCCCCGGAACCAGGGCTTGGTCTAAGACTAAAACGCTGTAACCTCGATGGGCTAATAATGCCGCCGCCGTCAGTCCGCCTATCCCCGCACCGATGACAGCAACGCGAGATTTAGTTTTGTGAGTAGAAATATTAGACATTTTCCTTTACAATTTTTAATATTACTACTCATAATTTTACGTTATCTGCAAAGAAAAAGGCCGTGTGATATTCACAACCCTAAGATGCTGATTTGAATTGCTAGATAAGATAAAGGAATAACAAAGCTATTCACTCCCCACTACCCATGACCTCAACCCTGCTTAAATTTCCTCGGATAAATGCCCCAACTCTGCATAAATTACCCAATGGCTTGACTATAGTTGCCGAACAAATGCCAGTGGAAGCGGTGAATCTCAGCTTGTGGATTAAAGTTGGTTCGGCTGTGGAATCTGATGCTATTAATGGCATGGCTCATTTTTTAGAACACATGATTTTTAAAGGAACCGAGCGTTTAGCAAGCGGTGAGTTTGAACGTCACATTGAAGAACGGGGTGCTGTGACTAATGCCGCTACGAGCCAAGACTATACTCAATACTATATAAATACGGCTCCCAAGGATTTTGCCGCCCTCGCCCCACTGCAAATAGATGTAGTACGTAACGCTCTCATCCCTGATGATGCCTTTGAACGGGAACGTTTGGTAGTTTTGGAAGAAATTCGCCGTTCGGAAGATAACCCCCGGCGCAGGACGTTTAGAAGGTCAATGGAGACGGCTTTTGAACAGTTACCCTATCGCCGTCCAGTGTTGGGGCCAGAAGCGGTAATTTCTCAACTTAAAGCCCAGCAAATGCGCGATTTTCATCGTACTTGGTATCAACCCCAGTCAATTACGGCTGTCGCTGTGGGTAATTTACCTGTGGAAGAGTTAATTGCAACTGTGGCTGAGGGATTTAAGGACAGTCAACAGTTAACAGTTAGCAGTGAACAGTTAGGGGTTAATCCTGAACCTGCGTTTACAGAAATTGTGCGGCGGGAGTTTGTTGATGAAAGTCTTCAACAAGCACGTTTAGTAATGGTGTGGCGGGTTCCAGGGTTGGGACAGTTAAATGATATTTATGGTTTGGATGTTTTGGCGGGAGTTTTGGCACATGGACGGACTTCTAGACTGGTGCGGGATTTGCGGGAAGAACGGGGACTGGTGACTTCCATTGGTGTGAGTAATATGACCAATCAGTTACAAGGAACGTTTTATATTTCTGCTAAATGTGCGGTGGAAAATTTACAGGCTGTGGAGGAGGCGATCGCTCAACATATCCGTATACTACATACAGAGTTAGTCTCAGAACCAGAAATTGCTCGCATACGGCGACGGGTAGCCAACAAGTTTATATTTGGTAACGAAACACCAAGCGATCGCGCTGGTTTATACGGTTATTATCAATCTATGGTAGGAGATTTAGAACCTGCGTTTAATTACCCAGATCATATTCAATCCCAAGAAGCAACAGACTTAATGCAAGCCGCAAAACAGTATCTTTCTCCAGATGCTTATGGTGTAGTGGTATTGAAACCCTAAATTAGGGAGTAGGGAGTAGGGAGTAGGGCATGAGAAAATACAGAAATATCCTCATCCTTATTTCCCAATTGAAAAATGTGGACTGAAATTGATACTCATATCAGCCAAGTCACTGGCGAAAAATTTCAAACTCAGCACAAACGCAGTGTGAGTGGTGGCTGTATTAATCAAGGTTATGCTCTTTCTGATAGTAACTTGACTTACTTTGTCAAGCTAAATCAAGCTTCTCAAGTTGCTATGTTTGAAGCTGAGGCGCTGGGTTTAAAAGAAATGCTGGCGACAAATACCATTCTTGTACCCAAACCGATTTGCTGGGGTACAACGGGAAACTCTAGCTATATCGTGTTGGAATGGCTAGAAATGGGAGGTAGTAACAGCAAATCTTCCCACGAAATGGGACGCAAGTTAGCAGCGATGCACAAAGCCAGCAGCAGCAAAGGTTTTGGATGGCAAATTAATAATACGATTGGTTCCACACCCCAAATTAATACCTGGACAGCAGACTGGGCAGAATTTTATACTCAACATCGGCTAAGTTATCAGTTTCAGTTAGCTAGACGACGGGGTGGGAGTTTTCCCAAACAAGATGAATTACTTGCAGCTATTCCGGAATTATTGGCTAATCATCAAGTGCAACCATCCTTAGTACATGGTGATTTATGGGGTGGAAATGCTGGGTGTACTGTGTCCGGTGAACCTGTGATATTTGATCCAGCAACCTATTTTGGAGACAGAGAAGTTGATATTGCTATGACAGAATTATTCGGTGGGTTCCCTGCTGGATTTTACCAAGGTTATAACGAGGTGTTTCCTTTAGATGCAGGTTATGAGCAGAGAAAAACCCTGTATAACCTGTATCACATTCTCAATCACTTTAATTTATTTGGTGGTGGTTATGCTTCTCAAGCCAACCGCATGATTGACCAGATTTTACGCTAAGTAGAGGATTGCAGAAACCCATGAACACGCGATTAGTCGATTCACTGCTGCAAATTATTACCTCACTGACTCTGGAGGAACGTCTTTTACTGCAAGAACGCCTCAACAGTATGGCAATTCAACTAACTCCAGGTGTTTGCGGTGGACAACCACGCATTCGCAACACCCGCATTCCTGTGTGGACATTGGTAGCTTTTCGCCAGCAAGGGGCAGATGATGCAGAGTTACTGCGTAATTATCCCACCCTCACCAAAGATGATTTAACCGCAGCATGGACATACTACGCACAGCACGAGGAAGAATTAAATTGTGTGCTGACTGCTATCAATGAGGACGATCATGTTTAAGCTTTACTCCAATGAGAACTTTCCAATGGATATGGTGTTAGAACTGCGTCAGCATGGTTATGATGTCCTCACTTCGCAGGAAGCTGGACAAGCTAATCAAGGAATACCGGATGAGGATGTTCTCACCTTTGCAATCGAAAACCAGCGAGTTGTGATTACCCTCAACCGTGAGGACTTTATCGCTTTACATCGTAATGGTATTCCTCATCAGGGCATGATTATTTGTAAAACTGATAGGGACTACAAAGGACAAATACAAGCTTTATACGCTTATCTGCAACAAACAGAAGATATGAAAAATCGTCTGATTAGAGTTAAAAAGCAGAATCAACCTAAATCTAGTCAGCAAGTTTTTGTCATTCAGGAATATTAACTAAATAATTAATAGAGCAGGCAAGATGCCTACTCCACAAGGCTTAACTCCTGGTTTCGATATCGTATAACTGGCATAAAGTGAGAAGTTTCTGTTTCAGGCGATCGCGCACATTTTCTGGCATAATCACTACACAGTCTGGCGCATATTGCATCACTTCACGGCTAAACCAAAAGGTACTGGATACCCGCCTGATAACTCGCCGCACTTTGGGTTTATCTGGTAGCCATTCATTGATATTGTCTTCTGGTTTCGCTTTATAGCCAAAAGCCAAGCCACCAAATATGTGCATTTCCACCTCTATCTCATCTAAGTGAGAACGCCATTCCCCAGGAATAGAAATCACAGCCGCATCTGTAATTCTGTCTAAACGCAAGCACCAGTTGTGAATGAGTTCGGGTATATCAAAGTTTCCTTCTGTTTCTTCACACCAGCAATCAAGATATTCCCGCTTTTCGTGGGGATTAACTATGGCATAACGGACGGTAAAATTAAATATACGCCCGGCTGGATCTTGATAGGAAAGCTGAAACGGTTGGTTTCGCAGAATATAGTTATCTATTTGTAAGCGCCAAGGTGGGGGAAGATTTTCTAGAAAGCTTTCAATTTCGCTTCGCAGTGGGATTGATAATTCGCTGCGTTCGAGAAGCAAGTTAGCAATAATTTGGGCTTGTTCTATTTGTCCAATGTCGGTTAACGCATCAATACATCGGTGTAATGCTCTAATACGGGCTTCTGTCCAATCATTATTATTACCGATAAGTAGCTTTCTTTGAGCGATCGCTTCTACCAGTTTCGAGATATTCGGGCGATCGCCCCACATCATACCAAATTGTAAGGCGATCGCTTCTAGTTCCGCCTTATCGCGTTCTGAAATAGAGAGAGTTATAGACTGACCTTTCCGACTCATATTTATACGGACACTTTTATACGGGTATATCTTGCCAATCTTTATTTTGCATGGCAATATAAGAAGTAACAACCAGTTACGGACACTATTTAAGTTTATGTCCGAAGAATACAAAATTACACTCAAGCCTGTTTATTCTCAAACCGTCCCCACACCTGACGGAGTGAAATTACCTAAAAATTGGTCGCTTTCTTGGCATCAATTAGCAACATTAGAAGCACTACGAGATCCAAATATTGAAGTAGTATTCAACACAGCTATGACAGGCGATGGTAAAAGCTTGGCTGCATATTTAGAAGTTCTCCAAGGTGAATTTTCCGCCATTGGACTGTACCCAACTAACGAACTCGCCCGCGACCAAGAAACGCAAATTAAAGGATATATTGCACAATTTCAGCCAGAAGATGAGCCACGTGTAGTTAGATTAAGTGGGGCTGATTTAGAAAATTATGCCGAAAATGAAGGATTGAAAAAAGGAGCAGCAATTTCTACCCTCACTAGCCAAAGAGAAGTATTACTCACTAACCCTGATATTTTCCACTACTTGCATCGAGGGGCTTATATAATTCATGGCGATAGTCCAGATAAATTATGGGGGAGAATTGATAAAGATTTTGACTTATTTATTTTCGATGAATTCCACGTTTTTGCTGCTCCTCAAATTGCCAGTGTAATTAACACAATGTTGTTAATTCGCTGTACAAATCGCCGCAAAAAATTTCTATTTCTCTCAGCCACACCAGATCCAAATTTAATTGGCAGGTTACAACAGGCTGGATTTCGTTGTCAAGTTATTAATCCTATTGCCCAAAATAAATATCAATTTCCCGAAACAGAAGAACAAGGACAGGAACTGAAAAAACAGGGCTGGCGGCAGGTAGCGCGAAAAATATTATTAAACTTTATTCCTTTAGAACCTGCTTTTAAAGCTTCAGAAACTTGGCTAAAAGAAAACAGTGATTTGATTTTGGCTCAATTCCAAAAGTATCCAGGTAGTAAAGGAGCGATTATTCTCAATTCAATTGCAGCAGTCAAAAGGCTGACAGTATTTTTCCAAGAAATATTCAAACCTTATAAATTAACAGTAGGAGAAAATACAGGACTTTCTGGCAAAGGCATAAAAGAGCAAAGTCTAATGTCTGATTTAGTTATTGGTACTAGCACAATTGATGTAGGTGTTGATTTCAAAATCAATTTTCTGATTTTTGAGTCATCAGATGCAGGTAACTTTATTCAGCGTTTGGGAAGATTGGGCAGACATAAAGGCTATGAGAAAGATGGTGAAATAATTAAGTTTGAAAAGTTTACAGCTTTTGCCCTTGTGCCTAACTTTTTGGTAGAACGTTTATTTCAGGTAGATTCACCACCCTTAGAGCTAAATAGTATTTATGAGCGTCCATGTTTTCACAATACAATTAGCGAGAATTATCGACAAATCAATGATTTTCGCGGTTATTATCGCCGTTGGGGGACTGTACAATCATTTTTGCTGTATTATAAATTGAGCGATCGCACAATTAAACAACAGTATGCCCAAAGCCGAGAACAGTTTCAAAAAGCCTGTGAGGACGTATTTGAAAGCAAGCTGAAGTCCATAGCCGGACGTGTTTCAGGATGGGCGAAAGACTGGAAAGCACTGTCAGGTAAACCAGGAAATCCGATAGCTGACGATGCGGCTAGTTTTCGCGGTTCCAGTCCTTTGCAATGTGGTTTATGCGATTTAACCGAAGAAAACGAAGCGGATAGGTTTAAAACCTACGATTTACCAGGTATTTTGGGCAATTTAGAAATTGAAATGTGGACAGAGGCGGGATTTGTACGGACACTTAAAGAAGCCGCACAACGCACAGGACAACCCATAGCCAAAGGTAGATTTGCTCATTGTCTAGCATTTATGAAGTTGCGTTCCTACCGTGAGGAACGGCTGAACTGGAAATTTACCTATCCTGGAGACTTACAGCCAATAGCCGACGCTTGGAAAGTTCAGGTTTTGACTGGTGTGGAAATTTGGCAACCTGACAATCAATGGATTGGTGCAATTAACAAACGACTGAAGAAGGAAGGTTTGGTTTGTTACGTAATTCGCCGTCCTGTGTCTGAGGTGCGGATGCGGTTACGGCTACCGATGCACTTTCAGATTTATCCCATTAGTGATCAGTATAGCTTTCATGATGTTAGTGCGCCGTATGCGATCGCCTTTGGTCACTCTGCATTGCTGCTGGATACACTCGCATATACCTTTAAAAGCACAGGAGATGAGATATGGGTTGTTTGACGTTTCAATGAACGAGTTATGAAAAACTCCCACCATTGGTGCGAGAAATTGAATGGACTCACAATATAGTCATTGTTGAATAAAAATTGGAACTTATAAAATTAGTATATGGTTAATCGACTTACAAAACTGGAGAATAATCAAATGCAAAGTAATACCCGAACAATTGCAGAACTTAAAGACTTAGCCTTACAACTTCCTGAAAAAATACCTTATTTAAAAATGCTAGTCCTGTTTGGTTCTAGAGCTACAGGTAACACACACGCCAATAGTGACTGGGATTTTGCTGTTTTGTGTGATGAAGAACAGCGTCAGGCTGAAATCAAAGATAATATCGGGCGTTTGTTTGAATTACCCATGCTGATTGGCGAAGTATTGAAAATAAATGCTGATCATATTGATATTGTACAACTTAATCATTGTTCAGAATTAATAGCACATTTTGTTGCTCGTGATGGTCAGGTTTTGTATGAGAATGAGGTGAAAGAATTTAAAAAATTTAAACAAAAAGTATTGCTGAGTAATTCGGAAATCAAAAAAATTGAACATACCAAACGCAAAAACATTGAACAGTTTCTAGCAAGATGGGGTGTATGAAAAATATAGATACTGTAATTATTACAACTCGATTAGAGTTTATTGTTCGTTACCTGGAGAACTTGAAAAGATTCGAGGCGATTAGTTGGGATGATTACCTAAATAGCTTTGATACTCAACTAATTATTGAAAGACTTTTACAATTAATGACTCAAGCAGCGATAGATATCAATGACCATATATTGTCAAAGCTAAATCCTGGAAAATCGCCAACTAACTTTGAGGCTTTTATTGAACTTGGTAAATATGGTGTCATTTCAACCGAATTAGCAGCACAATTAGCACCATCAGGAGGATTAAGAAATCGGCTAGTTCATGAATATGATGATATAGATCCAAAAGAAGTTTTTAAATCAATTAGTTTCGCATTAAGACAATATCCGCTTTACGTGCGAGAAATAAATACTTATTTAATTTCATTGGATGTAGATAATGAGTAAAAAAACAAAACCTATTGAAGACAATCAACAACTATCTTTATTTGACAGTAATAATGAACAGTCGGAAGAATTAGAAGATGATTTCTTAAATCAAGACTTTGGATTTGATGGTGATTCTTCAGACCGCACTATTGAAACTGAAGGCGAATTACTCACACTCAAACTATTGCGAGAAGCAATTGAATCTCAAAATCCTGATGATCAAGTAATGGCAGATTTTGCCGAGTATGTTTTACCAAACTTGCTAAAGATAGCCATTGGTGTCACGGCTAAAGGAGGTAAATTCTTTGATGAAATCGACCAACAGCGAGAAGCAGAAGGTAAAACTAAAGTTAGGCGAGATAATGCGGCTGACCAATCTCTAAATACTCACTTACTCAATGGCTTATTTCCCGCCAACTTAATTGAAAAGCGGTTAGAAAAACTCAATACCACAGTGCGGCGAGTGGTGAAAGAAAGAGAACGGAGATTAGTAATTGCTGGGTTTATTTTACATGATTTTGAAAAATTTCCTGATGCACCAGAAGATTGTCGCAAGTTACCGTTAACAGAACATCGGCAAATTATTGATCAAAAAGTTCGCCAGTTAGGACTTGATAAGTTTATCAACCCAGATAATTCAGAAGCTTATCGAGAGTATTTAGATGATTTATTGTGCATGGCTTATAATGCTCAACGACGCTGGGATACTAACTGGAATTTTTCGGAATTTGGCTTAAATCCTGTTCTCAAAGACCGCACCCTTCGCAGTCTATCTGATTTAACTTGTTTGGCTGATTCTCTCGCCTCAATTGTTAAGCATCCCCAAGATGCAGAAAATACCAGACTCCAAGAAATTATCCATAATCTGAGTGATGGACAGTTGAAATTTACCTATCACAGCATTGCTGAAAATAGAGGTTTTTTAACTAATGTGGTGAATAATGCTTTGATGGAAGCACACACCAGTATTAACACTGAAGAGAACACTTACTATGAAATATTGCTTTACTTACCTACAGGAGTAATTTATTTAGCTCACAGAGACGCGCCAAAAATTAGTCGCAAAGGATTGAGTGATCGCGTTATCAATACAATCAAAAAACTCTGTGCAAACCAACTGCAACTGCGAAAGGTTGGATTTAGTCGGGGAAATATTGGGATGAAATATGCCGACTATTATAATCTTTTCCTTGACATCAAAGGTTTAATGCAATTTACCGTCGATGCAGTACCAAGTAAAGTTAAAACCAGTAAAGCAGGAGATAAAGGTACTAATTTAGCTAAATTTCAGCGTAAAGGTGTTTTAGATCCCAATATCGATATTGATTTCCCAGAAGATATTCGTATAGATCATTTGGCAGAATTAGGAGCTTTAATCACTGGAAAGTTCTGGAAAGAGTATCTGGATAGAGTTAAAGCTGTAATTAAAAAGAACAAAGAATTACCACCAATCCCAACTATCAATCTGACAGAGGTAGCTATTGATTTTCTGAATTTATCTGAGTATAGATCCGAAATCAACGCACTTCAGCAACTTAAAGATACTGGAGGTATTGCTTATGACTGGTATTTTATTGCCACGCAATACCTTAAACTTCATCCAGGACAAGAGAACGTTCGTGAGATTTGTCAAAGTCTTGTGAATCAATGGATAGAAGTGATTGAACCAATCATTAATCAGTACACTCTACCTGATGAATGGAAAGATTTAAAGGATTGGTGCGATCGCGTAATTATGCTACCGAATGAAACGCAACAAAAATCAGCTACAGAGCAAGCCGAAATCTTTTTTAAGGAGTTGAAAAACTACAATGCTGCGAAAAAATCCAGTCGCGGAAGACAGCTTATTTGTTCAATTTCTCACTCTGCTTACACAGTCACAGAACAAATGGAGTCAGCCGTTCTTTTTACTCCCCAGGTTTACACTAACAAACAGCATTTAGGAGGCTCAAATGCTAAACGTAATATCTCAAGTATTGCAGCAATTGAAATGATGCTGCGACAGATTCTCATGAATCAAACTCAGGCAGTAGGAAAAAAATTTGAAGATGGGAAATATCGCTATCTCTATTTTTACCCGACTTATTACTTCACACCAGAAACTAATAAGTTTTTGCAAAAAGCTTACAACGGTATTGCTCAAACTCGCTTTGATACCAGCGTCCGTAATCATTTTATTAGTAAGGATTTACAAGCCAATTTAGCCAGAGAAAATTACCAAAGTGTAGATAGTTTCTTAATTGACGAAAATCTTCAAGCTGACAAAGACCGCACATTTAAACTTTCTTATCCAGAAGACCAGCCTTTAACATTTTACTTCATGGCATTGCCACCAGGAAGAGATAGCACAGATACAGAATCTTGGGTAATGCCAACTTGGTTAGCATTTGCTTTCCCGATGATTCTAGATGTAAAAACTGTGGTTTCTGAGTCGCCAATTCCACCTTTTAATGATGGTGCTGAATTTGAGGAAAGCGTTTTCTTAGATAGTGCGCCTCATGCTTTCCGTGCTTTGGTAAAAAGAGACAGATTTCGTCTTGACTACATTCTGGAAGGTTGGCAAGAAAACGGCATTCAGTACCCTGCACCCTTGAACGTGCTTACAGCAGCTTATGCCATTCATTTAGATGTGAATGCTAGACAAGGTAAAACTGGTTACGATGCCAATTGGGGGAGATTTACAGAACTAGCAAAGGATTTTGAAACGAGTTCTTTGTATGTGTTTGCTTATCTCAATCGTTGGGTGCGTAACCAAGGGGTAGAAACAGCACGCATTGAGAAAATTAGGCTTTATGTCTATCATTTTTACCCTTGTTTTGACCCTTATGTTAAATATGACAAAAATATGGAGCAATTAATTGTGGGAGAAGAATCAAGCCTGAATCATCCAAAAAAATTAACAGATTTGTATCGCAGATTTTACCGAGCAAATAAGCGTTATAATCCCAAGTCTAATGCTGTTTTAAAGCCAATAGATATCGCTGCTGAAACTATTCTCAAAGCTGAGTCAAGTGTGTTTCAAGGAGAAACATTAGTAGCGGCTGTGGCGGCGGAAGTGTTTAAACTCATGGATCGCGTTCATTCTTCTACTGCTGAAGGACGTTGGGTAATGAGTAAACGGGAGGAAGAACGGCAAGCTGTTCTAGAGTTTGCTAAATATTTTGTACAGGAGGTATTTGAGAAATCATTTGCAGGCGATCGCGCCCGTTTAGCAGGTCGTCAACTCAATTTAATTCGAGATACCTGTGAATTTCTTTATCGCCTTGAAGATGACAAAGAAAACGCAGAAAAACTTGTTGAAACGGAATAAATCTGTTTCTTCATAAAATCAAACAAATAGTAATAGGACTTACGCAAGAACCCTCTGAAACCTCTTGACTTCGTGTGCTTTGTGTCCTTTGTGGTTCGTTTTTCCATAATTTCGCGTAACCTGAGTAAATCCTTCCTTGGAGACTAATTATGTCATTTCTCAAAACTGTTGAATCCAAATTCTTTCAATCTGAAATACCCTACAAATCAATGGGTAAATATGTCCATTTTCTCACTGTACGCATCACTGAATCTTATCCTCTGTTTCAAACAGATGGAGAACTAAATAAAGCCAGAGTACGAGCCGGAGTCAAAGATAAAACTACAATTAGCCGTTTGTCAATGTTTAAGCGCAAACAGTCTACACCAGAGCGTTTAGTTGGACGGGAATTACTGCGTAACTATGGCTTAATGACTGCGGAAGAATGCGAATATAACGTTAGTTTTGCAATGGATAATCCTGATTGCATCATTTACGGTTTCGCTATTGGTGATTCTGGTTCAGAAAAATCTAAGGTTGTAGTAGATACCGCATTTTCAATTACCGCTTTTGATCAATCACACGAAACATTTACTCTTAACGCTCCCTACGAAAATGGTACAATGGCTTCTAAGGGTGAAAATGGTTCTAAACCGGGTGAAGTTACCAGTCGAATTAATCAGCAAGATCATATTAGTCCACAAGTTTTCTTCCCTAGTATTGTTACCCTCAAAGACCCGACTGAAGCTAGCTTTCTTTACGTTTTTAATAATATCCTCAGAACGCGCCACTATGGAGCGCAGACCACCCGTACAGGTCGCGTGAGAAATGAGTTAATTGGTGTTGTATTTGCAGATGGAGAAATTACCAGTAACCTCCGTTGGACTCAAGCAATATATGATCAAATGAAGGCGCAAAATACAATCAATCCTCCTGAGCCTTTGGATGAAGATGATGTAATTACTGCTGCTAAAAGTGCAATTGAGGCTTTAATGGCTGATGAGTTTATTGTGCATACTGATTTCATTGGCGATGCTTTTTCACCTCTACTCAATGAAGTTAAAAGCCTTGTGGGTGACGAAACAGGAATTAAGGCAGTTTTACAAAAAGCTGATGCAGAAGCTAAAAATTATGCCAGTAAACATATTAGCAAAAAGAAAACTGCTGCTAAGGCTAAGTAACAGCTATGGCTATAATCTACCGATGTCAATTAGAACTACACGATAGCCTCTATTTTGCGACTCGTGAAATTGGGCGACTCTACGAAACTGAGCCGATAATTCACAATTATGCTCTCTGTTATGCACTGGGTTTAGTTGATAGCGAAATCTACTCTACTACGGTGGCTGAAGAACATTCCTATCGCTATTTTTGCCCTGAACAAGTGCCAAAATATGAGGAGCATTTAACACCACTGAATCAACAGGGTATTTACATTACTCCGGCTCGTTCTCTCAAACATTCAGCCATTCTCAATACTTGGAAGTATGCTAATAACAACTACCACGTTGAAATGGAGAAAACACAGAAGAATATTCCTAGTTTTGGGAGAGCAAAAGAAATTGCGCCAGAAAGTAAATTTGAGTTTTTCGTAATTTCTCAAAAACAAATAAAATTACCAAAGTGGATTCGCTTGGGTAA
This sequence comes from Nodularia sp. (in: cyanobacteria), assembly GCA_007692755.1. Taxonomy (GTDB): domain Bacteria; phylum Cyanobacteriota; class Cyanobacteriia; order Cyanobacteriales; family Nostocaceae; genus Nodularia. Next base: position 56,390 of record REBL01000112.1, on the reverse strand, counting down.
ATGGATGAGTAAGGCTGAGGTGACAGTTACAGAGTTACCTAAATCTAAAACTTGTGCAGGTACATTTATTTGGAAATATCCTTTAAATCCTTTGGATGTGATGTTTACGCATCAAGTTATTAGCTATGATGTGGTAAATATGCCTCCTGTTAGTCTGATTCAAAATGTGCAAATGCGCGGTGAATATTATCAGTTTGACGGTATTTCAGAATTAAAGCTTCCGGCTAAAATGGAATATCATTTTCAAAGTTAATTATGAGTATGGAACCACAGATGAACACTTCTGGTTTTATTCCTTGTGGTTCCTAATTTTACAGCATATTTAATGTAAACAAGTAGAAGGGCGGGCAGGATGCCCACCCCACAAGAGTTTTACTACTTATTACTTGCAATCTGCTACGTTTATCATCAGTTTCTATACCCACCGTGAAACATTTTCAACAACAACCAAAGGCTTTTTCTAGCGAATACCTAAATAATTTATGGGGCGAAATTCAAGCTTGTCGCTATTTTGCTATCAACAATCTCAACCGCGATTTTGTCGGGACTAAGGGATTTTCTGTAGTATTTAGGCGATCGCACATTTCCACTGTACAAGAAAGATTCCCTTACTTCAAATCATACCTCGATTTGGCTCTCCAACCGGGTTGTAATGCTTTTTACCTCAATCCGTTACAACTGAAAGAAGGTTCCCGTGTAGACCCGCACATTGACCGCTCGCTGCGTTCTTACTGCAAAACCGTAGAACCGCCAGCAGTAGTCAGTGTTCTTTATGTGCGTTTACCTGAAAATATGGAAGGAGGAGAACTTGTACTGAAGTCCCATAAACGCCAACTGGGACAAATTAAACCCCAAGCAAATACTTTAGTTTACTTCCAAGGTGATTTAACTCACTCCGTCAACGCTGTGAAAACACCGGGAAATCGCTTGAGTTTAGTTTGTGAACAGTATAGTTTGAGTGAAGCGGAACTCGCAGAAATCCCAGAATTTACCGTGGAATCAAGAATAGCTCAATCCACCACCAAAAAACGCAAGTAAATTTTTGACTTTTAAACCTCAAGCTACTTCCCAATTCCTAATTACGAATTACGAATTACGAATTACGAATTATTAAAAATATGCCTCATAGCTTAATTCTCAATCTACTTCCGCAATCGTCTATCCCTTCTCAGTTTCTCACAGGGAGACATCTGCACGCACTATTTTTGACCCTTGTTAGTTCTGTAGATCACGCATTAGGCGATCGCCTACATGATTCTACCGCAGATAAAGCCTTCACCCTCTCACCCCTGCAAACTGATTTCCGTTTTTATAAAAGGAGGGGAATATCCAAACTCCAACACTCACATCAAATACCCATATCCGCCGGAACTCCTTGTTGGTGGCGCATTTCTCTCTTAGATGACACACTATTTAGCCAACTTACCCAACTATGGCTGAATCTTAACCCCAATCATCCTTGGCATCTTGGCCCTGCTGACTTGTATATTACCAGCATTCAAGGGACACCCCAATCTAGCCAACCTTGGGCAAATGCCTGTAGCTACACTCAATTATACGAGCAAGCCAGCGAAAGCGATCGCGCCATTGATTTGACTTTCTTCACACCTACCGCCTTTCGTCAAGGAAAATTTGACACCACCCTTCCCACCAGAGAATGTGTTTTTAACTCCCTGCTTTCCCGGTGGAATAAATATAGTGGAATTGAATTTTCTCAATTTTCCATCGAGTCAATATTTCCCTCCTTTGTCAACATTCGCACAGAAATTGTAGCAGACTCCCGCAGCAAATTCATAGGCATAGTTGGAGACGTTAATTATCGCATTTTAGGTGAAATTGAACCGACACAAATAAAGCAACTCAACGCCTTAGCTGACTTTGCTTTATATGCAGGAGTAGGAAGAAAAACCACAATGGGTATGGGGATGATCCGACGTTCATATCGTTGAAAATTACGAATTACGTTCGCGTTAGCGTGCCGTAGGCTCTATTACGAATTACGAACTACGAATTATGAATTACGAATATATCCAAATTGCAGCGTTGAACCAATACGCCTATTGTTCCCATCGCTGCTGGCGGATGTTTTGTGCTGGCGAATTTACCGACAATCAATATACAATTGAAGGTACAGCTTTACATGACCGAGTTCACACCACAGGCGATATTAACAAAGAAGATACTTGGCAAATTCGAGCAATTTATTTGAAGTCAGAAAAATATAAACTCATCGGTAAATCTGACTTAATCGAAGTCGTCTCAGGTGAATATTATCCCATCGAATACAAACGCGGACGTAAAGGTGAATGGGATAACGATGAATTGCAAGTTTGCGCCCAAGCATTATGTTTAGAAGAAATGACAGGGCAAAATATCAACATCGGATATATCTATTATGCCCATTCCCATCAACGACAATTAGTCGAGATTAATCAAGAACTCCGAGACAGTGCGATCGCTACCATTGCAGCCGTGACAAATTTACTCGAAACTGGCAAGATGCCAACACCATCTTACAGTAAAAGGTGCAAAGGTTGTAGTCTTTATTCGCAATGTTTACCCAAAGCATCTGACAAATTAAGAAACTATCAAGAAGCCAATTAACTTCAAGCTCGTAGTGTTCGCGTAGCGTCTCGTAGAGAGGACTTCACTCCTCACCATCTTCAGGTTCGTAGTGAGGACTTTAGTCCTCTCCATCTTCTATATTCCTTATTTTACATTCAACACCGCTAAAACAAATAAGGGCTAAAGCCCTTACTACGAGCTTCTTATATCTAAGTTAGTCCGCGCAGGTGGTCACTGAGCTTGTCGAAGTGCGGACTTGGTTTGTGTAGCCCCAGACTTCTAGTCTGAGGGTTTGAGAAACATTATTTAATTTTGGAGAAAATCATGGGAACAGTTTACGTCACACAAGAAGAAGCCTATATTGGCAAAGTTGATGAACTTCTGATTGTCAAAGCTGATAAAAAGACAGTTTTCGATGCACCTCTGATTAAAGTTGATGGCGTAGTCATCATGGGGAGAGCTAATATTTCCCCGGCGGCTATTTTTGAACTGATTTCTAGAAAAATTCCCGTCACTTATCTCAACTTTAATGGGAAATTTCTCGCTCGTTTAGAACCCGATATGGGTAAAAATATTTTCGTTCGTAACGCCCAATGGAAAGCCGCCGGCGAATCAGCACAAGCAATCCATGTAACTCAAGGTTTTGTCAGGGGAAAACTGAAAAATTACCGTCAATCTTTATTACTAGCACAACGCCGTTATGACCTAGATTTAAACTCAGGAATTACTCAATTATCTCATGCGATCGCCTCCCTGGAGCAAGCCAAAACAATTAATTCTCTCAGAGGTTATGAAGGTGCTGGGAGTGCAGCCTACTTTGGTTGTTTTAATCAACTAATTCGAGTCGATAACTTTAGCTTTTCTACCCGCAACCGTCGCCCTCCCACAGACCCAGTAAACTCACTTTTGAGTTTAGGTTATTCCCTACTGCGTCACGATATCCAAGGCGCTTTAAATATGGTTGGTTTTGACCCTTATTTAGGATACTTGCATACAGAGCGATATGGCAGACCTTCATTAGCACTTGATTTAATGGAAGAATTTCGACCATTAATAGTAGATGCTGTAGTTTTATCTACCATTAATCGCCGGATTTTAGCACCAAAAGACTTTATAACTGAACCTGTTAGTGGTGCTGTTTCACTCACCAAAGAAGGATTGCATAATTTTCTGCGACTATATCAAGAAAAGAAACTGAGTAAGTTTAAGCATCCCGTCATGCAGAAACAATATTCTTATCAAGAATCCTTTGAAATTCAAGGACGTTTCCTAGCTAAATATCTCCTGGGAGAAATTGACAAGTATCCCCCATTAGTCATGAAGTAAATCCAATCATCATGTTTATAGTAATTTCCTACGATATCTCAGAAGACAAGCGCCGCACCAAAGTTCACAAGATTCTCAAATCTTACGGACAGTGGATGCAATATTCTGTATTTGAGTGCGACTTGACCAAGACTCAGTATGCTAAACTGCGATCGCGCTTGTCTAAAATCATCAAACCCAACGAAGACAACATCCGCTTTTATTTCCTCTGTGCTTGCTGTCAGGGAAAAGTTGAGCGCATCGGCGGTGATATGCCAAGAGACACCACAATATTTTTTGCCTGAGTTTTGCGTCAACCAGTAGGTGTTTTTTTGAACATTGAAAATTTTACGCCTGAAATCCTTACCTCATCTGGCTTTGAACCCTCTCACACCTGAATGGAGGTTGACGCAAACCCCGAAAGCCTTGATATGAAAGCTTTTGAGCTATTTATTCAAATGTCTCTCTTGACAACCCAATTCCTGAAAAGCTATATTCATTTTAGATTGACGGAACAGTACCTTGAAAACCAAATATATCAACGCTTTCAACTGTGAGCGGTTCCAATTACTAATAATCCCTATCAGGGATTGAAACATCCTGTAGCCATTTTTTTATTAACCACAACCAGTTCCAATTACTAATAATCCCTATCAGGGATTGAAACCAGAAACTGAGGAGACTAAAAAATATGAAGGTGGCTTGTTCCAATTACTAATAATCCCTATCAGGGATTGAAACCTATATATAGTAACTACATCTCCACATTCACCTAGGTTCCAATTACTAATAATCCCTATCAGGGATTGAAACCTTCTAAACCTCCCACTAAGGCTATTCGCCTCCCAATTTGTTCCAATTACTAATAATCCCTATCAGGGATTGAAACCTGTGAAGAAGAGGAAATATTAACAAAATCAGTAGCGTTCCAATTACTAATAATCCCTATCAGGGATTGAAACAATAAGGAAAGTTTAAAAAAAAGGGGGACAAGCCGTTCCAATTACTAATAATCCCTATCAGGGATTGAAACTACCATTTTTCATGGGAGTAGCAGACAAATTTATGTTCCAATTACTAATAATCCCTATCAGGGATTGAAACAAACCTAGTTTGAATCATTTCCTGTAACCCACTCATGCGTTCCAATTACTAATAATCCCTATCAGGGATTGAAACGAGGTAAAGATTGCATAATTAAAGCCTCATTTGTAGGTTCCAATTACTAATAATCCCTATCAGGGATTGAAACAAATTACATTGATTAGAAGATTGTCTTTGTTGAAGTTCCAATTACTAATAATCCCTATCAGGGATTGAAACCCGAGGCTTTTAGAATATTGGAATTAATTATCAATGTTCCAATTACTAATAATCCCTATCAGGGATTGAAACAACAAAATGGGTGCTAGCAAAACTTTAGTCCCTGGTTCCAATTACTAATAATCCCTATCAGGGATTGAAACGGTTTACCAGAGACCCGCCCCTTTCTAATTTTGAGTTCCAATTACTAATAATCCCTATCAGGGATTGAAACAAGCCCAGCCCCGCAGTGGTGGCGTAGAGATTATGTTCCAATTACTAATAATCCCTATCAGGGATTGAAACCAGCTTTATTTTGAAGTGCAGTAATACCAGCAGCAGTTCCAATTACTAATAATCCCTATCAGGGATTGAAACTTTGCCCAATCAATTCAAAATGACAAAGATTTTGGTTCCAATTACTAATAATCCCTATCAGGGATTGAAACTTGCTACGCAGAACAAAAGAAGAATGTTTAGATTTGGTTCCAATTACTAATAATCCCTATCAGGGATTGAAACACTAGAAAAATATCTAAATCAGAAAAGAAGATAGTTGTTCCAATTACTAATAATCCCTATCAGGGATTGAAACAGATTTGAGGGGACTCGCATAACTTTAGAGCCTTGTTCCAATTACTAATAATCCCTATCAGGGATTGAAACGAAGCAAAAACCACCACGCTCTTTATTCTTTGTCTGGTTCCAATTACTAATAATCCCTATCAGGGATTGAAACGATAAAAATCGCTTAGATTGGACAAGAATTAAAAATGCGTTCCAATTACTAATAATCCCTATCAGGGATTGAAACTTCCCCATCAGAATCATCAAGCTCTGATTTCCATGTTCCAATTACTAATAATCCCTATCAGGGATTGAAACCTATCAGATTGTCTCCACCTAGACCGTTAAGCCACGTTCCAATTACTAATAATCCCTATCAGGGATTGAAACAGCAGTTTTAGCTCTTTCAATGATATAAGCAGGATGTTCCAATTACTAATAATCCCTATCAGGGATTGAAACTTGGTGGCAATCGTGGATCGCCTAAACTATTACAAGTTCCAATTACTAATAATCCCTATCAGGGATTGAAACTAATGAGCTTATTGGTTATTCTTTACCTGCTTCTCGTTCCAATTACTAATAATCCCTATCAGGGATTGAAACAAGTTTAAATGCAGCTTAAGAAATGAACAATGGAGTTCCAATTACTAATAATCCCTATCAGGGATTGAAACCCCCATTCTGCTACTTCTGGGGATAGTAGAGATTGTTCCAATTACTAATAATCCCTATCAGGGATTGAAACAAGGAAGAAGAAATTTGTATTTTCTAGAGTCCGCGCAGGCGGACTTTGTTTGTGTAGCCACGATTTCTAATCGCCTGTTATATTTGCTTTGCGCCTTTGTGCTAACTCCTTAAACAAAATCAACCTCCTACAAAAATATTATTTGCAAAAGGTTGATGAAGACATATTAAGAATTATCGCTCAATAGTTGGGAGGACAGGCTGCTCACCAATGGGGAGAATAGGCTCAAATACTTCAGGTTCAGGATTGAGAAAAGACTGCCAATTCTGAATTTGCTGTTGCGCCCTACTGTAAACAGAACTACTGCGTGGAATTAACTTAGCCGTCTCAATAGCACGAGGAATATTAACCTCACCCTGAGAACGGGCAATATCTAATAATTGCTGACTCCATTGATTAATAGCAATATTCGCATCCATCCGCAAAGTGCTATTTCTGGGAACCCTATCAGCCAGTCCTATCGCTTGAGACAAAGCTTCTGGTGTACTAGCAGCAGCCAACTCCCTGGCTCTACTCCAGTTTTCTCTAGCGCGGATTTGCCCTTGCCAATCATCCATAGCCTTCCTCGCTTCACCAGCAAGCGATCGCCCTGATGATACAATTGGCTGGACTGTATTAATCGCACCAGCCAAATCACCACTCCGCGCCAGCATTCTTGCTTGATCTAAATATGGCTGATCTTGTATTCGCTGAACAGTTGCCGTCCATGTGCTAATTCTTCTCTGTGCTTCCGAATACAAAGCCCGACCCCGCCGGATTTGTCCAGCTTCAGATATTGCAGCTTGCAAAGAATTCATATCATTTAGCCATGCCAATTGTTGAGCGCGTTCCAAAATAGGTCTATCTTCAATAGTCTCCACTTGGTTACGCCAACGGCTGACTTCCTTCCTCGCTTCTGAAGCGCGGGGGTTATTAGAAGAAATCATTTGGACTTCACTAATCGCTGCTGTTAAATACTCAATAGTACCTTGGCTGGCAAGTGTCCGGGCTTTTTCTAACCGCGCCACATCTTCAATTTCCATTTGCCAACGAGCAATCAATTGTTGTGCCTCACCATAAATTGGCCTAGAAGCATCAACTTGTTGCGCTTGAAAGATAGCCGTTTCTAAACCCGATACCGTACCAATCCATGCACTCCTTTGAGCATCAGTCAAAGCCATAAAATCTGACACTTCAGCCTGCAATTTGGCATTATCTGGGATTTGTCTAGCAATATCTAGAGCCGTATTCGCATCCCGCCTATCCAGACTCGCCCGTGCCAAATCCAGCATCTTGCGGCCAATTTGGGGAATCAACTCCTGCGCTTTTCCATAAAGATAACTTTCCGTTCTAATCGATTCCGAAAGTTTTATCGCTTCTAGTAAATTATTGACTACTTTGCTATTTGCTAAACGTTCAGCATTTGCTAACTTATCACCATCTTCCCGTGCTGAAGTGATCAAGTTATTTAATTGATCATATTTAATACTTGACCAGTATTGATTATCTACACGCAGTAATCTAGCCGATAGCAAAAACGCTGATTGCCAGCGCCGTTCCTTTAATTCCCTTTCAGCATTTTGATATATACCTTCTGCCTGAGACCAAATCGACTCCCATTTAGTAACCTGTTCTTCTACTAATTGGTAAGCCGGCAGATCATTAGGTATTTTACGCGCAGTAGCGATCGCTTCCTCTAAATCTCCAGCCTGAAAACTCTGGTCTGCTAGCCGCAAAATATCCTGCGACCATTCTTTTAAATAACGATCAATTTCGCCCCGTAACGGGTGATCATCTGATATGTTACTAACTATAGCGATCGCTTGCAGTAAATCATTCACATTCTGCTTAGAAGCTGATATCTGAGCGCAATGTAACTTCACTGAAGCACTGACAAAAGGTCGGGAAATCGCGGGACAACTGGGGGCGGTTGGTAACTTCAGCAGCATTGCCATCGCCAGGAATCCCACACCGCCAGGAATGAACGTCAACATTAACACCCACAAAACCCAGCCTTTCATCCAGCGTGGGGATTTCCAAGACTTTTTACTGGGTAAACGAGTTTCTGCTGACTGATTATTTATTGGTAATTCCGAAGTGTCTTGTTTTTGTTGCTTCACGGACTTAGAGTTAGAACCAGTAGCCGAGACACCAAATGTTTGAGTTTTTCCCAATTGTGGCGTTCGGGATAATCTTTTCATATCATCTGGCTCTCCTGCTCTGGATGGGGGCCAACGTTCTGGAATATCCCGCTCTGTCATCTCTCACACCAAAATAGTTGAATAGCGATCTGTTCTAGGCTGATAATTCCGATGCTGCCATCGTAAAAGCTACTTAATTAAATATCCTCTGACCACAGATAGCATGAATATTATCATCCTTTAGTATTAATCTTTACTTTAGCTAGAAACTGAAGATTCCCTTTGCAAATCAACAATTAACTGAGCCAAGTGATTACTACTAGCCTGATAAACTTCGCCGCAAAACTCACAAATTGCCTCAGCACCATTATCTTTAACAATCATGTCTTGCAATTCCTCTTCTCCCAATATTTTTAATGCCCCTAGTACACGGTCAAAAGAGCAACCACAATTAAAGCGCAACATTTGACGTTCGGGAAAAATTGACAGACCCATGTCTCCTAGTAAGTCATTAAAAATCTCTGGTAACGTCTTACCATCTCGTAACAACGGCGTAAACCCAGACAAACTAGATACCCGTCCTGTCAATGTTTCCACTAAGGCTTCATCTCTGGCAGCTTTCGGTAAAACTTGCAATAATAAACCTCCAGCAGCCGTTACACCATTTGCTCCTACAAATACACCTAAAAGCAAAGCTGAAGGTGTCTGTTCAGAACTCACTAAGTAATGAGCTACATCGTCGCCTATTTCACCCGATACTAGTTCCACCGTACTAGAGTAAGGGTAGCCATAACCAATATCTCGCACTACGTAAAGGTAGCCCTTACCGACTGCACCACCAACATCTAGCTTACCTTTGGCATTAGGAGGCAATTCTACAGATGGGTTAGCGACATAGCCGCGGACTGTGCCATCCAAACCAGCATCTACCAAGATACCACCCAGAGGCCCATCGCCCTTGACCCGGACATTAACCCTAGAACCAGGACGCTTCATACTAGAAGCCATCAATAAGCCCCCCGCCATAGTCCGCCCCAATGCTGCCGTTGCCACATAGGACAGTTTGTGGCGTTGCCGTGCTTCTTCTGTTAAACGAGTGGTAATCACACCCACAGCACGAATTCCACCGTCGGCTGCTGTGGCACGAATTAATTGGTCAGCCATGAAAAACCTTACATTTCTTAATAAGTCTACATTCTCTATTGTGACATCTCCCACGCTGAACCTAAACGGTTACAGTCTAGGTTTCCAACAGCCCAATCAAGGGTCTAAATTCTCATCTAGTAGAAAAACGAGGCTGTAATAACTGATTGTATTTGCAATACTAGAACTACAACGCACTAAAAATCAGACCTGATCTTTAAACAATTATTTTATTCAAAAATGCTGGGTAATTTTCAACAAAGTCAACTACGGATAGAAATCGCCGCCTCCGCAAGTGCGATTCGTGATAGTTTGCAACATCCCGAAAGTTTAGCCAAATGGCTTGTAGGGCAAAGTTTCGCTCCAGGAATGCCAGAAGAACTACATACTGGATTTCAGTTTACAACCTGGACTGGGCCAGTTTCAATTCATCATCAAGTAGAAGTGGCAAGACCCAATTGTCTCCGGTTGCTACTTAGTGGAGGTATTGATGGCTTTCATGAATGGTACTGGGGAGAAGGTTGGGTGCAGTCCCGCTTAGAGGGAGTTTCAATTCTGCCCCTAAATTTAGGACAAACCCTGAATTTATTAAGTTTGCGGCAGTTTTTGGTAAATAAATAGTATAGACGCGATTAATCGCGTCTACTTAAGCTGGTTTTACCACCAATACCGAACAATTAGCCTCTTCCACAACTTGAGTACTTACAGAACCCAAGACAATTCGCTTCATTCCCACTAACCCGCGACTGCCAATGATAATTAAATCAGCTTTGTAAATATTGGCCAGACGAATAATTTCGACCGCAGGATCGCCGGTTACCAATTCTAATTCACTGTTAAATGATAAGTTTTCTTTATAATTTAACAGTTGTTTTTCAATCTGGAAATTAGGAAACTGAGAAGATTCTGGATGAGGGCGGTCTGCGGGTAGTTCCCTCTCTGACTCTGGCGTGGGAAATACATGACAGAGAATAACTTTGGCATCAGGGGCAAACATTAAATCATTTAAAGTTTGAATGACTCGTTCGGCAATTTCCGATCCGTCAAGAGCTACCAAAACATTTTTTAGCAATACTCATCTCCTAAAACTTAGAGCTACCGGGTAGCTTTAACCAATAGTTTATGAAAAAAATCAACATTCCAAATCACTCTTCCTGCTGAATTCTGCGTCTGACTGAATCTTTATGAGACGGTAAGCCCTCCGCTGTTGCTAGCGCATCAATAGCCCCAGCCACTTTTTGCAGTGCCGTAGGTGAATATTGAATAATACTGGAATGTTTGAGAAATGTTTCCACCCCTAAAGGTGAAGCATACCGAGCCGCCCCGGAAGTCGGCAAGGTGTGGTTAGGCCCTGCTAAATAGTCTCCTACAGCTTCTGGTGTAGAATAGCCCAAGAATATTGCCCCGGCGTGACGAATATGGGGAAGTAATGCCCACGGATCTTTAACTTCTAACTCTAAATGTTCGGGGGCGAATTCATTGGAAAATTCTGCTGCTGCTGACAAAGACTCGACAACAACAATTAAGCCATAATGAGCGATCGCTTTTTCGGTGTCTATCCGTCGGGGATGATCCACTAATTGCCTTTCCACAGCTACTTGCACGTTTTTAGCTAAAGCAGTATCCGTAGTCAACAAAATCGCCGCCGCCATTGGATCATGTTCAGCTTGCGCCAATAAGTCCGCCGCCACATTCACAGGATTTGCTGTTTCATCGGCAATAATTAAAACTTCACTCGGTCCAGCCAGAGAGTCAATGCCTACAGTACCGTAAACCAGTTTTTTGGCTAAAGTCACATAAATATTACCAGGGCCAGTAATCACGTTGACTTGGGGAATCGTTGCTGTACCATAGGCTAAAGCTGCGATCGCTTGCGCCCCCCCAACACGATAAATTTCTTCTATCCCGGCTTCTTGTGCCGCTACCAAAACAGCTGGGTGAATTGTTTTTCTCGAACCAGGAGGCGTTACCATCACCACACGAGGCACACCAGCCACCTTAGCCGGAATCGCATTCATCAGTACAGTACTGGGATAGGCAGCACGACCACCAGGCACATATAACCCTGCACGGTCTACAGGAGTATAGCGTTTGCCCAGCACCACATCATCATCGCCAAAGTGTACCCAACTTTTCGGAACACGCTGGCGGTGAAATGCTTCAATTTGGCGGCCAGCCAACTGAATCGCCTGGAGTAACTCCTTCGACACCTGTTGGTAGGCTGCATCCATTTCGGAGCTAGTAACACGCAATTCCTCTGCTTTGAGAGTTTGATGATCGAATTCAGCTGTATAATGCAAAACAGCTTTGTCGCCTTGGCGCTGCACTGCTTGCAATACTTCGCGCACAGTTGCTTCTTTGTGAAGCACGTGTTCATCGTGAGTACGATTGCAGATACGTTGTAGTTCTGATACAACGTCTGCCTGCTGAGTAATGATTCGCAGCATGGAGTAAGGAGGATGCCAATATTTAGAATATTCCCGCCTGAGAATCAGTCTTCACTCTTGACCAATGAGGTTGTCGAGCTAGTTTTAATTCTCTTCTCTAGCTTAACCTGGATTTTTTTGATACTTCCAAGGCTGCCAGCACATGGTTTGCTTGAGAAGGCGACTATTATTGCTCAGTCCGTTTTTCCTAGTTGGCTTACCCTGGCGGTCAGCTCTTTGGTATACGGCAGGGAGAAGGTGTGCCAATACCCACTACCCTTACAACCTAGCCTGCACTCCCTCCGGGTTTCCTGGTGACATATTTGCACATCCAGTTGCCTTGAACAAGGAGGTGGCATAGGGTCTGAGTATATTTTTTACTTATTTTTCTACTTTTAGTAACTAACAATCAATCGAAGTAACTTATTTTAACGCATTTTCTCAATCGATTACACACAAACAGTAAAGTTGTCAAGGATACTGTCATTAGTCATTTGTCATTGGTCATTAGCGCTCTTTTATGACTCTGAAAAAATAAAATATTCCCCCTGCACCCTGCACCCTGCACCCCTGCTTCTTCCCCTACTCCCCAAAATAGAAACTTTTTCTATAAATTCTGACATTGGCATTATGAATGCTATATTAGTAAGTCTGGTAGTGTGTGTACATATTAATAGTATTTTTGGAATTGACTGTGGCGAATACAAAATCTGCTCTCAAACGCGCCCAAATCGGAGAACGCAATCGTTTGCGTAACAAAGCTTACAAATCAGCTGTAAGAACGCTGATGAAAAAATACTTCAGTGCAGTCGATGTCTATGCAGCTAATCCTAACTCAGAATTAGAGCAAGAAGTACAGGTGCGGCTATCTGAAGCTGTCAGCAAAATTGACAAAGCTGTCAAACGAGGTGTTCTCCACCCCAATAACGGCGCTCGCAAAAAATCCAGGTTGGCTCGCAAACTCAAGCCACTGGCTCCAGCATCTGCTTAGTAGTTTAATGTTTCAGTAATCAGTAAAGATATATCTATATCCCTGATTACTGCTGACGAAATCATGAAACTTCGGCTTGTCTCACTTCGATTGCGCTCAGTGCTAGCAACTGACTCATGACTGATAACTACAATGCAGCTGATTGATACTCACGTCCATATTAACTTTGATACATTTCAGGCAGATTTAGCAGCAGTGCGATCGCGATGGCAAGAAGCCGGTGTAGTACGCCTCGTACACTCCTGTGTCGAACCTTCAGAATTTTCCAGTATCAAGACCCTAGCGCACCAGTTTCCAGAACTTAGCTTCGCTGTTGGTTTGCATCCCTTAGATGTTGAGAAATGGCAAAGCAATACAGCCGCCGAAATTAAATCTTTGGCTAGTTCGGAACCGAAAGTGGTAGCGATTGGGGAAATGGGTATGGATCTTTTCAAAGCAGATAACTATGCACTTCAACGCATAGCCTTTGAAGCCCAACTAGCGATCGCCTGTGAACTGAATTTACCAGTGATTATCCATTGTCGTGATGCAGCCCCCGAAGTCAGGGAAATATTGCAAAAATGGCGGGAGAACACCGGACAAACTCCTAGAGGTGTCATGCATTGTTGGGGTGGTACACCAGAGGAAACTCAATGGTTTCTGGACTTAGGTTTCTACATTAGCTTTAGCGGGACGGTAACATTCAAAAACGCTAAAGCGATCCAAGCCTCAGCCGCAATGGTAAGAGGCGATCGCCTGCTAGTGGAAACAGACTGCCCTTTTCTGTCTCCAGTCCCCAAACGGGGTGAAAAACGCAATGAGCCAGCCTATGTTCGTTATGTAGCCGCACAAGTAGCTCATTTACGTGGAGAAACATTAGAAGCGATCGCCGCTCAAACCACCCAAAATGCTTGTGAATTATTTAGATTAGCACTATAAAGTCTGCTCATCTATCTCGCAGGCTGGCACTGAAGGTCACAGAATGCTAAAAAAATAAAACTTTAGGAGGACAAAATTGTGCTAAGATTAATCCCTCCAAAAGAATTGGAATACGTCATAATAAAAAAGGAAGGAATTGAAAACTTTTAAGCTTGATTTTGTGCTGTTATCAACTTGATCATCCACCTCATCTCTACAAGCGGATGTTCGGAATTTATGACTGATGTCAGGATTCGACAGTCACTTAGACTTTGGCAAAAAAGCGCCTGTGCCGTACTTAACCTATAGAAAATTGTTAAACGTAAATTACCTTGTGAGCAAAACCCACCAAAATCAAGCCTGTAGTGACAAATCAGAGCCGACAAAATACGCGGCTCTTTCCCTGTGTCTTAAGAGACTACCCTAAGTGTAGACGGTGAATTGATGACACAAATAGTCTAGAGATGTCTAGGCAAATTCATGAAGCTTATGGGAGGTGAAGTGAGGAAAGCACAACAAATTCATCAATATTTCAGCCAACTACTGTTAATAAATCGACTTAATATCTCGATTTTAGCGCACCTTGAGAGAAAACAAGGGCGATTACCCCCCTTGCCAAAATCTCTCTTTGCAGTTTCAATAGCGGCGTTTGCCTACACCTAGAAATAGCAGATGGCATAAACAAAGAGAAGTTCCCAAATAGTTATGGACACAAGTTAGCGGTGGGAACACGCTAAAAACAGAGATTTCAGCAGTGTCCTCAAAAAAAGTTTAACCAGGTTGACGAAGGTAAAGGCATGACTACAGATACATATAATATGGAATCCGCCTTTTTATTGCCCGACTTGATTGAAATTCAGCGTTCTAGTTTTCGCTGGTTTTTAGAAGAAGGGCTGATAGAAGAACTTAACTCCTTTAGTCCCATTACAGACTATACAGGCAAATTAGAACTGCACTTTTTAGGAAATAATTACAAACTTAAAGAGCCAAAATACAGCGTTGAGGAATCTAAACGGCGAGATAGTACCTATGCTGTACAAATGTATGTTCCCACCCGCCTGTTGAACAAAGAAACAGGGGATATCAAGGAACAAGAAGTATTTATTGGGGATCTGCCTTTAATGACAGACCGAGGCACGTTTATTATTAACGGAGCCGAGCGGGTAATTGTCAACCAGATCGTGCGATCGCCTGGAGTTTACTACAAATCAGAAATCGATAAAAACGGACGACGGACTTATTCAGCTAGCTTAATCCCTAACCGGGGAGCTTGGCTAAAATTTGAAACAGACCGTAACGATTTGGTCTGGGTTCGCATCGACAAAACCCGTAAACTCTCAGCACAGGTACTATTAAAAGCCCTCGGCTTATCAGATAACGAAATTTTTGATGCCCTGCGCCACCCTGAATATTTCCAAAAAACCATCGAAAAAGAAGGGCAATTTTCTGAAGAAGAAGCCCTGATGGAGTTATACCGGAAATTACGCCCCGGTGAACCACCCACAGTCTTAGGTGGACAACAGCTATTAGACTCCCGCTTCTTCGACCCCAAACGTTATGACCTCGGTCGCGTTGGTCGTTACAAACTCAACAAAAAATTACGGCTGTCTGTTCCCGACACCATGCGCGTGCTAACGCCTGGGGACATATTAGCCGCAGTTGATTACCTGATTAACCTCGAATATGACATCGGTAATATCGACGATATTGACCACTTAGGTAATCGTCGGGTGAGAAGCGTCGGCGAACTACTGCAAAACCAAGTGCGAGTCGGCTTAAACCGCCTAGAACGGATTATTCGCGAACGCATGACCGTATCCGATGCCGAAGTTTTAACCCCAGCCTCCTTAGTCAACCCCAAACCATTGGTAGCAGCAATCAAAGAATTCTTTGGTTCTAGCCAATTAAGTCAGTTCATGGATCAAACCAATCCCTTAGCAGAACTGACCCACAAACGCCGTCTCAGCGCCCTTGGTCCTGGTGGTTTAACTCGTGAACGGGCGGGATTTGCCGTGCGAGATATTCACCCTTCTCACTACGGCAGAATTTGCCCCATTGAGACCCCAGAAGGCCCCAACGCTGGTTTGATTGGTTCCTTAGCCACCCATGCGCGAGTCAACCTCTATGGATTCTTAGAAACCCCCTTTAGACCAGTAGAAAATGGTCGCGTGCGGTTTGACTTACCACCTGTCTATATGACAGCCGACGAAGAAGACGATTTGCGGACTGCCACAGGTGACATTCCCGTAGATGAAAATGGCTACATTAAAGGGCCACAAGTACCTGTACGTTATCGCCAAGACTGGGCAACCACAACACCAGAACAAGTAGACTACGTAGCTGTATCCCCAGTGCAAATTGTGTCCGTAGCGACCAGCATGATTCCCTTTTTGGAACATGACGACGCTAACCGAGCGCTGATGGGTTCCAATATGCAACGGCAAGCAGTACCCCTGCTGAAGCCGGAGCGTCCTTTGGTCGGGACAGGTTTAGAAGCCCAAGGTGCGAGAGACTCCGGAATGGTGGTTGTATCACGTACCGATGGCGATGTCACCTATGTAGATGCTACAGAAATTCGTGTCCGTCCCAAAGGCGGTAACTCAGAAATTAGGTATCGACTTTCTAAATACCAAAGATCCAACCAAGACACTTGTTTAAATCAAAAACCCCTCGTCCGCATTGGTGAGCGAGTAGTGACTGGACAAGTTTTAGCTGATGGTTCAGCCACAGAAGGTGGTGAATTAGCCTTGGGTCAAAATATTGTCCTCGCTTATATGCCTTGGGAAGGGTATAACTACGAAGACGCAATTTTGATTTCCGAAAGATTGGTACAGGATGATATCTACACCTCAATTCACATTGAGAAATATGAAATTGAAGCCAGACAAACCAAACTCGGCCCAGAAGAAATCACCAGAGAAATTCCCAACGTCGGGGAAGATGCCCTGCGTCAGTTAGATGAACAGGGAATCATCCGCATCGGGGCTTGGGTAGAAGCTGGAGATATTCTGGTCGGGAAAGTCACACCTAAAGGTGAATCTGACCAACCACCAGAAGAAAAACTGTTGCGAGCCATATTTGGTGAAAAAGCGCGGGATGTGCGAGACAACTCTCTGCGAGTCCCCAACGGTGAAAAAGGACGCGTCGTTGACGTGCGTTTATTTACCCGTGAACAAGGCGATGAATTACCACCGGGAGCCAATATGGTCGTCCGGGTGTATGTTGCCCAGAAGCGCAAAATCCAAGTGGGCGACAAAATGGCAGGTCGTCACGGTAATAAAGGGATTATTTCTCGAATATTGCCAGTGGAAGATATGCCTTATTTAGCAGATGGTTCCACAGTGGACATCGTGCTTAATCCCTTGGGTGTACCTAGTCGGATGAACGTCGGACAAGTATTTGAATGTATGTTGGGCTGGGCTGCTCATACTTTGGGAGTCCGGTTTAAAATTACTCCCTTTGACGAAATGTATGGGGAAGAAACATCCCGCAGCCTTGTACATGGCAAATTGCAAGAAGCACGGGACGAAACAGGCAAAGACTGGGTATATAACCCAGATAATCCTGGCAAAATTATGGTGTTTGATGGTCGTACAGGCGAACCCTTTGACCGACCCATAACTGTAGGCGTAGCTTACATCCTCAAGCTGGTGCATTTGGTGGACGACAAGATCCACGCTCGTTCCACAGGGCCATACTCGCTGGTAACTCAGCAACCCTTGGGTGGTAAAGCCCAACAAGGTGGTCAGCGCTTTGGAGAAATGGAAGTGTGGGCATTGGAAGCCTTTGGTGCAGCTTATACCTTGCAGGAATTGCTGACAGTCAAATCAGACGATATGCAGGGGCGGAATGAGGCTCTTAATGCCATCGTTAAAGGCAAGTCAATTCCTCGACCAGGAACACCAGAGTCCTTTAAGGTACTAATGCGAGAACTGCAATCATTAGGATTAGACATTGCCGTACACAAGGTAGAAACCCAAACCGATGGTAGTTCCTTAGATGTGGAAGTCGATTTAATGGCAG
Organism: Nodularia sp. (in: cyanobacteria); assembly: GCA_007692755.1. Taxonomy (GTDB): domain Bacteria; phylum Cyanobacteriota; class Cyanobacteriia; order Cyanobacteriales; family Nostocaceae; genus Nodularia. The sequence continues at coordinate 38,303 of REBL01000112.1, read as the reverse complement.
ACCAATCAGCCCGACGCACACCTCCTCGACCAACCTACGAATCTCTCTCCCGCGAATCGCTAGAAGAGGAAGAATAGGGAAGCAGGGGAGCAAAGAGCAGGCTTGCCCTGAGCGCAGTCGTAAAGCCTACGGCATAGCTACGCTTAGAGCGAAGCTTCCCGAAGGGTAGGGGAGCAGAGGGGAAAAATTCCTAATCCCCAATCCCTAATCCCCAAATTACGAACGCTGATTAAAGGATTGCGCGGATGAAATTATTTGTGATAGCAACAGATGCTCAAATCCGTGAAATCCCTTAATCCGTGAAATCCTTTAATCCGTCTAATCCGTGATCAGAATAAAAAATTAATTATGAGACCCGCCCAAACTAATCAGTTTGACTACGTTAAAATCGGCTTGGCATCACCGGAACGCATCAGGCAGTGGGGTGAGCGCACATTACCTAATGGTCAACTCGTTGGTGAAGTTACCAAGCCAGAGACAATTAATTATCGGACTCTGAAACCAGAGATGGACGGCTTATTTTGCGAGCGCATCTTTGGCCCCGCTAAAGACTGGGAATGCCATTGTGGTAAGTATAAGAGAGTCCGTCACCGTGGCATTGTCTGCGAGCGCTGCGGTGTAGAAGTCACCGAGTCGCGGGTGCGTCGTCACCGCATGGGATACATTAAACTCGCCGCCCCAGTCGCCCACGTTTGGTATCTCAAAGGTATTCCTAGCTACATCTCCATTCTGCTGGATATGCCCTTACGGGATGTAGAGCAGATAGTCTATTTCAACTCTTATGTTGTTCTCAGTCCTGGTAATGCGGAAACACTAAGTTACAAGCAGCTACTCAGTGAAGACCAATGGTTGGAAATTGAAGACCAAATATATAGTGAAGATTCTCTATTGCAGGGAGTAGAAGTCGGCATTGGCGCAGAAGCGTTACTGCGTTTGCTGGCTGATATTAATTTAGAGCAAGAAGCCGAAAACCTCAGAGAAGAAATTGGCAACGCCAAGGGGCAGAAACGAGCCAAATTAATTAAACGGCTCCGGGTAATTGACAACTTCATCGCTACTGGTTCTAAACCAGAGTGGATGGTAATGGCAGTGATTCCCGTCATTCCCCCCGACCTGCGCCCAATGGTACAGCTGGACGGTGGACGATTTGCCACCAGTGATTTGAATGATTTGTATCGCCGGGTAATTAACCGGAATAATCGTTTGGCGCGTCTGCAAGAGATTTTAGCACCAGAAATTATTGTGCGGAACGAAAAGCGGATGCTGCAAGAAGCAGTTGATGCTTTGATTGACAATGGTCGTCGGGGACGCACGGTAGTTGGGGCAAATAACCGCCCTCTGAAATCTTTATCCGACATTATTGAGGGTAAACAAGGACGTTTCCGCCAAAACTTGTTGGGTAAACGAGTTGACTATTCTGGACGTTCGGTAATTGTCGTCGGACCGAAGCTGAAAATTCACCAGTGCGGTTTGCCTAGAGAAATGGCCATTGAGTTATTTCAGCCCTTTGTGATTAATCGCCTGATTCGCAGCGGCATGGTGAATAACATCAAAGCTGCCAAAAAATTGATTTCTCGCAATGACCCCAGCGTCTGGGATGTCCTAGAAGAGGTGATTGAGGGACACCCTGTGATGCTCAACCGTGCGCCAACGCTGCACCGTTTGGGTATTCAGGCTTTTGAACCTGTTTTGGTGGAAGGTCGAGCCATTCAACTCCACCCGTTGGTATGTCCAGCTTTTAACGCTGACTTCGACGGTGACCAAATGGCGGTACACGTGCCTCTGTCTCTGGAAAGTCAGGCGGAAGCGCGGTTGCTGATGCTGGCTTCTAATAATGTGTTGTCACCAGCTACAGGTAGACCGATTATTACACCCAGCCAAGATATGGTTTTGGGAGCATATTACTTAACAGCAGAAAATCCGACTGCTACCAAAGGTGTAGGTAGATACTATGCTTCTCTGGATGACGTAATTATGGCTTTCCAGCAAGACCAAGTGGATTTACACGCTTATATCTACGTGCGGTTTGACGGTGAAGTTGAATCCGACCAACCAGATAAGGAGCCGCTGGAGGTGACAGAAAACAGTGATGGGACTCGAACTTTGCTGTATAAAACCCGCCGCATCCGAGAAGATGCCCAAGGAAATTTAATTTCTCAGTATGTACATACCACTCCTGGTCGTGTGATTTACAACAAAGCTATTCAGGAAGCACTAGCTGTTTAATTCGTAATTTCTAATACGTAGTTCGTAGTTAAAGAATTACGAATTACGTAGCTTGCTTCTCGCCTTTGGCGAGTATTACGAATTACTAACTATTAAGGATTAATGATTAATGAATAAGGAAAATGCAGTTTTTCGCAATCGCGTAGTTGACAAGGGTCAACTGAGAAAATTAATTTCCTGGGCGTTCACCAATTATGGTACGGCGCGGACTGCTGTGATGGCGGACAAGTTGAAAGAACTGGGGTTTCGCTATGCCACCAAGGCTGGGGTTTCCATCAGTGTAGACGATTTGATGATTCCGCCTACGAAGCGATCGCTCCTGGAAGCAGCAGAAGAAGAAATTCTGGCTACGGAAACTCGTTATCAACGGGGTGAAATTACTGAAGTTGAACGTTTCCAAAAGGTAATTGATACTTGGAACGGTACGAGTGAAGCCCTCAAGGATGAAGTTGTCGTTCACTTTAAGAAAACTGACCCCCTAAACTCGGTGTACATGATGGCCTTTTCTGGGGCGCGGGGTAATATCTCCCAAGTGCGGCAGTTGGTGGGGATGCGGGGGCTAATGGCTGACCCCCAAGGGGAAATTATTGACTTACCGATTAAAACCAATTTCCGCGAAGGTCTGACTGTCACCGAATACATTATTTCGTCTTACGGTGCGCGCAAAGGGTTGGTAGATACCGCCCTCCGCACGGCTGACTCTGGTTATCTCACCCGTCGGCTGGTGGATGTCTCCCAGGATGTGATTATTCGGGAATTTGACTGCGGCACTACCAGAGGGATTCCGGTGCGGGCGATGACCGAAGGCGGCAAAATCTTGATTCCCCTGGCGCAACGTTTGCTGGGAAGGGTGGTGGCTGAGGATGTAGTGCATCCCACCACCAAGGAAGTAATTGCAGCCCGTAATACCCCAATTTCTGATGACTTGGCTATAGAAATTCAGAAGGCGGGTGTGACTCAAGTGGTGACGCGATCGCCTCTGACTTGTGAAGCCGCGCGTTCTGTCTGTCAACACTGCTACGGCTGGAGTTTAGCCCACGCCAAGATGGTGGATTTGGGCGAAGCAGTGGGGATTATTGCGGCTCAAAGTATCGGTGAACCGGGTACACAGTTGACCATGCGGACATTCCACACAGGTGGTGTGTTTACAGGGGAAGTAGCGCAGCAAGTCCGTTCTAAAACCGAAGGTACAATCCGTCTCCCCCGCAAATTACGCACCAGAACCTATCGCACCCGCCACGGGGAAGATGCGCTGTATGTTGAAGCCAATGGCATCATCAATTTGGAACCGAAAAAAGACGGTTCTGGAGACAAGGAGCATCAAGAAATTCATGTAACTCAAGGTTCGACTCTATATGTCCATGAAGGACAGCAGGTGAAAATCGGTCAGTTGCTGGCAGAAGTGGCTCTGGGTGGGCGGACAACTCGGACGAATACAGAAAAAGCCGTCAAGGATGTGGCTTCTAATTTGGCGGGAGAAGTGCAGTTTGCCGATGTTGTGCCGGAACAAAAAACCGACCGTCAGGGGAATACCACAACCACAGCCGCACGGGGTGGTTTGATTTGGGTGCTATCTGGAGAAGTTTATAACTTGCCTCCTGGTGCGGAATTGGTGGTGAAAAATGGTGATCAAGTTGCCGAAAATGGAGTTTTGGCAGAAACCAAGTTAACCACTGTGCATGGTGGTGTGGTGCGTTTGCCAGAAGCGATCGCAGGCAAGAGTACCAGAGAAATTGAGATTATCACGGCTTCTGTGGTCTTAGACCAAGCCACGGTGACTGTGGAAAGTTCCCAAGGTCGCAACCATTATTTAATCACCACTGGTAACAACCAAGTGTTTAACCTCCGGGCTACCCCAGGCACGAAGGTGCAGAATGGTCAGGTTGTGGCTGAGTTGATTGATGAGCGCTACCGCACCAACACCGGGGGATTCCTGAAATTTGGTGGTGTGGAAGTTCAGAAGAAGGGTAAAGCCAAACTGGGTTATGAAGTAGTCCAGGGTGGGACTTTGCTGTGGATTCCCGAAGAAACCCACGAAGTGAATAAGGATATCTCTTTGCTGTTGGTGGAAGACGGGCAGTTTGTGGAAGCCGGCACTGAAGTGGTCAAGGATATCTTCTGCCAAAACGGTGGTGTGATTGAAGTTACGCAGAAAAATGACATCCTCCGGGAAGTGGTGGTCAAGCCTGGGGAATTGCTGATGGTGGATGATCCAGAAGCAGTGATGGGACGAGATAATACTTTTGTCCAACCTGGTGAAGAGTTTCAAGGGACTGTGGCTACGGAATTGCGCTATATCCAATATATTGAATCCACCGAAGGTCCGGCATTGTTGAGCCGTCCAGTGGTGGAGTTTGCTGTACCCAATAACCCTGATGTGCCATCAACTACATCCATCAGTCAACAAACCGGACGTTCAATTCAAATGCGGGCTGTGCAGCGTCTGCCTTACAAAGATTCGGAACGGGTGAAGTCTGTTGATGGTGTGGAACTACTGCGGACTCAGCTAGTCTTGGAAATTGAGCAGGATGGGGAACAAGACCATACTGCTTCTCCTCTAGCCGCAGATATTGAATTGGTAGAGGATACGGCAAATCCGGAAGTTCAACGCTTGCAACTGGTGATTTTGGAATCATTGGTAATTCGCCGAGATATTACTGCTGATGCTACCCAAGGTAGTACCCAGACAACTTTGGAAGTGGAAGATGGAGACAGCATCGCCCCTGGGGCTGTGGTTGCCAGTACCAAAATTTTGGGTAAGGAAGGGGGAATTGTGCGGGGTGTGCGAAGAGGCACTGAAGCGGTGCGTCGTTGTTTGGTGTTGCGTGATAGCGACAAAATCACCATGACTACTAGCGCCCAACCCACTGTGAAAAAGGGTGATTTGTTGGTGGAAGGTGCAGAAATTGCTCCGGGAATCTTCGCTGAGGATTCTGGGCAAGTATTGGAAGTAATCAATAATACTGCTGCGGCTCCCGACTCCCCACTCCCCACTCCCGACTCCCCACTCTCCGCTCAACAATATGCCATTAATATCCGCGTTGGTCGTCCCTACCGAGTCAGCCCTGGGGCTGTGTTGCAGATAGAAGATGGGGATTTGGTCCAACGGGGTGACAACTTGGTGTTGTTGGTGTTTGAACGGGCTAAAACTGGAGACATTATCCAAGGTTTGCCGCGGATTGAGGAATTGCTGGAGGCGCGTAAACCCAAGGAAGCTTGTATTTTAGCCAAGCGCTCTGGAGAACTGAAGGTAGTTTATGCTGATGGTGGTGATGAAGCGATCGCTGCTAAGGTCATAGAACCCAATGGTGTAGTGACTGACTATCCCCTTGGACCTGGGCAGAATTTGATGATGCCTGATGGCTCGATGATTTCGGCGGGTGAACCGTTGAGCGATGGACCATCCAACCCCCATGAAATTTTGGAGGTGTTCTTTAGCCTGGGTTCTGAAGACGGGGTTTATGCTTGTGCCAGCCATGCTTTGCAAAAGGTGCAGACATTCTTGGTGAATGAAGTGCAGATGGTGTATCAGTCCCAAGGAATTGAAATTTCTGACAAGCACATTGAGGTGATTGTGCGTCAGATGACCAATAAGGTGAGGATTGATGATGGTGGAGACACTACCATGCTGCCTGGGGAATTGGTGGAATTGCGCCAAGTTGAGCAGGTGAATGAGGCGATGGCCATTACTGGCGGTGCGAGGGCGGAATATACTCCTGTGCTGTTAGGGATTACCAAAGCGTCGTTGAATACTGACAGCTTCATTTCGGCGGCATCTTTCCAAGAAACCACACGGGTACTCACCGAAGCGGCGATTGAAGGTAAATCTGACTGGCTGCGCGGGTTGAAGGAAAACGTGATTATCGGGCGATTGATTCCGGCTGGTACTGGCTACAACACCTATGAGGAACCCGGTGCTATCGATGAATATGCGGCGCTGGAAAGCAATGCCGTGTTGGATGAAATTGATGACCCACTGGATATGGTGTTGGATGACCGCACGGCGCGTACATACAACTTAGATTCTCCTGGGTTGGCAGAAACTGGATTTGGGGCTTCGGCTTCTCTCGATGCTCACAAACGACGTACCGAAAGACCTATTTTGGATGAAGATGATGAGTTGATTGCTGATGAAGTGAGCGACCTCGTAGAAGAAGATGATGATGAGGATGATTACGAGGAAGTAGATGACGATGAGGATGATTACGATAGCTAGGATGCCTTAGCTATAGATTAAACTCAAAAGCTAAAATTTCATAGATAAAAGGCAAAAGAAGTGATTCTTTTGCCTTTTTAGTTTTGATTTCTGCAAGTCGCACACTCGTGACTTCTAGTCATGCGAGGTTCAATTTTTTGGTGATAGCTAGCATGGTGTAGCCATAAATCTGTCCGATTTCTCGGCGAGACGCTACGCGAACACAATTCTTAATCTGCTACCATTCCTTCCATAGCTGACAGAAGTCCCAGAATCCAATAGGCTGATGATCTATAGCTAAGTTTTCTGCTTCCTTTCCTTAGTCATAGTAACTACGGTGTACACACAAGTAAGTCGAAAAATCTGACCCAGGTAGGGTGTGTTATGGACATTAGTCCTAACGTACCGATAATCGAGGATGGTGCGTTGCGCTAGGCGACAACACACCCGACAAAAAAGGAATTTCATTATTTGTGTGTACATGGTAACTCCTGAGTAAGGAGGGTTGGGATGAGGTTTCATCAAAAAGCTCACTAAAAAAGTGATGAGATGCTCCCCTGATTCAGTCGCTAATCAATAAATTATCTATACACAAAATGCCTTTTAAAATTATCCAAAACTTTGATAGCAGTTTTACTCTAGAACCACAAGCACAAGAAAATCTATTCAATTCGTTGAAAAATGAATCCTTTATCCAACAAATTTGCCAACAGTCAAAATGTGGAAAAGTTGAATTCACTGAATTAATTTTTCAGCCAGTTCCTTATAGCTTCTCTACTCCCAAAGGGATGCCAGCAGAGTTAGAAAAATACAATGAGTCTGACGAGTATGTCATCATCAATGTACCGCCAAATTTCATGTTCACTGCCAAAATTTTTCAACCCAGTCGCCTTTGTGCAATTTATAAAAAAATTGGTTGATGGGCAAATGCGTTTTGGAAAGTTTTTAATTATCAAGGAACCAATAGCAGATTTTAGGTTTTATATATGACTACTGAAATAAATATTCCTGCTTTAGCAAATTTGGAGTATTCTCCTTACATTGACGAGAACGGGCAATTACCTGAGAATTATCAGGGCAAAATAGGAGTATATGCCATCTTCAACAATGCCAAAGTGCTGCAATTTGTAGGATATTCGCGTGATGTTTACCTGAGTCTGAAGCAGCATTTAGTCCGTCAGCCTCAAAAATGTTATTGGGTGAAAGTTCAAACTATTGAACGCCCTAGTCGCACAGTTTTAGAAAATATTGAAAATGCTTGGATGGCTGAAAATGGTAGTGTTCCTTCAGGGAATGCAAATGATAAGGAAATATGGACACAACCTATTAATATTAAACCATTAATGACAGATGAAGAACAAGCAAATTATCACCATCCAGCTAATGATGAATTGGCAGAAATAAAAATAATTAAAAATGTGGCTCGGCGTGTAGAAGCAGAAATTTTAGTGGTATTGAAGGAACGGGGCTTGCAGGAACAATTTCGTTTTAGTCCTAAGTTGAAGGAGGAGGGTTTGTTGGATTTGAAGTGAGTTGAAGGGGGAGTTTAAACGCAAAGGGGCGCGGAGTTTAGCGCAGAGGTACGCGGAGGGGAGTCAGGAAAAGTTGTAAGATATATAACTATGATTTTTGCATTTATCGGCGCTAATTTATGCAAATGCTGCTGAAAAACCGCTATCAAGTAATTCGGACTTTAGGAAGTGGTGGTTTTGGGGAAACTTTTCTGGCGACCGAAATGAAGTGCGGAATATTACAGAACCTGCACCAAATCCTATTGAACCACAAGAAGTTACACCACCTGTAAATTCTCCAACTGCCAGAATTACAGAACCTGCACCAAATCCTATTGAACCACAAGAAGTTACACCACCTGTAAATTCTCCACCTCCTGCAAGAGTTATTTCTCAACCCCCATCTTCTCCACCTCCTACTGTCACGCAGCCAGAAGTTAATAGACCAACTCCTGCCGAAGCTGTGCAAAATTATTATGTCAATATTAATCAAGGTGAATATGAAAGTGCGTGGAATCAACTAGCCCCCAATCTACAAAGTAATCAACGTCTTCATCGCGATGGTTATCTTTCTTACATCGACTGGTAGGGAGGAAAGGTTGAAAGCGTCAATGTTGAACAAGTTAGTTTGTTAGAAGCCAGTACAGAAACAGCCACCGTCAATGCTAAGTTTAAATACTTGATGAAAAATGGTAGAGAAGTTCCTGGTTCTGTCAACTTTTCCCTTTTATGGGATGCTGAAAATAGCCGATGGGTTGTTAGTCAGGTTAAATAGTTCTGCAACGACGGAAAAATTTGGATTTATCGGCGGTTAATTATTTTCATTTGAAGCATATTGGGATATAACCTGTCTTAAACTCGTCTGTTGTAACTGATGTACATTTGGAAAGGGCGATCGCTTGTAAATTTTCATGACAATAACGCTGCTGAACAATCGCTATCAAGTAATTAAGGTACTCGGCGCAGGTGGATTTGGGGAAACCTTTCTGGCAGAAGACACACATATCCCTTCGCGCCGACGCTGTGTCATCAAGCAACTGAAACCGATAGCTAATGACCCAAAAACCTACCAAATGATTCAACAGCGCTTTGAGAGGGAAGCTGCAACTTTGGAGTATCTGGGTGACAGTAGTGACCAAATTCCTAAGTTATTTGCCTACTTTTCGGAGAATGAATTATTTTACTTGGTTCAAGAATGGATTGAAGGGCCAACTTTGACAAATATTGTCGAGGAAAAAGGCTATGAGAAGGAAACTACTGTTCGAGAAATTCTTGTAAGTCTGTTATCCGTTTTAGATTATGTCCATAGTAAAGGCATTATTCACCGGGATATCAAACCAGATAACATAATTCTGCGCGCGACTGATAACAAGCCGTTTTTGATTGATTTTGGCGCAGTCAAGGAAACCATCCGTTCAGTAGTTAGTTCCTCTAATCATCCTACGCGATCGCTTGTAATTGGTACACCTGGGTATATGCCGACGGAACAAGCCATCGGACGACCAGTTTACGCCACTGACATCTATAGCTTAGGCTTGACAGCAATTTATTTACTGACGGGTAAACACCCACCAGAACTACAGACACACCTGCAAACTGGGGAAATTATCTGGCAAGAATTCGTCCCAGATATCTCGCCACATCTAGCAAAGGTGATTAATCAAGCAATTCAGCCTCATGTGAGCGATCGCTATAGTACTGCCAGTAAAATGCTATATGATTTAAAATCCGCTAGTGATGCATCTTCTCTACAGTCTTCCATCACTAACGCCACTGTCAGTCTGAGTCCTGCCAAAGCAGCATCGACTCAAGGAACCCAGGTAATATCTTCTTTGCCAACTGTTTCTACCAGCAACTGGCAAAAGCCCGCTTTAATTATTGGTAGTTTAGTGCTGGGTGGCTTAATTGGTGGAGTAGCAATTTCTGGCATCACTCGTCAACCACAGTCTCAAGAATCTATTACCACATCATCTACACCCACACCATCCAATACCATAGATCCCACTTCTTCACAAGAATCTTCACCTTCACCTTCACCTTCAGAACCTGACGATACGCCAGCTGCTGTAGAACCTCGTCTCGATACAGAAACACCTGTAAGACCACAGCCACAAGTAACTCCCACATTTGTACCAGACCCGTATCGTTCCACTCCACCACCGCAGCCAGAAGCACCTGAATCACCACCGCAGCCAGAAGCACCTGAATCACCACCGCAACCAGAAACCCCTGAACCACCACCGCAACCAGAAACCCCTGAACCACCACCGCAGCCAAATCAAGATGCCGCTCCTAGCAATCCCAGGACTTCCAGTGTACCGGCATTTCCCACTGGCACTTCTGATAAGAGTGTCACAGCAGCTTTGGGAAAACCCAGCAAAACTTCCAAGGGGTTATGGAATACTCGCGCTTTTCTGTATAACTTAGAAGACAATGTTGACCTTGGTTACTTGTTTGACCAAAAAACCGGAATTCTGCGCCAAACTGAAGTATCTTTTCCCCAATCTATCCAGCTAGAAGTCATGCAATCAACATTACAGGGAATGCTTGGTGGTAATGCTAATAGTGATATTAACCAAGGACTCCAAAGAGTACGCGATCGCCAAACTAGGCGATACTCTTTTAATGTGGGCGGATTAAAAGGTGTAATTGAACGCAATCAGCAGGATCGGATTTACATCGGTGTCTGGGATGCTACTTTGCATTAAAAAAAAGCCTGCACAAGCAGGCTTTTTCTGAAACTAAACTTCAAGTCTAGAGGCGCAATCTTGATTACTTGATAGTTACCTTACCGCCAGCTTCTTCGATGCGCTTCTTAGCATCTTCAGCAGCTTCCTTGCCAATACCTTCTTTGATTGCTTTAGGCGCAGCTTCAACCATGTCTTTGGCTTCTTTAAGACCTAAACCAGTCAATTCCCGGACAATTTTCAGAACAGCAATCTTCTTGTCAGCTGGAACAGAATCTAGTAGCACATCAAACTCGGTTTTTTCTTCTACTGCTTCAGCAGCACCAGCAGCAGCGCCCGGAGCCATCATCATCATCCCCCCAGCAGGTGCAGCAGCACTTACGTCGAAAGCTTCTTCAATTTGCTTAACTAATTCAGATGCTTCCAGCAAAGATAGGGTTTTCAATTGTTCGAGAATTTGATCAGTTGTAGCAGACATTGATATAACTCCTGTAATGTAAATTTTGTTTTTGCCTACCAAAAGCTGCAATTAACAGTAAATTCCAGCAGGCACACGTTGTTGTAATTTGGCGAATTTTATTCAGCCGCACTTTCGGTACTTTCAGTACTTTCGGTACTTTCGGTACTGTCACCTTGCTCTTTATCAGCCACAGCTTGTATAGCACGAGCCAAAGAACTGGGAACTTCGTTGATACCAACAGCCACTTTCGTAGCCAAAGAGTTGATAGCTCCGGCAATTTGCGCCATGAGTTGGTCTTTGGATGGCAAGTCTCCTAAAGCCTTGACATCGGTCTCCTTCAGCAGGCGACCTTCCATAACGCCACCACGAAGTTCTGTCTTCTTGGTAACTTTCTGGAACTCTTGATAAGCCTTAATAGCAGATGAAAAATCTTCTTTGACCAGCAAAAAAGCCGAAGCACCTTCGAGCAATCCCGAAAGTTGGTTCCAGTTTTCGTCACCGTCAATGGCAATGCCCATCAAGGTGTTTTTAGTTACCTTACAAACAGCGCCACTGGGACGTAGCTTCTGCCGTAAGTCAGTGATTTGAGCAACTGTTAACCCCTGATAATCAATTACCAGTGCCAAAGTTGACTCACTCAAACTTGCTTTGAGATCAGCTACTATCTCTTTTTTATTTTCTAGCGTTCTACCCATGCTTAGTTTTACCTCCAAGGGCAAAATCATTATTTTCCATTAAGTAAAACTTTCTCAAATCTACTGATGAGACTAAATTCAGTTTTACTTCCTGCTTTAACTAAACCTGTCGCTGGGTTTTTGTTCACAGGTGTTAATTCGAGAGCAGCCAATTCAAAAATGCTAACATTCTTTTCTTGCTACTTTTCTCCTGTGGTCAAGACTACGCAGTCAGCGTAGTTAGGCCTCTAGGATGTTAAGGGAACCCTTGCGGCGAACCACTTAGAAGGGAAACGACTCATCTCACTGCTTGCTTTAAATGTGTTTTACTATGACCCATTAAAAACAATTAACCCCAGCTATCTGAGCCGGGGTTTCATAGGAAAACTCACAATACCTCAGTAATCACACCTCTATAGGTGGCACTTCAGGCAATTAGAGCTTTAACCTCGGCAGGATATTTGAGCCAATGGCTCCTGCTGTCTCCGGCTTTGCTTATTTAGTTTTGGGGCGAGAGTGTTGTCGGTACTGAGTTGGACAAATTGATTACTCAAAAAATCTTTTCTAACTCTACTCCCTAGTTTTTAGTACTGGTCGGCGGAAATAGCACAACCTTCAGGGTTCAGCAGTTCAAAGCTACCAAAAGCCTATTTATCAGCTTTTTGACTTTTGACCATGAGCGTAGCCCAAGGGTCAACCTTGAACTTTTGACTTCCGCCTTGCGGCACTAGTCCCAATTAAGCTACTTCGGTCAGTTTCAAATCCCGGAGAGCGTTGATATCGACTTGAATTGATGGCCCCATAGTAGAGGTGACATAAATTGTCCGCCAATAACGACCTTTGGCTCCTGAAGGACGGTTTCGATCAATTGTCTCTTGCAACGCCTTCAAGTTTACCAACAAATCTTCAGGGGAGAAGGATGCCTTCCCAAACATAACATGAACAATACCAGTCCGATCAGCCCGGAATTCTAATTTACCAGCTTTGAATTCCGCGATCGCACTTGCTACGTCAAATGTCACTGTTCCACCCTTGGGTGATGGCATCAAACCACGGGGGCCGAGTAACTTACCCAACTTCGCCACCTGTGGCATTACATCTGGTGTGGCAATTAGCTTATCGAAATCCATCATCCCTTGTTGGATTTCGTTAATCAGCTCATCAGAACCAACGATATCAGCACCAGCATTGCTGGCTTCGGTAACTTTCTCACCTCTGGCAATTACCGCAACCCGCACAGTTTGTCCTGTACCTTTGGGCAGTGTTACCGTTGTCCGCAACTGTTGGTCAGTGTACTTGGGGTCAATCCCTAGTCTGATATGCGCTTCAGCAGCTTCGGCAAACTTGGCCGTTGCTGTTTCTTTCAGCAGATTTAAAGCTTCTAGGGGCGTATAGTCCCTATCTTCTACTTTTTCTAGCAGCGCCTGCAAGCGGCGCGATATTTTTTTGCCCATTTTTCTCTCCTGGGGTAATCACGAGACTTTACCTCTCCCCCAAATAATTTTTTCCTTTTGTCCTTTGCCTTTTGTCTTTTGCCAACTGTATTTTTTTCTACAAATGACCAATGACTAATGACTAATCTGAGATCGTTACGCCCATATTTTTGGCAGTACCAGCCACAATCTTCATCGCCGCTTCTATATCATTGGCGTTGAGATCAGGCATTTTGGTTTGGGCAATTTCTTGCAGTTGTGCTTTTGTAATTGACCCAACTTTATTTTTGTTGGGTTCACTAGAGCCTCTTTCAATTTTCGCTGCCTTGCGAATCAGTACTGATGCTGGTGGCGTTTTGAGTACAAATGTAAAACTCCGGTCTTCAAACACCGAAATTTCTACAGGAATTACCATTCCAGCTTGGTCTGCTGTTTTGGCGTTGTACTCTTTACAGAACATCATAATGTTCACACCGTGTTGACCCAATGCGGGACCCACTGGTGGTGCTGGGTTGGCTTTTCCAGCATTCAGGGCCAGTTTAATGACCGCTACTACTTTCTTCGCCATTTTGTGTTAGCTCTGTTTTTCTACCTGATTAAATTCCAATTCTACTGGTGTATCTCGTCCAAAAATCGAAAGCAAGGCTTTTAACTTGTTTCGCTCTGGACTGACTTCAATCACCTCGCCTTCAAAGTCTTTAAAAGGACCTGAAAGCACAACTATCTTATCACCAGTAGCCATGTCAATTTTGACAATCGGCTCCTGTTCGCTCGTCTGTTTGAATATCCGTTCTACTTCTGATGGACCTAAAGGTACTGGTTTAACGTGACCACGGCTTTTGCTACCGCCACGTTTTTGTTCTGCTCCCACAAAATTAATTACATGGGAGGTGTTTCGCACCACTTGCCAAGTGTCATCTTCCATCACCATTCGTACCAGCACATAACCGGGAAAAACCTTTTCCTCTGTTTGCTGACGACTGCCATCTTTGCGGATTTTCACCGCTGGCGTGTGGGGAATTTCCACTTGGACAATTTTTTCAGATACATCAAACGTTTGGATACGTTGCTCCAAGTTCGTCTTGACGCGTTTTTCACAGCCGGAGGCTACTTGTACTGCATACCAGCGTACTTCATTACGCGCTGTTTCGGCTGTTTCCTCGGAATGCAAACTTGAGTTATATGGTTCGTCTGTTGCAGAAGTCATCAGAATACCTGTTGTGCTACCCAACCGAACAATCCATCGACCAAATATATCAAAGATGCGGAAAGTGTCACCATTAACAGCACACCTGCTGATTCGCTCACTAGCTGCTTTCGACTTGGCCAAACCACTTTTTCCAGTTCTTCTTTTGTACCCTGAAAGAAGTTGCCTAAACTGAATCCATTGGTGTTTGCTGGCATTTCTGCTTCATTTTTTTTGGCCACTGTCGTTATACCCCCGTTTCTTAAATAAAGCTATACCCTGCTAATTTTCATCCAGGTACACAGCTTCGATTCCATCATACTTACTGGAAACAAAAAAGCTGTAAATACAAAATAATTACACCCGAAATAACCAGGGCTATCTGCTATGTTAGCAGGCGTACTGTTTTTTCGGGCTATGTTTTTGCTTTTAAGCGCGCCCTGGAGGACTTGAACCCCCGACATCAGGTTTTGGAGACCTGCGTTCTACCAACTGAACTAAGAGCGCACGAAGTGCGTTGGATTCAGTTACTTATCTGAACCTTTTTTAGTATAACGCATTTCGACTCTTATTTCATTTTATTTTTGTCGGGGGAACAAATCAGCGGCAAATGCCGCTTGTTAGTAGAAATTTCTCCCATACTTTGAGCCGAAATTTACAAGGCACGGTCGAAGCGTTGCTTGATCCGGGTAGCTTTACCTACACGTCCGCGCAAGTAATAAAGTTTAGCACGGCGGACTTTACCCCGACGGATGATTTTAATGCTGTCGATGCGGGGGGAATGTAACAAAAATACCCGCTCAACACCAATGCCTTGAAACACCCGGCGGACTGTAATGGTTTCATTAATGCCACCATTACGTTTGGCAATTACTACGCCTTCATAGGGTTGTACGCGAAACTTTTGTCCTTCCTTAATCTTCACACCGACTTTCACGGTATCGCCCACATAGATAATGGGCAGATCCGATTTTAGTTGTTCCGCTTCAATGGAGCGGATAATCTCTTGAGCGCTCATAGTCTTTCTGCTTTAAAAACTCACAATCACTAATGATAAATCGATAATCCTATTTCAGTCTACTTTTTTAGAGCAAAAGATCAATAATTTTACCGATTCCAATAGTCTGGGCATAAAAGCTATATTACGTGAATCTGTGCTACAGGCATCGGAGTATGAAATTTAGCATCGTGATTACTACTTATAACCGCTTGCACTGGTTGAAGCGAGCTATTGACTCTGCTCTTAACCAGACTATACCTTGTGAAGTAGTTGTTGCCGATGACTGTTCATCTGATGAAACTGAACAGTACATCAAAAGTTTAGGTAATTCTGTTGTTTATCATCGCAATCAGGTGAACAAAGGTCACTCGGCCACGGTAAATGCTGGGGTTCAACAAGCTAGCGGTGACTGGATTAAGTTTTTGGATGATGATGATTATTTGGCTCCCAACTGTATAGCAGAAATGACCAGAGCGATCGCTTTATGTCCAGGTGCTGTCATCTGTTCGTGTATAGCAGCTCAGGTGGATAGCCACGAAACTGAAATTAGTCGTACCCCCAAAATTGGCCCTGGGTTAGCTTTTTATATCCCACAAGCTGATATTCACTACGGTATGTTGCTCGAACTGATACCCTTTGGTACACCTGTTCAGGTAGCTTGCAGCCGTGATGCTTTTTGGCAAACTCATGGTTGGGACTCTCAACTCGATGCTAACTGTGATGACATTGATTCTTGGATTCGGATTGCTGAGTTTGGTGATGCGGTTTTTCTGAATCAGTGTTTGGCCTACCGTACTATTTGGGCTGGCGCTTATAATCACAAGTTTTCCTTCTCTCGGCGGCTAGATACAAATATTTTAATTAAAGAGAAGATTTACGCTTTAGTTGATGCAAAACACCGCTCTCATCTGCCAACACTTCAGAATATAAAAAATTACCTGAAACTGCATTGGATTTTAGCAGCTCTCAAGCAAAGAAACTTCCAAAGCTTTCTGTTGATGTTAGATAAAACCATATTTTCTCCTAAAGCTTGGCAGATTTTATTAACATCTATTTTATTGCGTCACTTTCATTTCTGCCATTTTTATCTGCGTAAAATTATTTTAATTAAATCTTGATTTTTGCCTGATTTCGGTACACAAGGGCGGGCAGAACTTAACTGACGCTCATTCCTACCCACTGCACAATATTGATAATATTAAATTAAAATTTGGACTTCATTTACTCGCAAACTTCTATCTATCTCTGAATTCTCGATAGAATTTAGAAAAGAGATTTTTACCCATGTGTTCTTCAAGATTCAAGTTCTTTTAAGTTGACTTGTTGTTTTAAAGGAATTTCAATCACAAATTGTGTCCCTTGTCCTGAAGATGAAATACAGTAAAATCTACCACCATGATTTTTGGTAATAATCTGGTAGCTAATAGACATACCCATACCTGTTCCTTTACCAATGGGTTTTGTAGTAAAGAACGGGTTGAAAATTAGTTGTTTGATTTTTTCTGGTATACCCAGTCCATTATCGCCAATTTTAATAATAATTTGATGCTCGTTGAGCATTTGTGTAGAAATACGAATGATGCTAGGGAAGTCCTGAATCTCCTGGTAAGACCGTTTTTCATCTCGTTCTTCTAATACATCTATAGCATTAGTTAAAATATTAATAAATACCTGATTTAATTGCCCAGCATAGCATTCTACCCGTGGTAAATTACCATATTCTTTGATGACTTCAATGGCGGGATATCCTGGTTGACCTTTGAGACGACTTTTTAAAATTAGTAAGGAACTTTCAATTCCTTCATGAATATCAACGGCCTTATATTCAGCTTCATCTAGGCGGGAAAAATTGCGTAGTGAAAGTACAATTTGGCGAATGCGTTCTGCTCCCATATTCATTGAAGACAGCAATTTAGGCAAGTCTTCCATCAAAAAGTCTAAATCTATTCTTTTAATTTCTTTCTGAATAATCGGAACTGGTTGGGGATAGTATTCCTGATATAAGCTAATCAGTTTAAGTAGTTCTTGAAGGTAATCATTGGCAGGCTTGATATTACCATAAATAAAATTTACTGGGTTATTAATTTCGTGGGCAACCCCCGCTACTAATTGACCAAGAGCAGACATTTTTGCACTCTGGATCATTTGAGTTTGAGTAAGTTGTAATTCCCCTAGTGCTTTCTCTAGTGTTTGAGCTTGTTGCCGGAATTGAACTTCTGATTGCCGCAAAGCTTTTTCAGCCGTCTTGCGATCGCTCACATTACTTATTGTCCCAGCTATGCAGCTACTTCCTGTGATCTGATTCACTAAAAATTTGCCGCGATCTTCTACATAGATATAGGAACCATCTTTTTTCCGTAAGCGATATTCAATTTGATATTGACTTTTGCTCTGAATTACAGATGCCCTGACAAACATAACCCTTGGGCAATCCTCATGTTGAATGTGTGCTTCCCAAGCAGCTAGGTCAAATTGTTGCCATTCATCAGCAGTGTAGCCCGTAATTTCCTCAACCGCCCCTGCCCAGTGAATGTGACTGTCAGCCAGATCATAAACATAAATCAATTGTCCAGTTTGCTCAACAACTAAACGAAACTGATTTTCGCTGACAGCTAAAGCCGCTTCTACAGATTTGCGATCGCTAGATTCAATCACTAGCCGGATAAATTCAGTAATCGAGCTAATAAAGTTTTCTTCTTCTAAAGTCCACTGACGCTTACTACCCAAATGTTCACAACAGACTACACCAATCACTTTTCCCCTCGACCAAATTCGGACATCAAGCATTGAGATAATGCCTAGTGGTCGTGTATAAGTTGCAGAAAATTCGGAAGTACGAATATCTTGATGAACATCAACAACTGCCAAAATTTGTTCCTCTTTCAAAGCTTGAAAATAGTGGGGATAGTCACAGACTGACAATTCAGAACCAGAACTGTGAGAATTACTAGAACGTTCATATAAATCAGCGCATTGAATTTTGGCATGATCTTCGGCGTATAACCAAACACTTACACGCTCTATATCCAGACCCAGACTAGCGACTTTTGTGACATATTTTATGGCAGTTGGGAAGTCATCGTATTGTAGTGACTCACTTTGCACAAGTAGCTGTAAAGCAGTGTTGTGTCTGCGAAAGCTCTGTTCAGTTTGCTGTCTTACTGTTTCCGCTTTCTTGTATTCATTAATCTCTTGTTGCAATGTTGCTGTTTGTGCTTGTACTTCTTGCTCCAGTTTTTCACTGATTTGCTGTAAAACAATTTCTAATTGCTGCTCTTTTTTTAGATAAATATTATCTGTGTTTTCTTCTAGAATCTTCCGCAGAGACACTTGAAAATTTGGTTGTAAATTTTCCTGATTGTTAGAAGTAGAAACCTGATTAAAACATTCCATCTTCCTTTATCCTGCAAAGTATTAAATTCATATATTTCCGGTATATTTTCCCAACTTTTTGAAATGCGTAAATCAATTTTTTTATTTACCCCAATGTGAAAACACGAGAGTTTTTTAGCGGATGCCCAAAATATGGCAGAATATAAAACTTATGCTTAATTAATTTGATTGATTTTACAGTGTAAATATACAGTTGGGCAATAGGTTATTCTAAATTATGGCTAAATTTTTTCATAATGAAGGCCAGGATAAAGGTAGTCCAATTAGATTGGACAGCAGGCAATACTTCTCGGATAAAGCAGACCTAACCCCCTAACCCCCATTTCCTGCAAGGGAATGAGGGAAACTATCTCCCCTCTGCTTGCAGGTTAACCCAGAAGTATTGGGACAGCAGGGCTAATAGAAAAGTCAATACATCCTCAAGAATGTAGTTAGCTTTCATTCCCTGTCTGAATTACTCAAAATCAAGGTCTTCAGGATTTTTATGCTCACATCCTATAGAGCCATAATTGCAGAGATTATTTTGGTTGCAATACATTATAAGGGTGCAAGTATTTGCACCCCTACGAAAGTTTTATATTCTACACAATTACAAAAGCCTCTAGGAAGTTAAGCGAACTTTCCTTAGTCGAACTTTTTCTTCCATCCACCCAAATGGATTAAAATTGGCTTCGCCCAACGCCAATGTAATAAATCGTGCAGCATAGTATAAAAACAGGGGATGATAAACAGGGTTAGCAATGTGGCTAAAGACAAACCCGAAAATACGACCACACCCAATGGTTGCAGAAATTCTGAACCTTCCCCAATTCCCAAAGCCAGGGGAAACATACCTAAAACTGTAGTGATGGTGGTCATTAAGATGGGACGTAAGCGTTGAGGAGCAGCTTGCAAAATTGCAGTTTTCCTGTCAACTTTGTCTCGTTCACGAATTTGATTTGCTAGTTCTACCATGATGATGGCATTGTTAACCACAATACCCACCAACAACACTGCCCCGACGATGACGGTTGCGCCAATGGCAGTATCCGTAATGTAAAGCCCAAAAATTCCCCCTGCTAAAGCCAGAGGAATTGTCAACATAATTACCAAGGGGTCGATGAGTGAATTGTACTGCACTGCCATGACCACAAAAACGAGAAAGCTAGCTAATCCACCTAATAGTTTCAGCGAGTTTTGTAGTTC
Source organism: Nodularia sp. (in: cyanobacteria) (assembly GCA_007692755.1). Classification (GTDB taxonomy): domain Bacteria; phylum Cyanobacteriota; class Cyanobacteriia; order Cyanobacteriales; family Nostocaceae; genus Nodularia. Next base: position 18,353 of record REBL01000112.1, on the reverse strand, counting down.
TTGATTCGATGCCGCCGCCGAACTGGGTAAAACACTCACACCTTCAGGCAAATTTAAACTGTCTAATATAGTATCTACCTGAGTAAAAGCATCACTGAGGTTAGCTCCTTCAATCAAATTACCTGCAAGTATAACTACCTGACGCTGATTAATCCTCTGAATTTCTCCAGGCGCTTGTCCTTCAGTAATTGTGGCTACATCGCTCAGGCGCACTTGGCGATTGTTGTTAACGAACAAAGGTAATCTTTCTAATTGAGAAACTTCTCGTAGTGATGATTCGTTCAACTGCACTCTGACATCAACTAAGCGGTTACTGCGTTGTAGTCGGGTGGGTACACTACCTTCGATAGCCGTTTGAATTGTGTCGCCAATGTCTCTAGTACTTAAACCAAAATTGGCTACTCTGTCCCAGTCAGGAATGACCTGGAGTTCTGGTTGACGGTCATCAGCATCAGGACGGAATCTGACTAAACTGGCTCTATCTTCCAAGGCAGTTAGGACTTCTCGACCAGCTTGTTCTAAGTTATCTGTATCATTACCCTGAAGGATGATATCAACATCAGCACCACGAACAGGGGAGTTACTGAGAATTAAACCCCGCACTTGACCAGGAGAAAGGCGCAGACGAATTCCCACTAAATTCATCTGGTTAAATTCTTCTGTGACTCGTTCTATATAAGCTTCAGTATTAGTCCCTGGTTTCAAGGTAATAGTGCTAGTACCTCTGAGGGGATTAGCATTGACATTTGTCCCAAAAAGCGCACCGCCAGCTGTAGAGAAGACATATTCAGTTTCTGGTTGCTTCAAGAGTATGTCATCCACCATCGCCATAACTTTGCGGTTCGTTTCTAGGGGCGTACCTGGTGGAAACTGAGCATTTAATCTAGCTTGTCCTGTACTTATGCGCGGTAGGATTTCTTGGGGAATTTGCGGAGCTATCCACAAACTACCGCCGCCAAAGATGATAATAGCGATCGCGACTGTTAAAAATCGCCAATGCAATATATCAGTCAAAAACCGTCTATATCTGTTTGTAGCTGTATCAAAACGGCTGTTAAATTCTTCTAGCAGCCAAAACTTACTCAACCCACTAGAAAATTTCCATGCCAAGGTGCGGGAGGTCAGCATAGGAATAATGGTGACCGCAATCAAAATGGAAGCGGCTACAGAAAAAGTGATGGTGAGAATTAACTCATTAAACAGCAGTGAGATAAAGCCGCCAATGAGCAAAAATGGCATCACCGCCACTAAGTTTGTACTGGTAGAAGCAATTAAGGCTGATTCTACTTCCCGACTACTTTTTTCTGCTTGTAGAATCAGTTGTTGGGAATTCAGGCGAGTTTTGGTATCTTTACCGGGAGTCATACCTGCACCCTCGGCGATGTTCTCTAACATGACGATGGAGTTATCTACCACGATACCCACGCCTAAAGCTAAACCACCCAAGCTGAAAACGTTGAGGGATAAGCCAAATATTCCCATTAAGATAATAGCGGCTAAACTGGCTAAAGGAATAGCAATGACAATGATAAAAGTTTGTCGCAGGGAACCAAGAAATAGTAAAACCGCAAAAGCAGCTAGTCCCGTCCCAATTAACCCGGAAGTGGCAACATTAGAAATGGAATTGCGGATAAACTGTGACTCATCCAAGGTCGCTGTGAGTATTGTCCCTTCAGGAACTACACCCGATGCTTGGAGTTCTGCTAAACGATTTTTTACACCATCAACAACATCAATTGTGTTGGCATCTGACTGTTTTTGAATGCTGACTTTAACAGATGGTTCCCCGTTAAGTAAAACGTAGATGCGCTGTTTTTCTGAGCCATCAATAACTTCAGCAAAATCTCGTAAATAAACACGGCGATTCAAAACTGGGGGCGGAGAATTACCATCTGAGGATGCAGGCGTAGAATTTACCTCAAAAGACAAATTTTTAATTTCATCAGCACTTTGGAAACGCCCCACAGTCCGAATTAATGGCTCGGAGTTAGACCCTAAAAGCCGACCACCAGAAACATCTTGATTGCGGTCTCTGAGTTCATCTAAGACATCGGTCAAACCCACACCTAAGGCTTGCAAACGATCCAAGTCTAGATTGACTCTAACTTCTTCCTTCACTCCTCCCGATACATCTACCCCGGCGACTCCGGGAACAACACCGAGTTCACGAACTAGTTCTTCTTCGGCAAAAACCCGCAAATCAAGGCTGTCTAAGGAGGGCGAAGTTAAGGCAAATTCATAAACTGGTAACTGGGAAGGATCAACTTTGAATAAGCGCGGTGTTTCAATAGTGTCTGGTAAGCTGCCTCTAGCTCGATTAAAGGAGGCTGTAGCATCGTTTAAGGCTTGGTCAATGTTGTCCCCTGGTCGAAAATACAGATCCAAACTTACTCGTCCTTCACGAGTTTGAGAAAAAATCTGTAGCACTCCTTCAGTGGCGGCAAAAGCTGATTCTAAAGGTCTTGTGACTTCATCAATTGCTACTTCTGGAGAAATTCCTGGTGCATCTATCCGTACACCAATTCGGGGATAAGTAATTGATGGTAGTAAATCTACTGGCAATTTGACAATAAAAAATACTCCCATTACCAATACTGCCAGAGCCAGCATAAGTGTGCCGATATGACGACGGATGGAAATAGTACTGATACTAAATCCGCCGCCCTTTTGTGTTTCCTGCATCTATTGCTAATCTCCAATTAAAAGGTCTAAATGAAAACCTCAAAAAGTCGTTTTTAATTTTTACTCGGCTGTTTTTGACAAATTGGAAAGAACTACAGCGTCACCATCCTTTAAAGGTCTACCACTACGAGCAACATAAGGTTCCCCGGCTGCCAAGCCAGAGACAATTTCTACATTGCCATCAGCTTTGTTCCCTAAAGTAACAGCACGCGTCGTTACCTTGGTTTTACCTTCTCTGTCTGTAATTACGAAGACTTTAGCATTGCGATCCTCTGACTGGCTTTTAGCGGCTGTGGAGTCAGGAGAATTATTATTTGCTTCTTTTTGAATCGCTGCTTGAGATACCACTACTCGCTCTGATGTTTGGGGTTCAAACCTGACTCTGGCCAAGAGTCCACTGCCAATCTTGTTTTCGCTATTAGGAATTACTACCTCTACTGGTATTAAACGCGCTGTAGCATCGGCAACTGGAGAGATACGTGTAACTCTGCCCATTAATGATTCATTGGGGTAAGCATCTAAGCTGACTTGCACGGATTGTCCGACTTGAATTTGCGACAGTTCTAATTCAGAAACTTGCACTACGACTTTTACACGGCTAAAGTCGGCAATCTGCAAGACTTCATTCCCTGGTTGGAGAAGATTACCGGGTTCTGTGACTCTTTGGGTAATTACACCAGTGATGGGGGATATTAAGCGAGCATAAGATCGGCGCTCTTTGAATTGAGCAACTACGGCTTGTTGAGCTACTACTCTACCTTGAGCAGCGGCGACGGCTTGCTGTTCTGTACGCACCCGGTCTTCTGATGCTCGTAGTGACTGGGCAGATGTTTGGGCTTGGGTACGTGCTTGTTCGGCAGTTTGTTGCGCGATCGCCCCGGCTTGGAAGAGTTCTTGTTGCCGTTGGGAGTCGGCTTGGGCTTGCACTAGTTCTAATCGCGCTCTTTCAACTTCTGCACGGGCATTACTGACCTGAGTTTTGGCTCTGGCGACTTCTGACCCCAGGGCGGCTAGTTCGGCTTCTGCTTGTTTTAATGATGTTAATAGGATGGCATCATCTAACAGTCCGACGTTCTGCCCCTGGTTAACTCTATCGCCTACGTCTAAGTTCAAAGCCAATAGTCTGGCTTCTACTTGCGATCGCAATGACACAGTGCGAAATGGCGTAGTATTCCCTGTATAAGTGGCTTGTACCCGTAACAAGCCAGTGCGAGCTATTTCTACATCTACAGGTATGGCATTGTTACCGCGAGATCCCTGACCACCTTGCTGAGATTGCGCCTTAGCAGATTCCTTCGGCATAGATCCACAACTAGCCGTCAAGAGTCCAATCCCTAGCACAGAAGTAATGAATAAAATCGATCTAGATAAAGGACGATTAGCAGCTTCTGTCCACTGTTTTGTGGGGGAATTTGAATGCAATTGCTGATGATTGATCTGGTCTAAGGAGCCTTTATAGTTTGGCATTTTCGCCTGTTTTTTAGGCATTTTTTCATCCAAAATCATGTAATTTGCTCCTAAAAGGGAGTTTTATGCTTCAACTGTCTGTGTGGATATGATTAATTTGTAAGAGGCATGAATATATAGAGCTACTTTTACAGCTTTTGTTGCTTAATTTTTTATTATTCAGTTAATAAAATATTTACCATTATGCTGCCTATGCAAAAGTGAATATTTTTTAGCAACTGAAAAAATTATGATTCTAGGATAAATATTTGCCCGTTATCTGGTTTTTACTCCAACGTTACTCAATTTAAAATAGCCGTTTATACCAGTTTTTTTGATTCTGCCTGTGATTTGTGTGTTATTGAAGAATGATATCTAATTTTACATAAATATACATAATGTGGCAAATGCAGTAGTATTTATGAATGTGTATTAATTTTTTTAACTAAAATTTGCGTTTTGTCTCCATGTATTATATAGGTAATGCCAATTTTTGCTGAAGCGAGGACGATTAAGAGTGACATCACCACTAAAACTTGCACAAACCGTTGACGAATCCCAGATTACAGATTTTTTCCAAGAATCAGTCGGTCAGTGGATATCTGAAAGACGCTACTATACTTTGCCAAAAGGTGAAACCAAGGAAATGGAAAGTTTGATCACCATCCGGTTTTTAGAATCAGGATGTGATGAATTGCAAAATCTGGGTCAGATGCACGATTTGCCAAATTCCGTAAGTTTAATCTGTGGTGCGGAGGTCACCTGGGATAGTACAGATGTTTTAAAGAATAGAAAAGAGTCTCAAGGTTCCACATTATTTGGAGTTTTGGGAAATACTTTGTATCGCGACCGAGGTTTTGCCACATCCAAACCCGTCACCGCCAACTATTACTTCCCCAACACTAAAACACTATGTTTGCGAACTGAGTACAACGATTCAGTGTTTGAGGAGGAATTAAAACTTATTGGGAGCAAATACCGCACCAGACAGACAATAATCTCTCGTGCTGGTGAGCAATTGATGATTGGTCAATATTTAGAAAAGAGAATCGAACGCTTCGTGTAGAATCACAAATGGGTTGAGCATCTTGCTTGTCTAAAAACTAGCCGCAAGATGCCAATACTACAAAGGGACTTCCAATTAAAAAAATATCCCATTGCTGAGGTAGGCAGGGGAGCAGGGAGCAGGGAGCAGGGGGGATAAAGAACAAAGATGGTCTGATGAAATGGGGCAATTTATTTTCTGGAAGTCCCAAAAGCAGTTCAATTATCCTAGTCGCAAAGAAATTTTTCTAGCGCTTCTGTTGCAACTTCATTAAGCTGATTGAACCAAATGCCATAATCCCCAAGAGAAATCCAGGCTGGCGGAATGATCTTCTTGTACCTCTAGAAAAGTTAACCGAGAATAGGGTTGTTGTACCACTAACTTCATTAGCTACAACTAACAATGGCTGGCCATTGGGACTATCTTTAGCAGGGATAAACAGTAGACCTTCTGCGCCTAAATCTCCCACGGCTGGGTTAGTTTCACCATTGAAATCTGTAGGAACTGTAAAGTTGCGGTTATTAAAATAGTTGACAAAGACAGGTTTTTGTGGATCAGAGATGTTGTAAACCATTACTCCCCCAATGCGCTCCAGTCCGATAAAAGCGTAAGAACGACCATTGATTCTAGCAATTTTTACATCCTCTGGTTCAGGGCCTTTGTCATCGCTGCGAGTATCAAAGCTATTCTCGCGGTGGTTGGAGTTGAAGAACTCAGGAAATCTCTGGGCAGTGATTCGTTCAAAATCTTCGCCACTATCGTAAACTTGCTGAAGATTGCTGTTAGCCTCATCCCACTCCCAAATGGAGAAAGAACGGGAACCCAAGGAGTATATTTTCTCAAATCTACCAGCACTATTCGCGCCCAGTGCTGTGGTAACTGTGAGACGACCTAAATTGTCGTTTTCCTTGAGAGTCGCCCCATTGGGAAATGCGGTAGGGTCGAGTGGATACCGATTATTACCCAATCGCACCTCTTCACTAAAACCAGCGTAATCACGCGAATCGCCTTCGTTAGCCGTGACAATGTAGGTTTTACCTCTAACTTTGTAGGAGGCAAAACCATCGGGTTGGTACATACCTTGGATAGGCCAGTTAGCAATATTAATCGCATTATCGCGATCGCTGGCATCAATACCGTTTCCTGGCAGGCTATGATCCTTAAAGCCTAAAGGAATAATGTTGGTAAATTCATTATTGCTCAAATCCAGGACTGCGATCGCGTTGTTTTCTTGCAACACTACCCAGGCCTTGCGAGAATCCTCAGATACCGTTATATATTCAGGCTCTAGATCCTGTGCCACAGTCGCATTCGGCCCAAAAATTCGCACCCCAGCAGTACGTAGCTGCTCAATTTGACTATTGAACTTAGTGAAACCTACATTAATGACACTGGGATTCAAACGTCTGGCTATGTTGGCATTGGAGTTAAAAAGTTGCGTCCGCACCGCAGCAGCAGGAATGCGACTATTTGAACCAAACAGATCAATAATGCTAACTGAGCCTTCAGGGTCAACATTATAGGCACTATTAGGTTCACCCTCATTTGCTACTAATATACGAGTACCGTTCGGTGTAAAAGTGAGCATATCGGGCATAGCTCCCACAGTCACAGACTGTAGAAAATCACCATTAGCATTAAAAAATACAACTTTTCCTGGTTCTTGGGGGTTGTCGGCATCAATTGCTGCTGCCAACAAGCCGTTTTTAAAGGCCACGCTATTAACATTACTGCCGAAGACTGAAATATCAATAGTACTCACAAGTGAAGGATTAGTTGGCTCCTTAATACTGATAATGTCAATGCTTTTGCTACCTCCATTGGCCACAAATAACCGTTGGGTATCTGGGTCATAAGTAGGAATTTCCGCCGCCGTATCATCGAATATGCCTGTGCGATAAGTACCAATAGATTGGAGCAAAACTGCATCTACAGGAGCCGCCAACGCTACCAAAAGAGCGGCGGATAAAGCAATCAAACCGATAAGCTTTTTGATGTTGATGGTCATATTTTCCAGAATTAATTTAACACTTGGCTTTTAGAGACAAGCTTCAATCCTTACCCTGAAAGGGTGTGCAAAATTTTTTAACAGGATAGAAACAAGCCAAAACTACAAGTACACTCAGAAAATATCGGTTAAAGGTTAAGGAAATAAATAGTTCAGGTTAACTAAAGGTAAAGAAGACATACAGAATATTTAATTTTTGAGAGGTACACTAAGGCTCTTTTATGACTCTAAAAAAATAAAATATTCGTCGCTACGCCTAAATTCATCAAACTCTTTGAAAATAAGGGTGGATGATTTTTATCCGACAAAAGTCATAAAAGAGCGCTAAGGCGGGCAGGATGCCCACCCCACAAGAGTTTTAGTATTAATATCTGTACCTCATCTACCTGCAAAGTGCTGTATTTTTACGTAGGGCTTGCATCTTTCCAGGTATTTACTGGGGTTGTGGGCGGTTTTTTAATATTTTTTGCAACCCCCTAAGTATCCTTTGACAAAAAAATGTCAGGACAATTCGTGAATTGTCCCTACAAGGATTTTAGAAAAAACATATTTAAATTCGGTCGATGCCTAATAATGACTTGCCGTTTTACGTTGATGTACGGCTGTCACACCATCTTTATTTAATACTTTGCCATTATCTACCGTGGCATAAACCAGCCAATGGTCACCCGATTCTAACCGACCTTGTACGGAACATTCCAAATATGCCAAAGCATCAGCAAGGATGGGAGAACCACTTTCGCTTTCTTCCGTAGCGACATCACCAAATCGGTCTTGTCCTGGGCCAAAAGGTTTGAGGAAGTGTTTCATCAAGCCTATATGTTTGCCTTCTGGGAGAATGTTGAGGACAAATTTATTTCCTGAGTGCATGAGCGTTTCTAACGCCCGGTCTTTCGCCACGGCTATGGTTAAACCAGGAGGATTAAAGCTAGCTTGAGACACCCAAGAGGCTAACATGGCGCTGGATATATCGCCTTCTTTGGCTGTAACGACGCTCAGAGAACCCACGATGCGCCCCACTGCTTGTTCTATATTTGTCGCTGGTTGGCTGGGAACACGCACTTTTTTGGCTTTTTTCAGCCCTTGGGCGAAATCAGTTCCAGCTTCTTCACACAATTGTAAGGTGACATCATTGGGTTTGAATTTGACCCGAATGGCATCAAAACCGAACCTGTAACCCGCGTCTTTGAGTTTGTTTTCAATTAAATCAACGGCTTCACCACTCCAGCCAAAGGAACCAAAAACACCAGCAAGTTTATTGTTTGTCGCGGTGGAGAGGACAATTCCTAATGCTGTTTGGACTGGGGTGGGTGCGTGACCGCCCAGGGTAGGTGAACCAATCACGAAACCGGCAGATTTTTCCACAGCAGCGCGGATTTCTTCGGGTTCTGTAAATTCACAATTAATTGATTCTACGGCTACGCCAGCTTTAGTAATACCACGAGCGATCGCCTGAGCCAATGTAGCTGTATTTCCATAAGCTGAGGCATAAATTAGCGCTACTGTCAAGTCAGCCGATGCTTGCTGCTGAATCCATTGCCGATAAGCTTTAGTTAGTTCGATTAAGCCATAACGGACTATGGGGCCATGTCCAGTGGCATACATTCTTGTAGGTAAATCAGCCAGTTTATCTAAAGCTGTTTCCACTTGACGGGCATGGGGAGCCATCAGACAATCAAAATAATAGCGTCGGTCTTCGTTGATTGTCTCCCAGCCTTCATCAAATACCTGATCCCCACAAATATGCGCCCCAAATAGTTTATCTGAGTAAAGAATTTCTGTTTGTGGGTCATAAGTGCAGAGTTGGTCTGCATAACGGGGGTTAGGGGTAGGAATGAATTGTAAATCATGTCCTTTACCTAGATAGAGGGTTTCTTCCCCCCGCATGATAATAATTGGTAAATCTTGATTTTCTAAAGCACCGCGTAAATTTTTTGCCCCAGGATTAGAACAAACAAAGGTAATTTGTGGTGCTAGTTCTAATAAAGCTTTGATAGTGGCGGCGCGGTTGGGATTGACGTGACCCAGAATTACATAATCAATGGTGGTTAAATCCATCCGTTGCTGCAATGCTTCCAGGTAAATTGAGGAAAATGTTTCTCCTGGAGGGTCAATCAGTGCAATTTTATCGCCTTGAATTAGATAGGAATTGGCAGTTGTGCCTTTGGCTAGGGCATATTCAATTTCAAATCTTAGCCTTGACCAACTGCGCGATCGCATTACAGTTGTATCTGTCCCAATAGGAAGAACTTGAACATCACGGGGTTTATTTTCTGACATAGCTTTGTTTCTTATTTCTCATAACTCTTATCCCCCTCCTCGCTTGCGGGGAGGGGCTAGGGGTGGGGTCTTATTCCAAGCAATGCGCAATTTCCTCTAAAACACCCTCTATCCTGAACAAAATATCCTCATTCTTAAACCTCATCACCCGCAAACCCAAAGATTCTAAAAACTCTTGTCGAATAGCATCTTCTACTTGAGTGCAATTGTGAACTTCTCCATCCACTTCAATCACTAATTTGATTTCGTGGCCATAAAAGTCAACGATAAATCTATCAATAACCTGCTGACGACGAAACTTAAAACCTAGCAGTTGTTTATTTTTTAATCTTTGCCAAAGTTGCTTTTCTGCTAATGTGGGTTCAGTCCGCATCTGTTTGGCAAAAGGTTTAAGTTGTTTCCAGAGGTCTGGTGGGCTTTGCCAAGAGACCCCACCCCCTAACCCCCTCCCCGCAAGCGAGGAGGGGGGACTGGAGTTAAGATGATTGGTGATGTGATTATTTTGCATCATTTCATATTGCTATTTAAGTATTTAGCAAAAGTAGGGTGGGGTTCTTTACAAGGCTTTCACGTTAGTTTGAGACTATTAAACTCTGATGGTTTTCCCCCTACTCCCTACTCCCCACTCCCCACTCCCCCGCTTAATAATGGTTGCCAACTTTACGATGATGGACGGCCGTTAGTGCTTCTGGTTTGGAAACTCGTCCTTCATAAACGTTGCTATATACTGCCCAGTGGTCGCCGCAGTCCATCCGACTCACAACTTCACACTCCATGTAGGCTAAGGCATCGGTGAGGATGGGAGCGCCGTTTTGGGCTGGCTGAGTTCTCACACCTTCAAAGCGATCAGCACCAGGGGCGAACCGTTTTAAGAAATGTCTCATGAGTGTTTGGTAATTGCCTTCTTCTAGGACGTTGAGGACAAAGCGATCTCCTACTTGCATGAGTGATTCAATTGCCCGGTCTTTGGCGACTGCAATCGATAATCCTAACGGTTTGAAGCTGGCTTGAGAAACCCAGGAGGCTAACATAGCACTGGAAACATCGCCTTTTTTGGCGGTAATGATATATAGTCCCCCACTGATTCTACCTAGTGCTTTGTCCAGGTCTGCACCCAAGGATTTCATCGCTTTGATGCTGCGATCGCGTGTTACCCATTGTCCCAAGTCTGTACCCGCTTCTTCACAAAGTTGGTAAGTATTTTCTGTGGGGGTTTGTTTAATCCGAATTGCCGGGAAAACGGTTGTTAAACCCAAGTTACGGAATTTACTCAGCAGCGGGTCTATCGGTTCATCATCTCCACCGCCTGTTTCAAAGATGCCGATGGCTTGTTTTGCTGTGGCAGATCCGATAATTGTACTGAGTGCGGCTTGGATATTGGTATTACTTCCAGCGGGCGGCATCCCGACGACAATTCCTGTACAACGGCTGACTAATTCCCGCAGTTCTTGTAAATCTATTCCTGCGCCCAAGTCCACAATTTCCACAGCGACATCAGTTTTGCTGATACCTTTGGCAATTGCTTGGGCAAGGCGATCGCTATAGCCGTATTCTGAAACGTAGAATATCCCCACGGCTGTTTCCGCTTTGCTTTGGCTTTGGCTCCAAGTGCGGTAGCGTCCAGTTAACTCTTGAACATTATGGGATAATAAGGGGCCGTGACCAGTGGCGATCATCTCAATGGTTTTCAGTTCACCCATGCGCTTCAGGGCAGACAAAACTGAGCGGGCATTTGGCCCCATCAAGCACTCGTAGTAATATTTAAAATCTGCTTCAATCGCGGCTAAATCTTCATCAAAGGTGCTATCTGAGCAATAATGCAGCCCGAAAGCATCACAGGTGTAGAGAATTTTGGTTTTATGATCGAAGCTGAATATAGTATCCGGCCAGTGTAAATTTGGGGCAATCACAAATTCAAATTCGTGACCATTGCCTAAATCTAAGCGATCGCCATTTTTGACAATTTGACGTTTAAATGGCTGATGAACTAAATTTTCTAGAAACTGGATTGCTACCTTAGAAGCCACAACAGTGATATCTGGAGCCATTTGCAGCAAATCTTTCACTAAACCGCTATGATCTGGTTCGGTGTGGCTGATAATCAGATAATCAATTTCTGTGGGATTGATTAATCCTGTGAGGGTATCAAAGTATAACTGGCGAAACTTTTCGTGAGAAGTGTCAACTAAAGCAGTTTGCTCACCGCGAATCAGAAACGAGTTATAGGTTGTACCGTTTTGTAAACCGAACTCAATATCAAAGCGATCGCGATCCCAATCTAAAGACCGAATTGCCATCGTTTCTTGAGCAATTTCCACAGTCTCTATGGTGAGCCGTTTTTCTGTTCTTTCGGTGAGTGCTACCATAGCTGGCCTCCTTGACACAATGAGTATTTTTTCCTCTGGTTGTATTGTGACACGCCTTGATTGTTAAGCTTTATTAAAAAACCTATGATTGACTTAAAAAAATTAAAACTGTGAAACCACCCAGACCCAGAGGACACAGAGAGAATCTGTGGTTAGCGTTGGAAATTGGCAATTCACGGTTGCACTGGGCATTATTTATCGGTCAAACCCTCAATCAAACTTGGGATACTGACCATTTCTCCGAGTCATCAACACAGAAACTAGCTCAATGTCAAACACTTGCTGATTTACCACCAGAAATTTTCCCTCCTAGCCAAAAATTTAGGCAAATAGACGGCAAAAATGTCCCCCATCCCCCGATTTTTTTAGCCTCTGTCGTTCCCCAGCAAACAGCACTTTGGCAAACTCACCCTCATGTGCGCGTGATTACCTTAGAGCAAATCCCCCTATTAAAGATGTATCCCACTTTGGGAATTGACCGGGCGCTGGCTTTGTGGGGGGCTGGAAAAACTTGGGGTTTTCCAATATTAGTAATTGATGCTGGAACTGCACTCACTTTTACAAGTGGGGATGCTAACGAGTCTTTCGGAGGAGGCGCAATTCTTCCGGGACTGGGTTTGCAATTTACTACTTTAGGTCAAAATACCGGACAATTACCACAGTTAGAAACAGAAATTATCTCTTTACCGCCACGTTTTGCCATGAATACAGCAGAGGCAATTCAAAGTGGAATCATTTACACTTTATTAGCTGGAATAAAAGATTTTATTACAGATTGGTCGCAGTTATTTCCTGAAGGCAAAATTGTCATTAAAGGAGGCGATCGCAACTTATTAGTAAACTATCTTAAATTTCAGTTTCCAGAAATTGCAGCGCGTTTAATTGTAGAACCCAATTTGATTTTTTGGGGAATGCGGGAGATACTCAATTCGCTTTAATAAAATTTTGAATATCTCTAGCTACAATCCCAGCACAAGAACCAGGTAAATCATTGCCAGCATGAGCAATTATTTGCAACTCAACTTGAGGCAGCAGTTGCGTGTAAGTTTGAGTTTTAACTACAGCATCTAGTAAATCCTGACCACCTTGCAAAATTAAAACTGGAACTTCCATCAAGTGCAATCTTTTATGTAACAGTTCTGCTTCAATTTCCGATTGCCGCCTGTGGAACAATAACTGACAGGCGGTCGGATATTCTAAAAACTTCTGACGCAGACTAAAATCTTTGTCGATTTTTTCTTTTAAACCCCAAATTTTATTTAAAGGTCGAAACAATTTTAAGAGTTTCGATAATATTAAGGGACTATTCACTAATTTTCGCATTTTCTGCGAATATTTTTCTTGTCCTTCTATGGCTACACCTTCTGGCGCTAGTAATACTAAACCAGAAATTTGCTCTGGATACTTTAAAGCATAGCTAGCCGCAACCCAAGCGCCAAGAGAATAGCCGACTAAGTACACTTTTTTTAGTCTCACAGCTTGCAGAAACTCAGCAATACACTCCACCTGTAAATCAATTGAGTGATGAACATTAGGACTTTCTGACTCACCAAATCCTAATAAATCTGGTGAGAGACAATGGAAATGCTGAGATAGTGAATCGATCACTGATAACCATTGACTGCTATCGTTCCAAGCACCATGTAAAAAAATTACAGGCGTGCCTTCACCAGCTTCGCGCCAGAATAATAGCCCTTGAGAGAGTTTCCTCCGGGAGTTACGGAATAGGGTATCCATTTTAATTTAACGTTAAATCTCAAATCAAAAATAGCTTTAAGCCAGTGTTGTCAGACCATTCAAGTAGTCTTCTAACTGTCGTGTGTGGTCATGAGACATTCTTCCTAGAGGTAAGGAATTGACAGCAAAAGCCTGGATTTCCATCACCTCCAAAGTATCTTGAATCTCCATTGTCCCTTGAACTTCGGCTTCAACCACAACACAAATTGAATGAATGCGTGGATCTCGGTCAGGCGCTGAGTAAACTCCTACTAAACGGTTAATTTTCACCAAATTCAGTCCAGTTTCTTCGATCAATTCTCGGTTTACTGTTTTAGGAATATCCTCTCCCCAGTCCACCATGCCTCCAGGTAACGCCCAGCAACCATCATCGCGCCGCTTAATCAGCACAATTCGACCGTCTGGTAATATCGGAATGATACTAGCGCCAGTAATGGGGTGACGGAAAATTATCCCCAATACCGTTTGTCCGACACGCCATAAATTACGTGTGGACTGGACAACCGTTGCAAAAAAAAGCAAGAACATTCAAACTTAAGTTATGTATGTGTGTTGTGTTCTCTAATTTCCTACAATTTACCTAAAATCCAGGAGAATATGGTTAATTTTTGTGTAACACAAATATGCTTGTAGTTGAGGATTTTATTCTCATAAGTCCGTATTGTATCTCAATCTTCCCATTTGTCGCCGAAAATTATTTGATTTAAGTATTTATTTATACATTTAGGTTTGAGTTGATTTGCCTTTTTCAATTAAAAATACTACCTTTTTCAATTAAAAATACTATAAGTCTGATTAAAAGTAGCAGTTAATCTCAGATTTTAACCACAGCATATCAAATATCTCAATGACCAACACTTGGGACTGAAGAAACAATTCTGGGTACTATTGACATAAATAAATTAAATACGATAGACTAGTATACTGTTAAAAGTATATGGATTACTCAGACTAGGCCAAAAGTATATCAATGACATAAGTAGCTGATATTGCTTATGTGATGCCTAGTTGCACTTTTTTGTTGTTTATTAAATGAGGTGAACATGGCCAAGCGCCGTAACCCGAAAAAAGAAAAGGCGCTACGGAACCAGGCGTATGCCAGAAAGTTTCGTAAACGAACTACTACAGGAAGAATGCAGAGAAGGTTCCAACAAAGACCTCCGAAGAGTGAGGAGGAAGAAGGAACAGGAGCAGCAGCAACTGATACCGATTCTTAAGGTGTCTGTTGAAATCTTTACTAATTGAGTTTTTGAATTTTCAGGGCGGACATATATATTATGTCCGCCCTGATTTGTTAATTAGACATCTGGTGACCAAAAGAGGCTGGGGAGCAGGGAGCAAGGGGCAAGGGGGAAGGATTCAGGAAGGGATACAAGCTCCATCACTTCGATTCTTCGACAAGCCCTGTCACTTCGACTTGAGCGCGGGCTGTAGCAATTGCCTGATTGACCTGTGCAAAACCAGTGCCACCGTAACTGTTACGGGCGGCGACAACTTGACGGGGGGATATTGCTTCATAAATATCTGCGGCAAATGCCGGATGCAGTTGTTGCCACTCTTCTAAGGTTAAATCTTTTAAAAGTTTACCTGCGGCTATACTGGTTTTTACTACTTTACCTACGAGATTATAAGCTTCTCGGAAAGGTACACCCCTTGCGGCTAGATAATCTGCTACATCTGTGGCATTGGAAAAGTCTTCGGCTACGGCTGCTGCTAAACGTTGGGTACGAAATTCTAAGCCTTCTCGCAACAAGATTGTCATTGCTTCTAGAGAAGCTTTGATGGTGTTCACGCTGTCAAATAAACCTTCTTTGTCTTCTTGGAGGTCTTTGTTATATGCCAGGGGTAGCCCTTTCATAATTACCAGCATTCCTTGGAGATGACCAAATACCCGCCCGGTTTTTCCTCGGACTAATTCTGGTACGTCGGGGTTTTTCTTTTGGGGCATTATGCTTGAACCCGTGGCACAACTATCTTTGAGGGTGACAAACCGAAATTCTTCAGATGACCAGAGAATAATTTCCTCGGAAAGGCGGCTGAGGTGAACCATGATTAAGCTAGCAGCACAGAGAAATTCAATGGCAAAGTCGCGATCGCTCACTCCATCCAAGCTATTAGCATAAATACTCTCAAAATGCAAGAGTTCGGCTGTGTAATGTCTATCAATGGGGAAAGTCGTCCCCGCTAATGCACCACACCCCAGGGGCGAAATATTCACTCGGCGGGCTACATCCTCCAGGCGTTCCCAATCACGTTGTGCCATTTGGAAATATGCCAAGAGATGATGAGCTAAACTCAGGGGTTGGGCGCGTTGTAGGTGAGTATAGCCAGGAATTAAAGTTTCAACGTGCTGTTCGGCTATATCCAGCAACACACCTTGAAATTCCCGCAAGTGACCCCGGATTGCGGTGATTTGGTCGCGGAGATAAAGTCTAGTATCAGTGCCAACTTGGTCATTACGCGATCGCGCGGTATGCAGCTTTTTACCCACATCACCCACAATTTCCGTCAATCGCCGTTCCACGGCAAAATGGACATCTTCCGCATCAATTCCCGGCTGAAATTTGCCCTGGCGGTATTCTTGGCGAATTTGTTCTAAACCTGCCACCAGTTCTTCCCCCTCATCTGGGGAAATAATACCTGTGTGAGCCAACATTTTGGCATGAGCTTGAGAACCAGTCAGGTCATATTCGATTAATTCAATATCAAAACCTATACTGGCATTAAAACGCGCGATCGCTGGATGCAATGCTGATTCAAATCGTTGACTCCAGGTTTGTTCTTTGGTCATAAATTATTAGGGGAATGAGGAGTGGTTATTTAGGAATACCAAAAGGAATTTATCACAAACCCCCTACTCTCCACTCCCTACTCATATCAACCGTAACTTGTAAGACCCCGCAGAATATAGCCAATGACCAGACCAATCAACAGCGCCCACACTTGACCTGTTAGTACAAAGTTATTCCAAGCTTGTTGCATTTGACCTAGAATGTCTGGATCGTTAATGTTTTGAGCTAGCATCGTCAGATTTACTGGCAATTGCCAAACGAACTGAGATATTACACCGCTGAAGTAGTTCATAGCTTGGTAAATGATGGGTGATAGACCGCAATTATTAGTAGCCAGTTGTTGGTTTCTACCCGATCAACACTGACTATGTAATTGAAACCCCAAGTATAACTTAACTGTAACCACTCAAGATGCAGAAGTTTTCATGCGTAATTTCTCCGCTGTTCGCAAAATTTGCCCCGCTAAAACAGCAGCACCAAACCCATTATCAATGTTTACTACACCGATACCGGCCGCACAGGAGTTGAGCATTGTTAATAGGGGAGCTAAACCGCCAAAACTCGCGCCATAACCGATGCTGGTAGGAACAGCAATCACCGGACAATCCGCTAAACCTGCCACAACGCTAGGTAAAGCGCCTTCCATTCCGGCCACAACGATCAGAACTGATGATGATTCAATCAAATGGCGATTACTTAGCAAGCGGTGAATCCCGGCAACACCCACATCGCAAAGACGCTGTACACGAAAGCCGGAAAGTTCTGCTGTCACAGCCGCCTCTTCTGCTACAGCTAAGTCAGCAGTGCCGGCAGAGAGAATACCAATTAACCCCTCCATCTTAGGTTCAATATTAGAAGGAGTAATGGCACAAATTCTGGCCAATTCGTAATACTGCAAATCTGTAATCTTTTGTTGCAGTGCAGTATAAACTGCTGGTTCAATGCGGGTTGCCATTACCACCGAGTTACGCAGGCGCATCACCTCCATAATTTGAGCAATCTGTTCGGGAGTTTTACCTGGTCCCCAAATTACTTCTGGAAAACCAGTTCTGAGTTCGCGATGGTGGTCAATTTTGGCAAACTCACCCACAGGTTCATAGGCTAAATCTTTGAGTGAATCTAATGCCATCTCTGGGCTAACTTTACCATTGGCAACCGCTTGCAGGAGCGATCGCAAATTTTCAGGTTGAGTCACAGTAATTTTAGGTGAAAGGATGAAAAGATCACGAAGTAGACAATAATAGCCAAATAAATTTATTCAATGACTTGAATTTCATAAATGTTCCAGAATGCACCACCTAAAACTGAGTATTTAATATTGTAAAATTTATTACGCACTGCTGACAATGAGTAAGGATTAACCAAGTAAATAAACGGTAAATTCTCCTGAGTAATCCTTTGAGTTTCGGCGTAAATTTCTTTTCGTTTCGCTTCGTCTAATTCCCTAGCAGCTTGGATATAAAGTTCACCAATTCTGGCCTCCCAAGGCGCAACTTCCCAGCCTTCGATGGGCTTTTGTCCCGCTTGGGGTTTTTGATTAAACATATGTAATCCCCCTTCAGGGTTCCAGACGTTAGCCCCATGATTCGGTTCTAAACCACCAGTCAATCCTAGTAAAGAAGCATCCCAGTCAAGAGTATTAGCTAGCTTATCTGTGTAAGTATTCCATGCCAAGGGAGTGAAATCAACTTGCATCCCAATTTTGCCTAAATCTTGTCTAATTTGCGCTCCCATTGCTTCGCGGATTCTATTTCCGGCATTCGTCAGTAAAGTGAAGCGAACGCGGTTACCTTCGGCATCTAATAGTTGTCCTTGGGCATTGTATTTAAATCCCACTTTTTTGAGCAATTCCTGCGCTTTTTCTGGATTGTAATCGTAGGTTTTTAGTCCTTCTTCAGGTGAAAGATAAAAGGGACTTTGGATGGTAAGGGGTGAATCTTGAGTTTGACCCAAACCACGAAAAGTATTATTAATCATGGTTTGGCGGTCAATAGCAT
>REBL01000271.1 GCA_007692755.1 Nodularia sp. (in: cyanobacteria) | reverse complement strand
TGCTGTGCTTACTTGTCCACTTCACTCCTACACACCATAGAACTTTTGCTTTTGAGCAGTTGTCTTCTCTGATTGTGCAACGCTTGCTAGGACTGAAGAATAATTATTATATATTCACCAAGCCCATTGCGGTTGTCAGCAAGAAGAGTGAATCCAACTTCAGTCAAAGCAATGCCTCTGTTGTAGATATCTTCAAGGTTTTTCTACTCGATCCGCCTTCTCAACAGGTGACTTTACGTTGATTCATCCTTAAAAATCAACCGTACAAACTTCTGACTACTTTTGTCCTCCCGGAAATTACCTATTCAACAAAAATAGCTCAAATACATGACAAGAAAAGGTTTGATCATTTTTATTCCTCTAGTGATGCCGATTCAAGTTCATCAAAATTTATCATGCAAATTCGGTATCCTCTCGAATTTGATATACAAATTTCTTATATAAACCTGCTCATTTTGGTGAGTATTTATCACTATAAATCCGGAAAATATATTTTTTGTATAAGTTGTTACTATACTTTATGTTTACCCAGAATGTCTGTTTCTGGAATAAATCACTCTGTGGGATTGATATTGTCAAGGTTTATTAAGTATTAATACTTAACAAACCTTTGAGGTATGATTTACGAGTCGTCAAAGTAAATAACCTAACTGACGACGGGCTTCAAACAAACTTACGGCTACACTGACCGAAAGATTTAAGCTGCGAACATGAGGCTCTGCCATCGGAATATAAAGTGTAGCATCACAATCTGAGAGAATTGTTGATGGTAAGCCTGTGGTTTCGCTACCAAACAGCAGCCAATCATCGGCTTGAAATTGAAAGTTGGCGTAATTAAAATTGCCCCTAACAGTGAAGCCTAAGCATCTTCCTCCACGTTTTTGATGTGCGGCTTGAAAGGCTTCTAAAGATTCGTGATGATGCAGCTTGACATAAGGCCAGTAATCTAAACCGGCTCTTTTGAGGTAGCGATCGCTGATTTCAAACCCCAAAGGTGCTACTAAATGTAATTCTGTACCTGTAGCGGCACAAGTACGCGCAATATTGCCTGTATTAGGGGGTATTTGCGGATAAACTAAAACGACCTGGGGCATTGTCCGGTTAATTATTGTTTGTATAAGTATATACTTAGAATCTTCTAACTCTATCATTAGGTAGAGTCGATTCATAGGTTTTGCTAATAAATCTCAAATAACACCTAGAATTTATTTTTTTTTAAAAAAAGAAAATTTTTCCCCAAACCTACTCTCTGAAATATTTTGGCTGATATGAAGCATAAAGAATTTTTGGGAGAGAAAAGATTTTTGGGGTTTCTCTCGCAAAATCTATCTTGAGGATGAAGACAGAAGAGTTAAGCTAGCAGAGGTGAACACAACTTGTTTTCTAGTTCCACTTCGCGTTCTTCCGTGGCGACAATAGCTTGAGTAATAACACGCTGGGAGTCAAACCCGACTGCGTGGAGTTGTAACCACTGTTGGGCTTCGTTACCTTCGCGGAGGATTTTCTGCAAAGGAGAAAGGAAACAGCTAAAACCATGTTGTTTCGCGATCGCCCAAACTTCTTGATATAGTTCAGAAATCCAGTCTCTAGCCAGGATAGTTCTACCGTCTTGCCAATGGGTCAATTGAGCATCGAGACTAGCAGTAGCTGCGGCTGTTTCATTCCTGACGGTGAGAGCAAGTAATTCTTCTGGGTCAAAAATGCTTTGAGTTAAAGGATCAATGTCAGGGTTTGCGATTAACTGCAACAAACGGGCTTCTAGGAAGGCTGCAATGGCTAGTAAAGCAATCGGATCGGAAACCAAGTCACAAATGCGTAATTCCAGGCGATTCAGGTCATGAGGACGGCGATCGCCATTTGGTCTTACCGATGTCCATAAATGCCGGACATTTTGCATAGTTCCCGCCGCTATTTGTTCCTCCACCCATTGAATATGATGGGCGTGGCTAGTAAATAAAGGTACATGGGCGGGAGTTTGGGGAAACACAGCCCAACGACTGGAATGATAACCGGTAGCTTTGCCATCCAGGAAAGGAGATGAAGCACTCAAAGCCAGAAATAAAGGGGCTTCTAAACGAATCAACCGACAAGCCCGCATTAATATTTCTGGGTCACTGATGCCGATATTAATATGAACACTGGCGGTGACTACTTTCGTCCCGTAGGTATTTTCAATATAGTCATGATAGGGGTTAGTGGGGTCAGAACGATAAAAGCGATCGCTGCCACCCAAAGACAAGGTACTACCTGGAATCAGAGTATAATTCCCCAAACTCTGAAGGAAAGATCGTAACCTGCGCCGAGGACGTAACAAAGCACACAATAAGTTTTCGTATTTATGCAATGGGTCTGTGATGTATTCCACATTGCGGCTATCCGGTTCCCGCACAAACCCATCCAAAGCAGCCACAATCTTGTCAGAGAGACCGACTATTTCACCTTGAGGCGTACCAGTATACATCTCAATCTCGAAGCCTTTTAATAGAACCACTTTGTTCTCCTCGCCTCTCCTAATCTATGAATTGTATCGAATTAGACGAATTTCTGCATCTACATTTAAATTAACTTAAAATTTACAATTATTTAAGGATTAACGAACCACAGAGGTAGGCAGGGGAGCAGGCTTGCCCTGAGCGCAGTCGTTAGCGAAGCTTCCCGAAGGGTAGGGGAGCAGGGAGCAGGGGGGATAAAGAACATCCGTTAAGAGATAGTCTCCTCTCCTCTGCGCCTTTGCGCCTAACGCACTTCGTGCTAGAGCTTACAGCACGCTACGCGAACGCTAGAGCCTCCGGCACGCTGCGCGAACGCTAATGCGTGACACTAATCCATATTTCCCCCCACCAAAACCTCAACTTTTCCCTTTCCTCTTCCTTGGAGGCAAACTTTGTGGTAAAATAAACTTATCGCGCGAATCATGCTCCTGAGCGATATTGAGACGGAGAAAATCCGCCCACACTTGCTCATTAAGTAAGCTTAAAGCAAATTCAGGTTGCACAAAGGCGATCGCCTGAATAACTTTTCGCCATCCCTGCTGTAACTCATCAATAAAAGCTGATTCCCCAGAAAGCTGACTCAGCAGAGAAAGTGCATCTGTGAAATTTATGGCATCATCTAGAATTTTATGTGAATTTAAATCGTGAAATACGATATTCAACCACACTGGGAGAATTTCCCACCAATTGCTTTCTGCTATTTTCTGAAGTGCGATATTTTGCATATTCAACGCCCCCCAAACGCACAAAGCTTCAGCAGCTAATTGAAAATCGCGTTTTTCCAAAGCAATGGAATATTGCTTTTGGGCATGATTTTGGCAACCATGAGCCAAAAATTGATATGCTTCGGCTACTTGTTGGGGAATAGTCACCTGATAAACAGACTCACCGTTTGGTAAATATTCACCACCACAGGTTACAGAATCAAAGAATCCATAAAAATTATTTTTTTGGTCAATTATAACTTCTTTAACATGGGATTTTCCCATACAGAAAAATTGTACCGAGGGTAAATCATGAGGCGTTTTGATAGCGCGGAGTTTTTTTTCTACATCTGCTGCTTCTGGCGAAATTCCATAGCCAATTAAAATCCACACACCGCTATTTGCTAACTTTTGCAAAAGCTTCAAAAATTCTTTATTGAAAACAGCTTTACTCAACGAAGGACAGTAGATAATAATTTGACGTTTTGCAGATTTTAAAACTTCTTCAAAAACGGGAATAACTTCAGCATCGCCTAATTTTAAAGCTTCTTGGCTAAGTTTCGCTAGCCTAGATTCTATTTCGGCATTTTTATATTTTAGAGTAGCTTCACGCTCCAACTCAATGGATTCATGGGACAATTTGCATAAAGCTTGCCAAGGAATTTTACCTTTACCTTGCAACACCTCCATGCGTTTGGATGCTGAGGCTAAAATTTCCTTCCCGTTTCTGATTTGGATACTTAATTTATTTTCTCCAGCATCGCTAATTACAAACAAAGAGATATTTTTCCAAATTATTTGCGCTGGGGCGATAACCTTACAGCTAGTAACAATTTTACCGATTTCGGGGACATGAAAATCTAAACCTGACAACTGAATACATTTTTGTAACTTCTCAATTGATAAAGCAGATATATCATTAATCTTGCGGGCAATTTTGATAAAATCGGCTAAATCAGGTAGATTTAAAGGAGCATCATTTAATGCTTCAGCGTGAAATGTCAGCTTGCCATCTAAAGCATCGGAAACAGCATATATTTGGATAGGATAGGGAAGCTGTGGTACAGAACCTTTGGCGTAAAAATCACGCCCTTCATCTGTAACTGTAATCGGCGAGGTTGCAGATAAAGTTTGTAAAGCTTGCAAATTTGCAGTTGTACTGCGGACAAATATAGAATCAAGTCCTAATATAGATGCTAATTCGTCCTCTGTGGGTGGAGGTGTAAATTCAATTCCAGCCCGGATAATAAATTCTTCGAGTACGTTAAATTCGCGTGGTTCCTTAATAGATAACTCTACAGGAGTTTGATGCAAACTATAACGAAATTCCCTAGCGGCTAAAACTGATAAGTCAGGATTTTGCGCGGTAATTTCCTCTGCTAAATTTATGAGTTTGTCGTCAATAGGTTTAGCCGCAGCAGCGAGAAACATCAACGAAACCTCCTTGACTATCTACAGTATGAGAAATCTCTAAATACATACCTCCGACTTTTCCACCTTGGCGGGTAAATAAATCGTGACAACCGACAATTACCAGTAATTCTTGGGCGCGAGAAAAAGCCACATTTACTCGTTCTGGTTTCTTGGCAAAACCGACATCGCCTTGATGATTATTCCTCACCATACTTACTATTACCACAGCGCGTTCCATTCCCTGAAATCTATCAACTGTACCCGTGCGAATTTCCAAGGACGGAAAAAGTTCAGGTTGTAAACGTTCGTCAATTTTTTTCAATTGTGCGCCATAAAATGTAATTACAGCAATTTCCTTTTTGGGTTCCCCATTGGCAATTTTAGCAGCCCAAGTCTCCTCGAATTGCTGACAAAGGTTTTCAATGACATCAATTTCACGAGTGTTAAAATAAGAAGTATTTTCCCGTTCTTCTTTAAATTCATCTTCTCTGGGCATTTTTACCCAAACAAGATGGTGATTTTTTTGGATAATTTTCCCTGCTAAATTATGGGCGCGTTGGGTGTCAGGTTCCAAAAGTCCACATTCTAGTTTACCCTGATAGAACTGATTAATCGCCCCCATAATAAAAGGGTGCATTCTATATTGTGTATTCAGCATTTGTTTGACGCTTTTATCCGCAGCTTCAAACTGAATTTTAAATAATGATTCTTCTAAAAATTGCAGTTCGGCTTTTGTACTTCCCAAAGATTGGGCAACTTCTTCCACTGTGCTAGTATCAAGCATCGGTGGTAACTGTCGATGGTCGCCGACTAAGACTAATTTTTTGCCTTTTAAAGCTGGGATAAGTAACTCTGGTGGAGTACACTTACTGACTTCATCGATGATAACGACATCAAAGGCTTTGAATTCTTGGGAAAAGTTGTAATTTGCAGCTTGTACGCAAGTGATTCCCACGACGTTAGCGTTATCTAAATAAATGCGTCTTAAATCGTTGCGATCGCGCTCTGAGGGATTTTTAACTTTAGCAATCCAATCTTTGGTAAAATCCTGGTAGCGGCTGAGATAAGTTTCCTCTTCCGTGAGTTGATTTCGCCAAACATCAAACTGAGTTTTGACGCTGAGTAAAAATTCCAGGTTAAATAAATCTGGATGGATGTCTGCTGGTTGAAATTTATCAGGTATGGTTTCCCAGAAATTTTCCCACCAATTTCTTGATAAAATTAAATCTTCACTTGGCTGTATCTCTGGTTGCTTATCTAATTTCTTGATTTGGGCTTGAATTTTTTTGAGTTGTTTTTGAGCAAGTGTATTTTCTTGTTCTATAATTGTGACTTGCTCATCTAAAGAATTTTTGATGTTTTCTAAGACTGGGAAAGGTGCAATTAAGGAAATTAAAGCTTCCAAAATGCTGAGATGAGATATTCCAGCCTTGACCTGAGTTGCAAATTCTGAAGAATGTTCCCAAATTTTTGATTGCGTTGTCAGATACCCTGTAACTAAAGCCCGTAATTTATCTGGGACATTTTGCTGCTGGTTGAGTAGTTGCAAAATCTCGATAATCTGTGCTAGCTTGATATTTGCTGCTTCAATTTGAGAAGACGTAGCAGATATTTGTGCTTGAGTAGTTCTTTGTCTTTCCAGTTCAATTAATTGCTGCTGGAAAGACTCAAGCTGCTTGTCAGTTTCAGTCTTAACTCGTCTGATACATTCACGCGCATTTGTGAGGATGTTTGAAAGTAAGTCTTCACTCACTTGTTTTACAGTAGCGTCGAGATTATTTAATTCCCAAGCTTTACCATATACTGTTTGCATTCTCAGCAGAAACAACTGCGTATTTTCCACCAGTAATTGGCGTTGATTTGGATTGAGGAGTTGATAATTTTTGAACTCTTCATAGATTTTACGCCATTGAGTGCGATCGCTTGCCGATAACAGGATAGGAATTTGACTAAAATTTTGCTCTAAAAAGTAACTGAAATGATATTGTTTACCGATTCTATCAACAAAGCCGCCTTCTGTTTCATAAGTTAAGGCTTTTTGCAAAGCGGGAAAATCTGGTAAATTAAGCTGAATTTTTTTGGGGACTATAGTTAATTTTAATTGATTAGCAAACATCAACAAACCCAATGGCAATTGTAGCAAATCTTCAGTTAATGTTTGTCCCGACATCTGGCATTCTTTAACTATTTGATATAATACCACAGGTGCAGTAGACTTCCATTCCTTAATAGCTGCAATCACATAATCAATTTCCCGTTGACGATTTTGCCAACCTTGAATTGTTTGTTGTAAAATTTTTCGTGTGCTGAGAAATTCCTGTTCATCGATTTCTGGTGAATTGAGATTTTGAGAACTTTGGGGAATAGCCGAAACCACTTCTGCAACTTCCGACATGATTAAAATAGCATCTTGGGCGTAACCGAATGCGATGTTAAAATCAGCAATTTTATCAGCTACACCTTCACGCAACCAAACCGCCAAACCAAAAGCACCATAACCCGGACGAACTAAACCCAGTTCATCAGTATAATGAATAGCTTCCCGAACATGGGTTAAAAAATCTTGGACGACAAGATTATTTTCTGTATAAGGCTGAAGATAGGGTAGACAATTTGTAACTTCTGGCGCTTCCCAATTAATATGCGGTGCATTTTCTAGGAGATAATCTAAACCTAACTGAATTGATTCTACCTGATTTTTCCGAGTTAAACCTTCCTCAAAAGTTGCTGCTTGAATTTTACAGTCTGCGGCTAAGGTTTCCTTTTCCAGATTTAATTGAATTTGTTGCTGATTTCGTTCTGACTCTAAGTTAAAATAATCGGTAAATCGTGGTAATTCTGCCAACAAATTTCCAAAAACTCGCACATTTTCTAAACGTTTAGCCAAACTACTTTCACAGTCAGTCGCCGTATTTTCCAACCATGTTTCAATAACTTGGTCTTCTAAAAATGGCTGTCCTTCTTCCCCGACTCTCTCAGCGCGTCCTTTGCGAACAGCCCGAATAACTGGGTTGTGAACTAATCGACTTAAAGCATTATCCACCGCTAAATTAGCTTGAGAAGCGATGAGAGTACGCCCACCCCGCAAAGCTATTTGATAACAAATTTCAGCAATTACCGTAGTTTTACCAGTTCCCGGCGGTCCTTGAATCAGAATTAAATCCTCAGACGCTAACACCTTTTCCACTGCGGCTTTTTGTCCAGCATTAGCAGAAGATAATAACAAATCATCTGCTTTAAGTTCCACAGTTTTCTTCATCCGTCTAGCTTGGGAAGCGTCGAATAAAAAGTTACCCAAATAAGGATTTTGAGTATTTCCGTGCTTTAATTGTTCTAAAGCTTCCTTCTTCCGGCGAACTTGTTGAATATCACCAGCAGCATCAAAAAATAAGAATCCCTTCACAGGTGGCTGATAACGTTGTGTAGCGATATATTCAGCTAATTCCCGTTCTACCTTCACCTTAATTAAACAATTTTTCGGATCAACTTTTTCAATAGAACCAAACTTAGGAATTTTATAAGTGAGTTTTCCTGTAGGAACAGTATCCGAAAGCTTCACTTCTTGATTCTTTGAACGTTTTACCCGTTCCCAGAAACTAGAGACATTTAAATAATTTTGTTCAGAACCATCAAGAGTAGCCGAATTAACATCTACCTCAAAAGTAATTTGTCTGTTATTATTGCCATAATCATTACCCACAAAAGCCACACAAAACTGACGCGCCTTAGCGATATTTTCCTCAACTTGTAAAAAAGCCTTCCAAGCTTGCAATTGGTCTTCAGTCGGGATATGATCACCACAGATTGGCATCTTTTCCACACGTGCCAATGCAGCCTTCGGAATCCCTAACCGATGTTGCTCATGAGGTAAGAGACGCAAAGAAAAAGGAACAGAATAACCATCAGCGTGTCCCCGTGAAACTTGTAATAAACGAGTAGATAAAACCTTTAACCCACCACGTCCATCCTCTTGAATAGCTGCAATTAACCCTAAAGTTTTACCTTGCTTTTCCAGCTTTCCAGGTAAAGGAAAATCATCTCTATCCGTAGCAATTGTTAACTGCCAAATTTCCTCATTTTGATGTTTACCCGCACCTTGACGACGCACATAAAACAGACAAACTTGATCACCCAATAAATCTATTATCTCATTTTTCGCCACTGCTCCAACACATTTATAGCTCCAGTCTTGGAAATTACGATTGTTAGAAAAAGTGGGCATAAATACTCTTAAAATTACTGATATAGAGTGAGATAATCAACTTTAGCTGTTGAGGAAGAAATAAAGAAACGCAGATAAACACAGATAAACACAGATAAAGATATATAATATTTCATCATAAAACCACATTGAATTTATTCTTGCTTCCTTCTTTCCTTCTTTCTTTGTGTACTTTGCGTCCTTCTCCCAAGGGGAGACGCTAACGCGAATGCGGTTCGTTACTCATGTCACTCATATAGTGTAGCCATTAAGGAACAAATAAAGAACCACAGAATAAAACCGCGCCGAAATCTCTTCCTCCCTCTTCCTTTGCGCCTCTGCGCCTCTGCGTGAAACTAATTCATAATCTATATTGATGATAAACCTGATTAGCCGCCCGATGCAGCAAAGAATGTCGCCAAACCAGAGACTTCATATCATCAGCGTACCCCCCACCAATCACACAAGCCACAGGATAACCAGCAGCCACACAGGTACTTAAAACCTGCATTTCCCGGCGAAAAATCCCTGTATCACTCAAAGCCAACTTTCCCAAGCGATCGCCTATATGAGGATCTACCCCGGCATCGTATAATACTAAATCAGGCTGGACATCCGCTAACAAATCTGGCAAATAATGCGCCAAAGTTTGCAAATAAGCATCATCCTCCATACCCACCGTTAGGGGAACATCCAAATCACTAACTTGTTTAGTACCCGGAAAATTCACCTCACAGTGCATCGAAAAAGTAAACACACTCTCATCCCCTTGAAAAATGAAAGCCGTACCATCACCTTGATGCACATCCAAATCCACAATCAGCACCTTCTGTACAAGCCCTAATTTTTGTAACACTCGACAAGCGATCGCTAAATCATTGAAAATACAAAAACCAGAACCATAACTAGGAAAAGCATGATGAGTACCACCAGCCGTATTACAAGCTAACCCTTGACTTAATGCCATCTGTGCAGTAAGTATTGTACCACCAACCGCTACACAGGTACGATTTACCAGTTCTGGACTCCAAGGTAAACCAATACGACGCTGTGCTTTGGGTTCTAGGGTTCCCTCACAGTATGCTTCAACATACTCTGGAGTATGCACCAACTCGATTAACTCCGAGGATGGGCGCTTGGGTGTGTAAAATTGTCCTGTTTGCGCCACACCTTCAGCTAAAAGCAATTCATAGAGTTGTTTGAACTTAGGCATGGGGAAGCGATGCCCCGCTGGCAGTGGTGCAATATAATCTGGATGGTAAATTATTGGTAATTCCATAATATTTATTATCAACCATAGCCTGATTCCAAATATACTAATTAATCGACCACCCCAAAATTAGCGGGTGAGGGTAGAGGGTGGGGAATGAGGAAACAAGGTAAAATCTGGCAATGATGGCATTAATCAAACAAAATCTCAAATCGAAAACTAATGATAAAGCAATGGATTGTACCAATAGCATTTATTCTAGTTGGCTTGCTATCTGGGCTAATTGGTGAAAAAGTCATCTTTAAAAAACTGAGGAAACTTGTTACTGAACAACAAATCCCAGGGGGGGAGATAATATTTCAAGCCCTACACCGCATGACTTTTTTGTGGTTTTCTCTAGCAGGTTTCTTTGGTGCAATCATTTATTCATCTCTTAATATCAACGATGACGTTAAAAGCCTTCTCCAAAAAACAATTACCGTCATATTTCTCTACTCAGTCACGTTAGTCTTGGCTAGATTAACTGCTGGTTTTGTGAATTTATTCATCCAGAGAACAGAAGGAGTACCCGCATCATTAATTTCTAACCTAGCCAAAACTGCTGTTTTAATTTTAGGAACACTGGCGCTATTGCAAACTGTAGGTGTGGAAATAACACCCATAGTTACCACTTTAGGCGTTGGTGGTTTAGCCGTTGGTTTAGCACTTCAAGATACACTGACAAATTTATTTTCTGGGTTTTATCTAATTATTTCTCAGCAAGTGAGAACTGGAGATTATGTCAAATTAGACGATGGATATGAAGGTTACGTCACAGATATCACCTGGCGCAATACAACTATTAGAGAAATCAAAAATAATATAATTATTGTACCTAATTCTCGGCTAGGTTCAGCCATTTTCACCAACTATCACCTACCTGTTAAAGCAATTACTTTAACAATGGATGTAGGTGTCGGTTACGATAGCGATTTAGAACGAGTTGAAAGAGTGACTATAGAAGTTGCTAAAGAAGTCATGGAAGAAATTGCTCCAGAATTAATGGAGATTGAACCTTTTATTAGATTTCATACCTTTAATGATTTTAGTATAGATTTTAAATTATCTATGCGGGTAAACGAATATTTTGACCAGCGCATGGCTAAACATTTATTTATCAAGAAATTGCATAAACGCTATCAACAAGAAGGCATCCAAATTCCCTTTCCCATCAGAGATGTTTATGTACAGAATAATGGAACCGAAACTTCAAACATTGACTTAAATTAATCTCAATCTGCTACTTTTAGACAAGGGCGGGCAAGACTTGTACTGAGCTTGCCGTAAAGCCTACGGCATAGCTGCGCTTACCGCGTAGCGTGGCGTTAGCCATAGTATGCCCACCCCACAAATAATATCAATAATACTTCTGTCGTTGCCGAAAATTTGCTACTGATTCGACTAAGCCTAAAGCAATGAAATTAGTCAACATGGCTGAACGTCCGTAACTCATCCAAGGTAGGGGAATTCCGGCTACAGGTGCTAAACCAACAGTCATACCCACGTTAACAGTTAGCTGAAACACAATCATTGATAAAACACCAATAGCTAACAAAGAACCAAAGTTATCTTTGGCAGTTTGAGCTATACGTAATAGGCGAAAGCAAATCAAGCAGAAAATAAACAACACTACTAAACAACCCACAAAACCAAATTCTTCACCCACTGCGGAGAAAATAAAATCTGTATGTTGTTCGGGGACAAAATTTAATTGTGTCATTGGCCCTTTGAACAAACCCCATCCCCAAACTTCACCAGCACCTATGGCAATGCGAGATTGATGTTGGTGATACCCAACTCCTAAAATATCGTATCCAGGTTTAAGAAATACAGTCAGACGGTCTTTTTGATAGTCTTTCAATATATGGTTCCAGGCAAAAACTCCCAATTCACCACCTAAGAGGTTGAGAGCTGATGCACCAATACCACCGAGGCCAAATCTACGCCAGGGCAGAGTTTGCCAACCCAAAATGCCCATAGCCCCTACCCAAACTAATCCTAAAAATCCGAAAGATATTGTATTAAATAAAACTATTGGCTCTGACAAAGGCCAACTTATACTAAAAAGAATGGCAGAAATGATCGGCGAAATCATCAGTATTAGCCAGCCAGGATTAGCATTTGCCCAATACAGCATTCCTAAGACGATGGCACCAAATACCAATGATGTTGCCAAATCTGGTTGTAAAAAAACCAATGCCCAAGGAATAGCAGTAATTGCTAGGGCGCGAAATACACTTTCAAGAGTGGAAGCTGTGCGCTTGTGTAACACAGCCGCTAAGGTGATAATTATCCCGACTTTGGCAAATTCTGAAGGCTGCACGTTGAAACCACCAATAGTAATCCATCGCTGCGCCCCTTTAGCGCTAGTACCAATAATCATCACAGCAATCAGGCTGACGTTCGTGATAGCGTATGTTACCCAATGCCACTGAATCAGATTTTCATACCGGGTACGAGCTAAAAACAATGCAATCACAACACCGATTCCCGCCACTGTCCAGTGCCACCACCAGTCAGCCACGGGTTGGGTTAGTTCGGTACTGAGAATCATCAGTCCACCAAACATACTGACACCAATTGTCAAAAGAAAGAGTAGCCAATCTACTTGTTGCCAAGGCTTAAACCAATACTTCCAGCCAATTTTGGGGCGCGACCGTTTTAACAACATTGTGCGATTTTAGACTTTATTTTTATTACCTACTGTTGATCTGTATTCCCAGGCTATGACCCAGGAATCAGACAAAAATTACAATTGATTATGTCAGAGCTGCAACTGATATTTTACCAGCGATATTCAGTGCGATCGCCTTTAATGCTTGAGCCGAAGCCGAATCAGGATCAGCAACCACTATTGGCACACCGCTATCACCGCCTACTCTCGCGGCAATTTCCAGTGGGATACACCCCAGCAAAGGCACGCCCAACTCAGTGGCTGTTTTGGAACCACCACCAGAACCAAAGATGTCATATTGCTTATCTGGCATATCTGGGGGAATAAAGTAGCTCATATTTTCCACTATTCCCAAAACAGGCACATTCATTTGCTGGAACATCCGCAAACCTTTACGTGAATCTAACAGCGCCACATTTTGCGGTGTGGTAACAATTACTGCCCCTGACATCGGTACTGCTTGGGTTAAAGTTAATTGAGCATCGCCGGTTCCCGGTGGCATATCCACAATTAAATAATCCAGTTCTCCCCATTCCACTTGATAGAGAAACTGACGAATTACACCATTAAGCATTGGCCCTCGCCAAACCACTGGCTGATCTCGGTCAATCAAAAAGCCCATTGAGACTAATTTGACACCGTGATTAAAAGCAGGTTCAAGAATGTCACCTTTATCTGTGGAACGCACCACAATTTCCGCATCAGCTAGCCCCAGCATCGTCGGGTCGTTGGGGCCATAAATATCGGCATCGAGTAATCCCACCTTCGCCCCTGTTTGAGCTAAAGCCACAGCAACATTCACCGCTACAGTGCTTTTACCAACGCCACCTTTACCACTGGAGACAGCGAAAATATTTTTCACCCCAGCAATTCCAGTCCGGTCAGGCAAACTTTTTTGTTGGGGTGTTTCTGCCGTTACATCTACATTTACCTCTGTAACACCAGGAAGCTTGTTAACAGCTTTTTTACAATCTTCAACAATAAATTCACGTAAAGGACAGGCAGGTGTCGTCAACACCAAAGTAAAGCTAACCTTGCCAGCATCAATTTTGACATTGCGAATCATATTCAGTTCCACCAAACTCTTACGGAGTTCTGGGTCTTCTACTGGTCGCAAAACTTCTAAAACTGAGCCGGAATCGAGAACATCGTACATACTGTTTCCACTGTTACTGCCGTAACAAAATTTAAGAAAATTTTATTATCATCTACCATGATCTTAACTTTCTTTGGAACGTCATTAGTCATTGGTCATTGGTCATTAGTCATTAGTCATTGGGAAATCACAATCTTTTCCCTCTGCACCCTGCACCCTGCACCCTGCTCCCCTGCCTCTTCCACCCCCCACTTCCTAAAAAAGTGAATTTTTATTGCCTGAAACCGTTTGTAATGCAGTGTTTTCTACCGATTCGACGAGGGAGCGTGCCACACGATCTGCATAGGGGCGGGATAATGACCAAATTAGAGGCGATAACCAACCCCGGAGGGTGACTGAATAAGATAAACAAGTACCGCACACTGTTGACTCGACTCGGTAAGTAACTCGTTCTTCGATTCCAGGAATCGCCATGACTCGGATACTTAACATTTCGTTAGGTTTAACCCGCTCTACGAAAATCCGGATGGGAATGGGGGAAAAGCGGGTGACAGCTTGGTAAATCAATCCGGGTTTGGGTACTAATCCATAGGGAACGTTGGTACTTTTAAGCAGTGGATGCCAGGAAACGTCTGTTAAGTCAACTACCTTAAGCCACATTTCATCTACAGAAGCAGAACTGATTTCTCTATACGTCCTTACCAGAGAAGCGCAAAACCGACGATGTTTGCGGTGGATGAATTTGGATAACCAACTTCGCATCTGCCTAATCCTCCTCGCTATGCACTTGCTGATAACTCTGCTATGGTGAGTAACCCTGGATCAGATTACCTGATCAAGGCCTCAAAGTAGAGACTGTTGATAGACTAATTAACCAAAGTCTGGTGTTGGTACCAGAATGTTTACATCAAGAAGTACAAATAAAACTCAGTCAATATACAAGCCTATACGCATTTGAGGGAAAATAACTTTAGTCATGCCCATCAATGGCGGAAATGCTCACAAGTAAGAAAAAAGTAAATTAGGCCAATTCAGCCTAATTATTCGCTCCTATGACCCACAAATGTTTAAATTAATTAATTTGTGGCTTTTTGAAAATTGTAATTTAGGTTCGGGAATCCATGTTGACTAACTCGCAAACGCCAACTGTAGAAGCAGCTTCATCGAAGTTTTTACCACCGACTGAGGGTAAAACTAGGGTTCGTCAGTTTATGCAACAGTTGCAAGACGAAATTTCTCAAAATTTGGCGGAACTAGATGGGGTCGGGAAGTTTAACGAAGATGGCTGGGAACGTCCAGAAGGTGGTGGTGGGCGATCGCGCATATTACGGGATGGAGCTATCTTTGAACAAGCAGGTGTAGGTTTTTCGGAAGTGTGGGGAGATAGTCTGCCGCCTTCTATTTTAGCCCAACGACCAGATGCCGAAGGACACAGCTTTTATGTGACTGGCACTTCAATGGTGTTACACCCACGCAATCCTTATGTGCCTACAGTCCATCTGAATTTTCGCTATTTTGAAGCTGGGCCAGTCTGGTGGTTTGGTGGTGGTGTGGATTTGACACCCTATTACCCTTTTGCTGAAGATGCAAAACATCTACATGAAACCCTAAAACAAGCGTGCGACAAGCATAACCCAGAGTATTATCCAGTGTTTAAACGCTGGTGTGATGAATATTTCTATCTCAAGCATCGCAATGAGACACGGGGTGTTGGTGGTCTATTTTTTGATTATCAACACAGTGACAGTGGTTTGTATGGTGGTACTAATCCTCATGGATCGGCGGCTGCATACAGTAATCAAGTGGGAAAACCAGAACCACGCACTTGGGAAGAATTGTTTGCTTTTGTCCAAGACTGTGGTGCAGCATTTTTACCTGCTTATGTGCCAATCGTCAAACGGCGACATGGGATGGAATATGGCGATCGCGAACGAAATTTCCAACTGTATCGTCGCGGTCGGTATGTAGAATTTAACTTGGTTTATGACCGAGGCACACTTTTTGGACTACAAACCAACGGACGCACAGAATCTATTTTGATGTCTTTACCCCCCTTGGTGCGTTGGGAGTACGGTTATAAACCAGAACCCAATACTCCAGAAGCCGAGTTGTATGAAACCTTCCTGAAACCTCAAGATTGGGCAAATTGGACACCCAGCGCTTAAAAGCTACTCATCAGTGTTGTTGGTGAGTTAAACTACTAAATGTCACCGATGGGGCATCATGGGGACGTAAAGCAAAAGCTCAGGAAATCTCAGATGCGATATCGCTGGACTTACTGAGAAACCTACACTGTATTGCTTGCAAAAAGTGTAGTATATGTCACCTGATCTTGTTAATTCAAGTAACAGTAGGGGATAATTTTGTGGCTGGTGAGTCAATTAACTTACTTCACGGGAAATTTTTCTCGTGATGTGAAAGTAAAAATTCTCAAAACAAGTTTTTTTGGCTCACCAATCCCAAACTAAATTTAGATTAGTGCCACAGGGAGGCTTAGTGATTCAAATAGAACAAACCACCTATACAACCCAAGACGACAATACCGTTATTGTCTTAACACCAGCCGGACGCTTAGACATCACCACAGCTTGGCAGTTTCGTTTGAAGTTACAGGAATGTATTTCTAAACTCAGTCACCATGTTGTTGTGAATCTCGGTCAGGTCAATTTTATTGATAGTTCTGGTCTCACGTCTTTGGTGGCGGGGATGCGTGATGCGGATAAAGTCAAAGGCAGTTTCCGCATCTGCAATGTACATCCAGAAGCAAAACTTGTGTTTGAAGTGACAATGATGGATACAGTATTTGAAATCTTTGAAACCCAAGAGGAAGCTTTAGAAGGTGTACCCCGTAATATCGCTAGTTGAGAAACTGCTTCGTAGAGACGCGATTAATCGCGTCTTCACAAGAAAGTACAGAGTTTCAATACTGTTCTCGCTTGGTGTAGCGATAAGGCCCTAATATTGCTCCCCAGGTTGCTTTTCCAGTGTCCGAGTCAATTCCTTTATCGTAGCTATTAAATTCTGCGGCTGTGGCTTCAAATCCCAAAGAAACTTGGACAGTCTGGTTGAGATAAGTAAAGCAGCAACGAGTATTTGGAGGTTGAGTAGCAGTAAACTTGTAGCTGTTTGCAGCTAGTGTTTGTTGGGTAACTGTGAGGATGCAGCCTGGTAGTAACTCTAATTGATCCACCGTCAATGTTTTGAGTAAAGCCGGATTATGACCTGCACCACTGAAGGCGCTGGGATCTTTGAACATATAGTATTGTAGCTGCAAGGGTGCATCAGAACCACTTCCCGACATCAACCGCATAATGCGCTGGCGATAGGGATGGTCTAAGTTGACAATATTAGCTTGCTCGGCAAACAAGGTGATACTGTCTTCTGTAAACAGATCCACTGGTCTTTGCCAAAGGTGTAGATGGACAAACCAAGCGGAATCTGCTAAAGCTTGTTCTCGATTATCGAATTTACCAGTTAAATACTTACCCAGGGTAATTAAATTTGGCGCAAAACTCATAGATGACACTGATCGGAAACCTGAACTTGGCAAAGTAGCCTTTAAGCGACAAAATATAATAACGTCGCCCTTAACATTCTTAACATTTTATTTGTGAATAACGTCCGTACTGTTTCAGATACAAAGCGAGCTTTTTACTCCCTTCACACCCGGCCAATTAACACGATTTATCGTCGGGTGGTAGAAGAATTGATGGTAGAAATGCATCTACTATCAGTCAATAGCGGTTTTACCTACAATCCAATTTATGCCTTGGGTGTCGTTACAAGCTTTGACCGCTTTATGGAAGGCTACCTCCCAGAACGGGATCAGGAATCGATTTTCCAATCCTTATGTCAAGCTTTAGAACAAGACCCGCAACGCTACCGTCAGGATGCTGAACGACTACAAGCTATAGCTAAAGACCTACCAGGGAATGATTTAATTGCATGGTTAAGCCAAACCACTCATTTGGATCGAGATTCTGACTTGCAAGCACAATTGCAAGCGATCGCTAACAATCAGGAGTTTAAATACAGCCGTTTATTTGCAGTTGGTTTATTCTCATTGTTAGAACAGTCCGATCCTGAATTAGTCAAGGATGAAAAGCAACGGACTGAAGCATTCAAAGCTATTGCGGCTGGCTTACATCTATCTGATGAAAAACTCAGCAAGGATTTGGAACTATACAGTTCTAACCTAGAAAAGATGGCTCAAGCGCTGATAGTTATGGCAGATATGCTTTCAGCTGATCGCAAAAAACGCGAACAGCGTCAACAACAAACAAGTACCCCAGTTGCTCCCCCAACTGAATAATTCGTAATTGATAACTCGTAATTCGTAATTGTTATCGACGGAAAAAAGTTGATTTTTTCCATAAATAGATTGAGGCGTTGTCACCTTAATTAATTACGAATTACGAACTATGAATTAGTAATTATTTACACGCCTAACAATTTGTAGATGAGGCTGTTGATGATCGTCAGGGTAAAAGCCCCTAGTACAGCACTCCAGATCCCAAAACGTAGGCGAAACCCTTCGACTAACCAAGCCGCAATACTAAAACACACAACGGCAATCATAAAAGTGAAAATGCCGGATAACAAGTTAAGAGTCAGTAAGTCTGGTAATGTGAATATGAGGCTTAAAATTGGTCTCACTACTGCTGTGACAATACCGAGAACTGCCGCTGCTAAAAAGGCTTTTTGTGGAGAGTCAACCTCAACTCCGAAGGGCAGTTTACTAATAATCAACAAGCTGATAGATGTTACTACCCAAACAATTAAAAGCGTCACAATATTCATGCCACAAACCTTGGAACGCGAACGGTGATTGGCGCTAAATTACTAAGTCTGACGATAAAGAAATTTTTGAAGCTTAACCAATTATTTGTAAATTAACAGAGATTTTTATATAAAGAGAATTTATTCCGTATATCTTTAGGTTTAGCTGAAATCAGTAAACAGTTATCAGTAGAAGACAAAACAAGGGGAATTTGTATCTCCCCTTGCTGATCAATTTTACTTTTTTACTTTTAAGGGGCAGGATTTGTTTCAGGTGTTACAGGTACTGGAGGCGCTAGTTCGTTGGGTAAAACTGGAGACATCATATCAGGATTCAACTCCGGAACTGGTGCAGGTACTTCTCCTGGACTCATGGGAAAATTAGGTGAATTAAATGAGTCGTTGGGTAGTTGAGATGGCCCTGGTATAATTCCCAAGGATACGCGATCGCCACCTACTTGCCGCATCAAGTCTAAGATTTCCACCACATCATTGTAAGTTGTGGTTCGTGATGCGTTTAGCACTAAAGTCCCACTGGGGTTAGCTTGGAGATATTGCCTTAAGCCTTGTGCTAACTGATCTCGCTGTACAGGCTGTTTTTCTATGTAAAGATTACCAACAGCATCAATAGTAACAATTTGAGTGGCACTTTGTGACGCGACACCAGAAACTGTACTTGTACTAGCTTTGGGCAAATCAATATTAATTGCCTGTTGTCGAGTAAATTGCAAAGCTGCTAACAGAAAAAACGTCAGAATACAAAAAACAACATCAATTAAAGGAAGGATTTGAATTTGTGCTTCTTCAACTGGGGTTTGCAGATTAACTTTCATCGTTTCACATTACGCCTGGTTCAAGTGTTGAATTCTTAATTATTTCTCAGTATCTATAGGATCTAAGGAATCAGGTGTATTATTTGGTGGTTCAGGAGGTTTAGGAAACGGTTTTTTATCTCGTCGCTTGCGGGGAAGATTAGCACTTTCTCGTGAAGATTCCCCCACGATAACTGAGGCAATTTTGTCATAGTCAGGCGGAGACTGACGATATAACAACTCCATCTCATTTCCCGCTTTGCGAAAAATTTTAACTTGGTCAACGACAAAACTTTGAAAGAGGCGATAAAATACCAAACTGATAATCGCAACAATCAATCCAGTAGCGGTACTGATTAAAGATTCACCAATACCAGTAGTCACACCAGCGGTAGACTCAGTTCCCAAATCGCCAATGCGAATTGAACGCAAAGACTGGATTAAACCCAAAACCGTACCCAGCAATCCCAACAGAGGTGAGAGGGCGATGATGGCTTCCAAAAGTTTTTCACCCCGGCGCATTCCCGCTAATTCATCTTCAGCGGTGGACTCCAGTGCTAGTCGAAAGGTTTCCGGATCACGTTTCGGGTAGCTTAAGGGGGCATAGAGAAATCTTCCTACTGGCTGATGGCTGGCATTTCTGGCAATATCTGCCGCCACTTCCCAACTATCCTGGGCAGCTTTGAGGACACGATCCACTATTTCCTTTTCTTGAGTCATGATTCGCAACCAGAACCATAGACGCTCAAAAATCACACTTATAGACAGAACTGACAAAACAAGCAGGGGCCACATGGCTGGGCCACCCTTTTCAAACAAATCTAAAATATCCACTGGTTAGGTTTCCTCCCTCCACTTCTACAACAACAATCCCAAAGCATTTTAATTCTAAAGATTAATGCATAATTACCATATTCTTAAACAAAATCATCCGACAGATATTTAACGATAGATAAACAGTAGCGTCTTCCATACTACCTGGGGTAGAGCTATTTTATTCTGCGCCGCGAAATATTGCTAACCATTCTCCTAAAACAGTTGTTGCTAATACCTTGTTAGGTTGCGGCTGTTCGCTGAGTGCGACAATATACCAGAAATCCTCAAATTGTATGGTAGATGCTGGGGTGAGAAAACTATGCCTTCGGCGGTTCTCATAGCGACCATCCTATTTAAATTATGGCAATGTCTTAAGCAAAAGCCGATTCTTGGCTGCTTAAAACTTGTTTCAGGTCAAGTTAGATGGTTTTACCTTATAGTATGATGTCCAGGGGATCTTAAATGAAAGCAGCTTATAAACTGGCAGGTAGGCTACGATCTAAGAGTATGTGCAACCGCAGCACTAATCTACTTAGCATAAATGTATAAAGACCTATGAACTACGATATAGAAACAAGCGAAAGACCAAGGCTAGAAGTAGAGTATTACGGTGCTGACTTTCCTGTTGATACATTAGTGAAACGTATGGAAGAAGAAGAATTTATTATTCCAGGGTTTCAGAGAAAGTATGTTTGGAACGAAGAAGAAGCATCACGTTTTATTGAAACCTTGCTACTTGGTCTTCCTAGTCCTGCACTCTTTCTCGCTAAAGATAAGTTTTCTAAAAAATATCTGGTTATAGATGGACAGCAACGGTTGAAAACCTTGCAGTATTTCTTTCAAGAATCTTTTTCTAATAGGAAAGTATTTAAGCTTAAAGGTGTCGTCCCACAGTTAGAAGGCTTAACTTATTCCACACTACCTCCGTCGGAGCGACGTGACCTTCATAATGCAATAATCCACTGCATCATCATATCTGAAAATTATGATCCACGTGGAATGTTTTATCTATTTGAACGACTTAATACTACTGGGACTCCCTTAAAACCACAGGAAATTCGGAATGCTCTTTATCATGGTTCTTTTAGCGAACTCCTACAAGAGTTATCAAGAAATGAAACCTGGAGAGAGCTTTATCGTAAGGATGATATTCGGGCTAATGAACAAGAGCATATTTTAAGATTTTTGGCTCTACATTTCGATTTAGAAAATTATTCAGGCGATATGACCAATTTTCTTAATCAATTTATGTTAAGAAACAAAGATTTAGATATATTTTCAGAAAATGAGATAAAAAATATATTTTTCAAGACAATATCTTTCCTCAAAAATTGTATAGGAACTAAAGTTTTTTATGAGAACAAATCATTCAATATTCTTTTTGATAGCATCATGCTTCTAACTGCTCAAGAGTTGGAAAAAGGTTTGGAATGTTCAAAATTCAAAAAGTTTTACGAATTGTTGATTAATGACAAGCATTTTTGGTCATCAGCTAAACCTTCAACCACAAGTAAAAAAAAGCTCATGACGAGGCTGGAGGATGTTAGAGAGCTTTATAGAAATACGTAGTTATGAATCAATCTATATTAGCTCATCGTCAGAAAATAGATAATCTATTTAATAAAGTTGCTTATTTCACAGAACCAGAGATTAAAAGTGAATGGTCAAAATATCTATGTATCTTGGTATCAGGATTCATTGAGGAATCTTTGAGGGTTTTATTAGAAAAATATTGTGAGGACAAAGCTTCACCAAATATTCAAAAATTTGTGACAAAACAAATAGAATCTATAACAAACTGTAAAACGAGTAGAATTACTGAAATCTTAGGCAAATTTAGCCCTATTTGGCAAAGCGAATTCACCAACAAAATTGGTGATCAAATAAAAGACTCTATAGATAGTGTGGTGACTAATCGTAATACAATAGCTCATGGTAGAAGTGTCGGTATGACCTACAATAGTGTATTTAATTGGTATAAGAATGTCAAAAAGGCTGTAGAAATTTTGGAAGAAATAATAAAGTAATGTTTACAGTTTCCATGATTTGATTAAACTAAGCCTCTAAAATGAGTTTAACCGAATTGATCATTGCATTCTCTGAATCATCAAATATGACTCTGCTAACTAGGGCGGTTATTTCTACCGGGAACTTCTAAAATAGTTTGTCAAAATTAATAATAACTGGAGGGTCAACACATGAAATTTCCAATCCAATTCCTGTATAACTGGTATCGCAATTTACTTCGTAATCCCTTGTACCGTTGGTGGGTAATTTTAGGAACATTAGTTTATATACTCAGCCCTATAGATATTGCTCCTGACTTTATACCTATTCTCGGTCAAATTGATGATGTTTTACTTTTGTCCGTGCTATTTTCTGAAGTGTCTGCATTAGCTCTCGGTGCTTGGAAGGCTGGTCAGGGTTCTGAGGAACCTAGCACTGAAACTGTTGATGTGGATGCTGTGTCGGTTGAGTGAGAGTTTAAACGCATTCGCCGTTAGGCGTTCGGTGTAGGGTAAGTACCCGGAGGTTAGCGCGGAGGTACGCAAAGAAGAATCTTGCTCTGCGCTACTTTGCGTTTCCCTTAGCGTGACTCTGCGTTTAAATTTCTTGGACAAATTCTGTTAAGAATCTAAAGGCTTTCAAGATATAACTCACACAATCTTGAGGTGAGGTGTTATAAAAGGAGTTCCAGGCTGAGGCTTTGTCTTCATCATAGCGATCGCCTCTTTCGGGATGTTGTTCTAACCATGCTAACCGCACCGCATGGCCCACTAATACATCTAAAACTATATACTCTTCAATTTGTAAGCTGGGATTATTAGCCACAATTGTCGCTAACTCCATCAAGGCTTCAATATTTACCTTGCGGTATTCTGGCGCTTCAATTTTATTCAGTAAATGCTCAATTCTCAGGGCAAAGTTCTTTTCGCCGGCGGTCATCTCTGATAACATTAACCCACTTTCTAGGCGATTGCGGCGCTCTAGTTTATCGCCAATCACAATCCCTTTACAATGTTTCATTAATAACCAAACTTGCTGGAAGAAGTCTTTGGGTACACGGTTTAGCGCTCCTTCTGCTTGGCGAAACCTCCGCCAGCCACCTGGGGGAACGGTGCTTTCTTCTTTTTCAGTCGGTAGCACTACCCAAGCAATATCAGTTTCTTTTTGCTTAACGTGGAGTGATTCCTGTTGGCGTAATAAGTTACTTGTACCTGTGTAACCTGTTAAGACTTGATGTAAACGCATTTTCACCTCAAAGGGCGAAAGTTCCATCAAATGTTCATAGGCTTCATCTTGAGTCACATCCAATTCTTGCGCTAATTCACTGGTAATTAACAAAATCAGATAGCCAACTCTCAGAGTTAGTAATCCTTGAAATAGTTCAGGTTCCGATCTAATTAAGACACCAAGATAAATAATAATTTCTTGGGTGAGGACGCGATCGCGGATATCTTCACGACAGAAATGATTAATTTTCTCAGTAATTTCCCTGTAGGACATAGGCACGGAAATCAGTGATGACTGACTGTAAGCTCTACCGACAGCAATTTGCTTACCTCTGACTAAAATACTCGTGACTGTATCTGACAAGCTGATATCAACCATTTGCCTTAATCCCGCCGCCCGACGTACCACTGCCCAAATGCCTAAATCCCCAGCTTTGGTGTAGACTTCATCGAGTAAATCAGCTGCTGTCACCCGATGCTGCGGCCCGTTAAAACCTGTATCAAAATTTAGTCCTTGCAAGCGAATTAAAGTTTGTAATAACTCGATTTGTTCATAGATATTTTCCGATGAGCGCAAAGAAGAAAGCAACAACTCTAAGTTAGTTTCGCATTCCATCTGGAATTCTTGGGTATGTCCTAAACGCCAGTTTCCCCCAGGATGGTAAGCCAGGTAATAGCAACGAGGCCCGGCATTTTGCACCGATGATTGAGAAAAGTCCGCATCTTGGAGAAAATCAATTCTTTGCATCCTGGCTGTCAGCATCAATTGATTTAGTCGTCCCAATTTTACCTTGACATTGTTACACACACCATCTTTAAGTTCTTGCATCAGTTCTAATAAAGCCTCAGAACCGATTTCTAACATTGTATGGGTCAACATTAAAGTCAGGGTAGGACGACCCAAATCAATCCAATAATCTTGAATATAAGCAAGTTCGCTTCTGATTTGATCTAGGAGAAAGTGGTAATCAAGGGTTAAATAAAACTGCTGTGAATCCAAAAAGGCAGGTAAAAATACAATTGTCTCACCGTGAATCCGAAAAAATCGCGATGTGGTTAAACTCCGCAACCGCC
Source organism: Nodularia sp. (in: cyanobacteria) (assembly GCA_007692755.1). Taxonomy (GTDB): domain Bacteria; phylum Cyanobacteriota; class Cyanobacteriia; order Cyanobacteriales; family Nostocaceae; genus Nodularia. The sequence continues at coordinate 509 of REBL01000271.1, read as the reverse complement.
GCTCCGGACGACCAGTTAAACCCAATTTATCGTTGCGTCCAATTTGAGTATAAATAGTGGAAAGTTCACCGGCTTGTCTGACTTGAATTGGTTCTACTTGCTTGGGTGTTTGAGTTTCAATTCCATAAACTTCTAGTTTTTTTTGTAAATCTTCATCCTCAGCTATCAAGGCAATTTGTACCAAAGCCTCGCGTTTTCTGCCTTCACACAAATGTCTTCCCAGAGGATCAATATCTCCAACTGCGATTAATCTTTCATTTAATAACTGACCAAGAAAATATAAACTTTGCGCCCAGACTAAGGGGACATTTTCGTTCGGTACACGAGTTTGACTTTGGGGTTTTAACCTTTCAGCATCTACGTTTTCGGCTGTGACATAATAAAGTTCTGGTAATAACCCTATCCCATCACGTTCAATTAGTAATGACTGTAAAAGTTCTTGGTATTCTTTAATTTGCTGGCTGTTACCGCGAAATAACCCATCTAAAAATAAATAAGTGAAAAATAAA
>REBL01000182.1 GCA_007692755.1 Nodularia sp. (in: cyanobacteria) | reverse complement strand
CTATAGTACGTCGTTTTGTGTTGCGATCGCTCATCCATGCTTTATTTCGGGTACGGGTCGAAAACATCGACACAATACCTCCAGAAGTAGCTGTGATGGAAGCGGACTCAAGCTATTCCGTCATTTCCTCAATCATCTCTTGTGGTAATCAGGAAAATTCGATCTTACATCTGTGTTCATCTGTGTACTCTGCGAGAAGTCGCTAACAAGTCTACATCTGTGGTTAATTAATTCTATAGCTATGCTACGCAATCTATCGCATTGCTATGATTGTCATCTTTTCCTAGTCGTCTTTAGACGACTTTTGCTATGAGACGGGGGTTTGAACCCCCGGCGGATTATTGCGACTTATTTCTCTAAAAAGTCATTCACTTTGAAATTTGATGTTCCCTCCCAACAGTGGTTCAAAGATGCATTAACTTGAGCATCAGCCGTATCAGCTAATTCCCTAGAAGCATTAAATTGTACTGCTGTCACAACGTACTCAAAAATAATCACAAACTGTTTTTGGGGGGAAATTCTTTCAACGACAATTGTTTCACCAACCTTGGGAATTTGCGATAAATTCACCACAAATGTTTCCTGTTTTGGTTTATCTAGTGGATTTTTAAAATTGAAGTATTTACAGTAGACAATAATTTTCACGCAAAAAACCACCAATAACACTAAAAACATCTAATTCCAAACATCCAAGTTTGAAATATAAAAATTAATTATAATAACTATCATGCCAATTTGTGGCATCCAAATTAAATCAGTAAACAGCGAACAGCTATCACGCGTATACTACGGGATTTAAACGCTGTGGATAAAACTGACAAATCCTAAATTTCCTTTTACTTACCGCGCCATAACTTTTGAAAAAATTGAAAAACTTTCACAATTATTTCTTCTAGCCAGAGTATAGCATGATCAAGCCACTCTAGAAGTTGTTCTAATGGATGTTTATCATAGCTGACAAAGGTAGCTTCAACGTCTATCCAGTCTTGCTGTACCTCAACTTGGCTATTGTGGCGACCCTCCGTTATGGCTTGGGAATTCGAGTTTTCAGAGGCTTTTACAGATTTTTTTTGCGTCGGGGTGAGATGGCGGCTAGATTTTGACTTTTGCAACCAACCAGATTTGGCTTTTGGTTTACTTTCGCTCAAGTTGTGGGATTGAACAGACTCTTCAACAATACGATGGGAGTTCCCAAACAAATCACTGAAATTCAACCAAGAATCTTTGACTAAACCTTTATTCTGGAAACGGCGATTAGGGGGTAATTTATCTTCTAATTGCCTATCCCTATTTCTCTGCTCAATTTTTTTATCTTTACTTACCCCGAAAAAGTAATTAATCGCAGCTTCAATTAAAGCCGGAATATTCAATGTCTGAGTTTCTAAAGTATCAGCATCTACTGCAATATTTCCTCTAGCAGCTACCTGTTCTTTACCATAAACAAATATATTTAGCTGAGTTTGGGCAACTTTAATAATTTCCTGACTGCGCTGTTGCAGGGGTAATAAACCTTTGGTTTCCCAGTTGGCAATAGATACGTCTAAGAATGCGATTAATTTATTAGTATTAAGTAAATCTTTTGGTGTACCTTCAGGCAATGCTGGCAGATTAACTGAATTTTTACCAGTGAGTTTGGCGAAAATCCGGTCAATTTTTGGTAGTATTTTTCTTTGGGGTTTATTTTCCGCCAACTGCCAAGAATGCCAGTAATTACCAACTTCACAAATAATCCTGTCTGCTAATTTTGCCTGTTGTTGGGGTGTCAAAATATCCAAAATTTCATTGTCGGCGGTGACAAGTACCAAATTACGGCTAACCAAATTTGTGGCAATTCCGCGCATAACTGGCAAATATGGCTGGATATTTGATGGCGAATTTTCAGAAATGTTTGAGAGTTCGCTAGGAGGATGACGAAAAAGTTTTGACCTCAAAAATCCCACAAACTTCAATGGGGCCGATGTTTTGGGGGGTTCAGCAGTTTCTGACTCAGAAGGTAAAGTTTTAACTGCTTCTAAAACTTGTTGAATTGGTGTATCAGCAGTTGTAGCGGCTTGGGGTTGTAACTTTAACCTGGTTTGTGGTTCTTTCCCTTCCAGAGTTTTACCTGCTGATTCTGTGGGATTCAATAATACGTAAACGGGGTAAAGTAATAGTTCCACACCCCACTTGGTTGCAACTTGCAAATGTCGGTAGGTGTGTTCCCACTGTTGTGTCAACCGCCGAGATTGCTGGTGGACAAAGTTAAGTAGTCTGCTTTGATAACGGCCAGAGGAACCAGGAGACATGATGGTGATTTGTTAGTTGTAAGACTCCCGCCCAACCATAATTTTAACGAAAATATGACTCTGCCCATATCGCAATCCCATTCTGAATTTATCTCGGCAACTATTGACCAACTGCGTTCTTTTTGTCAAGTAAATGTTCAATCTCGTTGGCTATACCAGGAATCTGACTGGAATATTACTGATATTTCCACATCTGATTTGGCTGATTGGCATTCTGTCCAACTAAATGCTAAGGAACATATTGCTTGGACAGGCGGGAAAAAGGTGCTTTGGTTGGTGCAAAGATTTGTGGTTCCCCCAAATTTACAGGGTTATCCTTTGGCTGGTTTGTCTTTGCGCCTGGCGTTGCTTTGGTGGGCAGATTTGGCTGAGATTTACGTCAATGGGGAGTTAGTGCTGGAGGGAGATTTATTTGATTGTTCGCCAAGAGTGCTGCTTAGTCAAGGGGTGACTCCTGGTGAGGAGTTTGTTGTGGCTTTGCGTTTAGTCAGTCCTGGGCATGATAATGGTGCTTTGGTGCGATCGCTCCTTGTTTATGAGTCTTATGATGATCATAGTCCTGATCCGGGCTTTTTGGCTGATGAATTGGCGGTGTTACAGGTTTTTTTAACACGGTTTGCGCCGGAGAGGTTGGGTGAATTGGCTGAGGTGGTGGGGGAGGTAACGAACCACAGAGGCGCAGAGTACGCGGAGGAAGAGGGAAAAGAATTTGTAGCCCTGCGCGAACATTATCAGCGTTTATCGGCGTTCATCGGCGTTTTAAATCCTAAAATATATTTATTGGGTCATGCTCATTTAGATTTAGCATGGCTTTGGCCTGTGAGTGATACTTGGAAGGCTGCACAAAATACTTTTGAGTCGGTGTTGAAGTTACAGGCTGAGTTTCCTGAGTTGATTTTTTGTCATTCGACTCCGGCGCTTTATGCTTGGGTTGAGGAACATCGTCCGGATTTGTTTGGGGAAATTCAAGCACAGGTAGGGGCTGGACGTTGGGAAGTTGTGGGTGGTATGTGGGTGGAACCGGAACTGAATTTGATTTCTGGTGAGTCGATTGTTCGTCAGCTATTGTATGGTCAGCGTTATATCCAAGCAAAGTTCGGTAAGCTTTCCCGTGTGGCTTGGTTACCTGATACTTTTGGTTTTTGTGCGACTTTACCGCAGTTTTTGGTGAATGCGGGGATTGAGTTTTTTGTGACTCAGAAGTTGAAGTGGAATGATACTACCCAGTTTGATTATGAAGCTTTTTGGTGGCGATCGCCTGACGGCAGTGAAATTTTTAGTGTGATGTCTGCACTCATAGGTCAAGGAATTGACCCAGTAAAAATGGCAGAATACGCCTGTGAATGGCAAAGTAAAACTGGTTTAGCAGATTCTCTCTGGCTTCCCGGTGTCGGCGACCACGGCGGCGGTCCCACTCGTGATATGTTAGAAACTGCCCGACGCTGGCAAAAGTCTTCTGTCTTCCCAGACTTAGAATTTACCACCTCAGAAAAGTATTTACTCTCTTGTAGAGACGCGATTGATCGCGTCTCAATTGATCGCGTCTCAATCTGGAATGATGAACTATATTTAGAATTCCATCGCGGTTGCTATACTACCCACGCCGACCAAAAACGCTGGAATCGACGTTGTGAAGATTTATTGTATCAAGCTGAATTATTTGCCACTTTAGCCACTGTTAGCGGTGGGGTGATATATCCCCAAGCCGAAATCGAAAACGCTTGGAAGCAAGTCTTATTTAACCAGTTTCACGATATTTTACCCGGTTCTTCCATTAACCAAGTTTATCAGGACACTCTCCCAGAATGGCAGCAAGTGGAACAAGTGGGAACGAAGATTTTACAAGAATCTTTATTAGCGATCGCATCCCAAACCATTCTACCCCCTCCCTCCCATCCTGAAGCACAACCAATATTTATTTTTAACGCTCTCAATTGGCAACGTTCTGAAATCGTATCTGTCACATTACCCACAACTCAACCACATTGGCAAGTCCATGATATTTCCGGACAGCCAATTATCTCTCAGTTATCCGAATCATCAAAACTGCTGTTTCTCGCGGCGGAAATTCCCCCTGTCGGTTATCGCATCTTTTGGATTTCCCCCACTTCCCCAACTCCCCAACTCCCCATTTCCCCCGACTGGATTTTAGAAAATGAATTGCTGCGAGTTATCGTCAATGCTGACACCGGAGATTTAGCCAGTGTATTTGACAAAACCCATCAACGGGAAGTTTTAACTGGTGCGGGTAATCAACTCCAAGCCTTCCAAGATAGCGGACAATATTGGGATGCTTGGAATATTGATCCTCATTATGCCCAACATCCCCTATCACCTACAAAGCTGAAATCTCTACAATGGCTAGAACAAGGCTTAGTCCAAAGTCGTATCCGCGTAGTGCGTCAATTAGGTAAATCGGAATTTTGCCAAGATTATATTTTACAAGCAGGTTCATCAATATTGAAAATTGCCTCTACTGTGAATTGGCAAGAAAATCAGGTAATGGTGAAAGCCGCGTTTCCTTTAAATGTGGAAGCAGATTTTGCCACTTATGAAATTCCCTGCGGTGCAATTCGTCGCCCCACTAAACCCCAGACACCCGCAGAACAAGCTAAATGGGAAGTTCCCGCCTTGCGTTGGGCTGATTTAACTGGGGAAACAGAAACAGATATTTACGGTGTGAGTTTACTCAATGATTGTAAATACGGTTACGATAGCCAACCGAATCAATTACGCCTGACATTATTACGCAGTCCTAACTGGCCTGACCCAGAAACTGACAGAGGCTTGCATGAATTTACCTACGCCTTATATCCCCACGCGGGTAGTTGGGAATCAGCAAACACAGTTAAGCGTGGCTATGAGTTGAATATTCCCTTACAAGTAATTATTAATCCTCCGACTACTCAGCCAGGGACAAACCCCACAGCATTCAGCACGCCCGCAGGGGTAAGTTTTCTCAATTTATCAGATGAAAATTTAATTTTAATGGCTTTCAAATTCTCTGAGGATAATCCCCAGCAATTAATCCTGCGGTGTTACGAATGTCACGGACAAATAGCAGAATTATCTTTGCAGAGTGATTTAGGGCTGTATTTAGGCAATGAAGTAGATTTGTTAGAAAACTCATCTGAGCAACAAAACTTAACAATACAGCCAAAAAAAATCTCTACCTTCCAAGTGAACAGCCTGTAATCTGTTCTCAGACTCTAATACACCACGGTGTAAATAAGCTCCAAGCCTTTTGACTTTTGATTTTTGACTTTTGACTTTTGACTTCCGCGCAGCGGCCTAGTCTTCGTGGTCTTCAAAGGGGTCTGCCAACTGCTTGCTAGGAGGTCCGAAGGACATATAGATGGCAAAACCAGTGACAGCAACTAAGGCAGCTGCAACGGAAATACTAATAAATGCTGCGGGTTCCATAGACATAAATTGTTCCATAAATTTGGGATTAATTATGAGTGTTATTATTTGGGGTTCTGCCCCACTTAGCACAATTAGGTGCTTTAGTCTAATCATTCTAACATCTGTTTCACTGTCACCCCATTTATTTTACTGATGGCAATTTATCAGGCAGGCGCTTCATGATAGTAGAATATTTACAGAAGATGAAAAAAAGCTTTGGTAACTGAATCTTAGAGGAACTATGGCACAACGAACTAGGTTAGGAGATATCCTGAAACCTTTGAACTCTGAGTACGGTAAAGTAGCTCCGGGTTGGGGTACTACACCTGTAATGGGTGTTTTTATGCTCCTATTTTTCGTATTTTTGCTGATTATTCTGCAAGTTTACAACAAGTCTCTGTTAATTCAGGACGTAATGGTTGATTGGCGCAGTTTAGGCGGCTAACTAAATACAGCGAACCTGTACCCGGCTTGTCCGGGTTTTTTTATGGGTTTGATACCAAAAACGTTAGCCTTAAATAAGTCAGCATGGTATAGATGAGGAAAGCCTACCGCAAGGCGGAAGTCAAAAGTCAAAAGTCAAAAGTCAAAAGTTTACCCTGAGCGAAGTCGTAAAGCCCTGACGGGCATAGCTTGCGCTTACCGCGTAGCGTCTCGCAGAGAGGGGTTAAAAGGCTCGGAGCTTATTTACACCGTGCTGTAGTAGCTTGACCAGATTGTATATTTATAGGAGAAACCGCATGAATGTATTTGGTATCGGTCTACCGGAAATGGGTCTAATTATGGTAGTGGCTTTGTTAATCTTTGGCCCGAAGAAGTTGCCAGAAATTGGTCGTAGTGTCGGTAAAGCAGTACGCGGTTTTCAAGAAGCTTCTAATGAATTTCAAAGCGAATTTAAACGGGAAACTGAACAAATCGAACAGGCTGTGAAAAGTTCTGCTGAACTCGAAACCAAGCAACTCGAAGCAGCTAAATCTGAACAGGAAGCTGCTGGTTCTTCTCCTGTGGCTTAGGCTTCTGTGTACACACAAGTTGAAAAACTTGCTCCAGTAGGGTGTGTTATGGACTTTAGTCCTAACGCACCGAAAATCGAGGATGGTGCGTTGCGCTAGGCGACAACCCACCCTAAAAAATGTGTGTACACCGTAGGTAACTGAGGGGAGGTGCTGCGAAGGAATTGAATTTAGGCAAAATGACAGAAGCTGTTACGAAACAATCTCTGGTGATTCCTCAACTAATTGTCGGGTTAGGAAATCCAGAGCCTAAGTATGACCAAACACGCCATAATATTGGCTTTGCTGCTATAGATGCACTCTCTCGTGCTTGGCATATTCCTGTAGGGGAAAATCGTAAGTTTCAGGGTGAGTATGGTGAGGGGATAGCGCCGGGTAACCGTAAAATCCGCTTACTCAAACCGTTGACTTATATGAATCGCTCTGGACAGTCAATTCAAGCGGTGACTAGTTGGTATAAATTGCCGCCGGAGTCGGTGCTGGTGATTTATGACGATATGGATTTACCCTTGGGTAAGACTCGTTTACGCTTGTCTGGTTCGGCTGGGGGACACAATGGCATGAAGAGTGCAATTTCCCATCTTAACACCCAAGACTTCCCGCGTTTACGCATCGGTATTGGGAAACCCAATGATAGCGATAATTCCGAATCTATCTCTCACGTTTTAGGGAAATTTTCTGCTGCGGAAACTAAGTTGATATCTCACTTACTTCAGTTTGTGGTTGAGTGTGTAGAATTTAGCCTCAAGCAGGGAGTAGAAAAGGCCATGAATCGTTGTAATAGCCGCACTGTTGAGCTTTCTTCATAAGTCAGTCAAATCTATCGTTAAAGTAATATACCCTCACCTGTTAATTGGGGTGGGGGTATATCAATGAATTTTATATAAAAGTATCAAGCAAGGTGTTATTGCTTATTCAAGGTTCTGCCCTTAAGCAACACCATTACTAACCCAAATAGGTTGATTAAAAACGGCGATTGCGTCTAGCTAATACCAGCTTACGCTTACGCTTTTCTAAAGGCGTTTCAAAGTGCCGATGGAATTTGACATCAGCTAATATACCAGCTTTAGAGACTTGACGTTTAAACCGACGCAAAGCTGAATCTATGCCTTCGTTTTCTCCTAGAAAGACCTGAGTCATTCTTGCTGAATCCTCGTAATCAATATTTTCTATTTTATATATTAGCCTCAAATTTAGCCAAACATCAGCGGCTAAAGTCAGTCTCAGAGGCGATTTATGGATTTAAAGTAGTTTAAAGTTTCGTAGTCAGGACTTTGGTCATCTTCATCTCCTGCACTCGAAGCTACAAGATAAGCGAACCTATACCGAAAGGACTTGATAAAAAGGGTAATACCAATTATTGATGAGGATGCGCTGAATTGTTGGAGGAACAAACCACAAAGTACACAAAGTACACAAAGAAAGAAAGAAAGAAATATCAGCGCAGCTTTACACAGAAATGGTATAACAAGGTGTGAAGCTGCTGACTACAAGCTGATTTTATTTCCGCATTACAGTAGTGGCTTCATGCACTCCCAAACTTATATATTCAAAAGCGCAGTTTACCAGTATTTAATAATTGATATCCAGAGGTTAACGCGCCTAAAGCCACTAACAAATTCCACAAGCTCGTTGATCTAAAGATCACACCACCGCTTAAGAAAACTAGCACTAAGCCAATAGCCAGGAAAAACCATCCTAAATTGCCAGTTTCTCTGCGGAAAAACAGCAATGAAAAGATGCCTGACATAATAGCTACCACTGATATAGTACTAGGTATTCTGCGGTAATAAAATCTATGATAATTGGTCACAAATATGATATTTTGAGCAAAAAAGTAGATGCCTACAAAAAGTAGACTGATACCTATGAGTTTTATTAAAAGCCTGCCCATAATTTCTAACTTACTTCCTTAGTGGCTGCAACAAAATTAAATACAATTATACTTCATATTTGGGAATTACACGGAACTTAATGTGAAGTTTATGATATAATTTGATAATTTCATCAAGTAAATTTACAGTGATGATCATTTACTCAGTAGCCACGACTAAAGAAAGAGCTAGTTGATAAAGTTGGCGACGGGGTAGAGAAGTGATTTTTGCTAATTGACGGCTAGCTTGCGATCGCGATACTCCCTGACTCATAATCTCAAGTAACTCAGATTTTAATTGTTCTTCTGTGAGTTGGGGTTGACTGGCGGTAATTCCGGCGATAACTAAAGTATATTCGCCTTGGGGTTCACGTTGGCTATAATGAGCGATCGCTTCGGCAATGGTTCCCCGCCAAAATTCCTCGTAAAATTTAGTTAACTCCCGTGCCAGGACAATTTGGCGATCGCCTCCCCAAACAGTGGCCAAGTCTTGTAAACTATCCCGTAAACGGTGCGGTGATTCGTAGAAAATTAAAGTCCGGGGTTCTGCCTGAATCAATTCTAAGTATTCTCGGCGTTTTTGCCCTTTGGCTGGGAGAAAGCCTTCAAAAACAAACCTGTCTGTAGGTAATCCGGCGGCACTCAAAGCCGTAATTGCGGCACTCGCGCCTGGTATCGGCACAACTGGTACACCCGCCTCAACACAAGCTTTCACCAATTCATAGCCAGGATCAGAAATTCCCGGCATTCCGGCATCACTCACTAGAGCGATCGCCTGCCCATTTCCCATATACTCTAATAATTCCGGGATGCGGCTATGGCTATTGTGTTCGTGGTAACTTATCTGGGGCGTTTTAATTTGAAAATGTTGTAGTAGTTTCCCCGTGTGGCGGGTGTCTTCGGCTGCAATCAGATTTACCGTTTGTAAAATTCGCACCGCCCGAAAGGTCATATCTTCCAGGTTGCCAATTGGTGTACCGACGATGTAAAGTGTTCCTGGTTTGGGATCGGTCTGCATGAGTGAAAAAATAAGAGCTAGGGTACACAATTCACCAACCTCACCCTTAAAGGGTGAGGATTACCCAAACCAATTTGGGTGACGTAAGAGGTGAATACCGCATTGAAACAAGGTTTGGTACACACGGCTAAATACTTCCCTAGTTTAGCCTCCTGTAAGCTTAATTGGTTAAGCGTTGGGTCAAGCCAAGACATTCTAACCTTGTTGCGGGAAGGGACTTAAACAAGTTTGCTGGTTCTTGGGCTTATCGCCACTTAAAAACCAGTATTTAAAGCCGCCTTACAAGACGGGGTTTCAGACCCAGGAGTTTTGATGAATAATCTTAAATCCCCGCGGGGGTTATTTGTGGGTTTAATCACCTTGGATTTAATTTACCTCGCTGATTCTGCCCCTAAAAATAATCAAAAGATTGTCGCTACTGACTATACTTTAGCAGCCGGTGGGCCAGCGACAAATGCGGCTGTTACCTTCCGTTATTTAGGAAATCAAACTCAAGTTTTGGGTGTGCTGGGTTCTCATCCGATGACACAACTGATTCGGGGAGATTTGGCAAATTATCAAGTGGCGATCGCTGACCTTGAACCTACTATAATTACAGCACCGCCTGTATCTTCCATCATTATCTCCCAAGCCACAGGTGAACGAGCCGTAGTTTCCATAAATGCTGCCAAAACTCAAGCCAGCAGTGCATCTATCCCGCCAGATATTTTACAAGATATTGATATTGTCTTAATTGATGGGCATCAAATGGCCGTTAGTCTCAGCCTAGCCGAAATGGCTAAAGCTAAAAATATCCCCATAGTGATTGACGGTGGTAGTTGGAAACCAGGATTTGAGCAAATTTTGCCTTTCGTTAATTATGCCTTGTGTTCGGCAAATTTCCATCCTCCTAACTGCCACACTGAAGCCGAGGTGTTTGCCTACTTGAGTGCATTTGATATTCCCCACATCGCCATTACCCACGGAGAAAACCCCATTGCATATTTATCTTCCACTCAAACAGGTACTGTAGATGTACCCCAAATTCAGCCGATTGATACCCTGGGGGCGGGAGATATTTTCCACGGTGCATTCTGTAATTACATTTTACAGTCCAGTTTTACTGATGCCCTAGCACAAGCTGCTAAGATTGCCGCTAACTCCTGTCAATTTTTTGGTACGCGTCGTTGGATGGAATCGGCTGAGTAGTAGACTAAGTTCAGTGATTAAGGCAGAATGAATGAAAGACTTGCAAGAAATATTAGCGATCGCTCGTCAAATAAGTTGGGGAGCATCAGATATACTGAGGTCTTATTACCGTGGCACAGCCAAAGACCCTAATTTAGATGTGCAGTACAAACAGAATGAGCCTGTAACTGTTGCAGATGTCGCTGTCAGTAAATATATTTTAGATCAGCTACAAACAGCTTTAGGTCATGAAGATTTTGCCTACATCAGCGAAGAAACCTATGAATCAGAACTCAGACAAAAATCATCCCAATGGGTCTGGATTATTGATCCTTTAGATGGTACGCGAGATTTCATTGGCAAAACTGGAGACTATGCCATTCACATCGCTTTAGTCAAAGACAAACGTCCAGTTTTAGCAGTAGTTGCCGTCCCAGAAGCCGAAAAATTATATTTTGCCACCAAAGGCGGGGGTACATTTGTCGAAACCCGTGATGGATTTGTCCCTATACTCGTATCATCAGGAAAGCCAGTCGAAGATTTAACTGTAGTTGCCAGTCGCTCTCACCGCAATGAATCCTTAGATTACTTATTAAAAAACTTGCCTTGCCAAAATCAAAAATATGTTGGCAGTGTAGGTTGTAAAATTGTCACAATTCTGGAACAACAGGCGGATGTCTACGTTTCGCTTTCCGGTAAATCTGCCCCTAAAGATTGGGATATAGCAGCCCCAGAACTAATCTTAACAGAAGCTGGTGGTAAGTTTACTCACTTCGATGGCAGTTTGTTAGAATATAACACTGATGATATTAATCAGTGGGGTGGTTTACTAGCGAGTAATGGTCAGCATCACCAATTACTATGTGAAACATCTGAAAAGTTATTAACACAGTTTGCTGGTTAATGTTAATAGCAATTCATAGAAAATATTGAGGAAGAAAAGAAATGTGTTAATTCTTACAGTGGGGTATGTCACTACTTAACGACGGCAGAGGTTGAGTACTCACGGCAAGCCAGCTTCTTCTTCTTTGACTAGCGGAACTAACAGCAATAAATATGTATCTTCTTGTATACTCACAAGGTGTTGTAGATAAGATTAGTCTGCAAGTTCTGGCTCAGGATTATCACTAAAAATGTTGCGCGTTTATCATCTCTTTCTCGGTGCTATTGTATTGGCTTTAACGCCAGTGGGAGTCAAAACTATTCTCCCCCGGTTTTCTGCGGAAGTTGTAGAAAATCCCAGTTCTGTAGCAATGACAACTAAAAGCAATTCTCCTCAAACTACTCCTTCAACAACTGGCAATCCCATAGAAGAAAATATCTGGCATAAAATTTTGGGGCAAACACCTACCCCAAATGGCTGGGAAATTGCACCTTGTGAGGGAAATGCCCCATTGCTGTGTGTTTCTTCCCAAGGAGAACGTTTGGGTACGGTTGAAATCGGAGTTTACCCGGTGAAAAACAATCCAAATTTCCAAAAAAATCTGGCAGATGCGGGTATTCCACTTGATACTCAGGTAGATTACCAAAGTCCTGAATCCCAAAAAAAGTTATTAACAGCACTTAAGGCTTGGGTTGCAGATTTAAACGCTACTTTTGTGAGAGACCGTCAGAATACTTATAAAAATAAAATTGTGTTCTCAGTATATCCAACGCAACAAGCACCAGTTGGTCAACTTCAGGGAATACGCTACGGTTTTGTCGGAATTAAGCCAGAGGGTGGTGTACAAGAGCAACATATTAGTCATGTTGCCTTTGATGGTAAGACTATGTATGTAATTACCACAGCTTTTGATCCAGGCTCTATCAAAGGTAAATTTGATGAACTGGAAAATTTGGCAATTTTTCAACCTTACTTTTCCGCGATCGCATCTGATTTGAACTTGCCCATATAAGTATAACATCCAAAACTCGATTGATATTAGTGACTGGTAGCGCGGCAATTTCTGGAAAAATAGGCAATTTTCATGGAGAATAGAGCGATTTAGATGACAATTTTTTCAGCCGCACTGACACTTATAGGTGCGGTTTTTTTGTTTGTATAGCAACCACAAATTGGACATCTCAAAATAATTTTCTGGGATTGTGAGTTGTCAAGAAATTATTTTGATTTTAACTTAGGTAATATCCCTGAATAACTTATATCTTTTTATCATATTATGTAAGGTATTAATAATATTAAGTTTTGTAAAAAAAATCTATATAATTACGGTTATCATTGCCAAGAAAATATTAAATAATACTTAGGTGAGATGAAAATTGGCATTCAAAGGTACAGCGGTTTTCATTTAGATTAAATACAGATTTATCTGTGTTTGGTTATATTTTGATGTCCTAAATTGCAAATTGCTGTAATTCAACTCAATCTCAGGTCACGCTACATACATACTTACATACTAATTGTTGAAATCAGGAGATTTAGATATGAAAGAAGTTCTTGAATTGATTGAAAAAAGGAAGCAAGAATTTGCCCAATTACCGTTATTTAAATTTATGCAAGATAAAAGTATAGACCCAATGCAAAGACTAGCGTGGGCACCTTGTTTAGCACCTTTTTCAATGGGTTTTGGGCAATTGAATCGATTGGATTTTCGGAAAGAACCAACTAACAATCCAATTCAGTTAATAATTAATAAACATACTTATGAAGATGATCATCACTGGAAATGGTTTCTAGAAGACCTGGAAAAACTGGGTTTGAATCATTCCATGAAGTTTAGTGCTGCTCTGGATTTTTTTTGGGGTGAAGAAACACAGAAAACACGTCAGATATGCCATCAAATTGCACTACATACTTTTCAAGCAGAGCCTATAGTTGTGCTAGCAGCAATTGAAGCCATAGAGGCCACAGGTAATGTAGCTTTGTCGCTCACTGCACAAGTAGCAGAAGAACTCCAACAAGATACCAAGCAAAATTACCGCTATTTTGGTCAGCATCATTTATGTGTGGAAACTGGTCATGCTGTCGGGACAGACAATTTGCAGCACTTTGTTGAAGAGTTACAACTTACAGAAGAGCAAAAAACTAAAGCCTTTGAGTTAGTAGAAAAAGTGTTTGAAGTTTTTTCAGGAAGTATGGAAGAAATGATGGCATATGCCAACAAATCTACCATTAAGCAAGGGGCAACAGTTTAAGAAATTAGGCTGGTTGCATGGAAATTGGAATTTCAATTACAAACTCACTTCCCTCAGTTAATGTAGAATAACAGGTTAAGCGACCATTGTGCTTATCCACGATCACCTGATAACTAATAGACAATCCCAACCCCGTCCCACTTCCTATGGGCTTGGTAGTAAAAAATGGATCAAATATTTTTTGCTGCACCGCTGCTGTCATACCATAAGCGTTATCAGCAATGGCAATCCTCAGCATATTTGAATCTATGAGTTTAGTGGAAATACGAATTATGGGATTGTCTGTTGTCTTTTTATTAATTAATGAATCTTCTAAAGCATCAATTGCATTGTTTAATATGTTCATAAATACCTGATTCATTTGACTAGCAAAACAGGTAATATGTGGGAGATTTGCGTAATTTTTTACAACTTGAATTTTTGGGTAATAACTCGTTTTCTGGAGCCGATGCTCCAAAATCATTAAGGTATTATCAATGCCTTCATGAATATTTACAGGTTTCATTTTTGATTCATCTAGGCGGGAAAAGTTGCGTAATCCCAAAATAATATTCCGTATACGTGAACTCCCCAACTTCATGGAATTAAGAATTTTGGGCAGGTCTTCTGCAAGAAAATCCACATCAATCTCTGCTACTTTGTCTTTAACTAAATTTGAATGGTGAGAAGATTCTTGTTGATAAACAGCGATCAAATCTAGTAAATCTTGCATATACTCATTGACATAAGCAATATTACCATGAATGAAGTTAATGGGATTATTGATTTCATGGGCAATTCCCGCCACCATTTGCCCCAAAGAAGACATTTTTTCACTTTGAATCAATTGGGCTTGGGTACTTTGTAATTCTGAGAGTGCTTGTTGCAAACTTTGATTCTTTTCGTTTAATTGCTGCGTTCTCTGCTCTACTTTTTCTGCTAAAGTATGGTTATATTCTTCTAATTGCTGATTCGCTTGTGCCAAATTTTTATAAAGCATAGCATTCTCTAGCGAGATCGCAGCTTGGGTGGTGAGGAGTTTCAGTACTTCGACGCGATCGCGTGTAAATGCTCCTGTAGTCAGATTATTTTCTAGATAAATAATCCCCAGTAACTTACCTTGATTAATAATTGGAATACATAGTAGACTCTGAGGTTGATGAGTGAGAATGTAGCGATCGCCTGCTAAGGATGTAACAGTTTTGGCATCATCGGTTACGAAGACTTCAAGGGTGCGTTTGACGTATTGTATTAAAGTGATGGGAACATCGTGGCTCAACTCTAGGCGCATTGATGGGAATTTTGTGACGATAGACGCAGTATTTGAACTAGAAGCAACAGCAGTGACAATTAATTGTAATTGTTCATTTTCACTCAAAATCAAAGCAGATTTAGATGCTCCCGCGTTCTCCGTCACAACTTGCATCATGGTAGCAAGCAATTTATCCAGCTCAATTTCTCCAGCAAGTGCTTGAGATGCCTTCAGGATAGCAGCCAAATCTAAAGAGTCTGAAATACTTGTTTTAGAGCTAATAGCTGTTTGATGGCTACTCAAAATTGATATGGATTCATCGCTATAAGAAGTGATTTTTTCACTCGGATTGAGGCTAAAATTTTCTGGTTGGAGTATGGGAGCTAGGAATTGAGGATAGCGTTTTACCAAATCATCAACTTTAGCTTTTGCTCCCCAGCGAATGTAGCCATAGTAAGCATCAGTTAAATAAGTTTGAGCAATTTTCTGTTTACCCCATTCCAGATAGAACTTAGCCGCAAGTTCGTAAGCGAGAGCTTCCTCATGAATATATTCATGCTCTTTGGCTAGATAGATAGCGTGATCATATAATTGCATTGCGTTCACGCTGTTGCCTAAAACACGATTTTTTTCTGCCTCAACTAAATAAAATTTATGCAAATAATTCATAGGTGCATGATCTGCCCATTTTTGCATTTTTTCTTGATTGGCTGTCACTTTCTGGAGATATGATATTTGTTTCGGTTCATTGACATCAGAATAAACTGCTAGCTGCACCAGAGAATCGTAAAAGTAAAATTGAGGAATAACTATCTTTCCTATACCTCCATGTAAATATTGTTCTGCTCTAGCAGCATTTTCAAGTGCTTGAGGATAATCTTCAAAAAGGTAACATAGCTGTAGTTTACAGAAATAAGTGTATAAAAGCCTTACCCTATCATTATTATCTGTGATAATTTTTTCTTCGTTATGGGTTGCATTGATTAAGTCACTAGAATTTTCACAACCCCCCAACAAAGTTATTACTGTTTGCCGATAAATTTCATGCCAGTATAATATTCTTTCTTGCTTTATTTGACTGATGGCATTACTATAATTTGCCATCTCCTGCTTGAGTGTTGTCAGCTCTTGTCCCATAAAATATGCGGAATAGCAATAAGCATAAAGAGAAATAGCCGCAAACTCTAAATCTCCAGTTTCTAAGCCAATAGAGTAAGCTTCTAATAAAGGTTTTAAGCTAGTTTTAGTATGCTCTTTCCAATGCCTGATTAAAGAATTGAATGTCTGTATAATTTTAGCTTTAACTGCTCTAGCATTAAACTTATCGACAACACTTAAAGCCAATTTTCCAAATTTATAACCAGTCTCAATATCTCCCACTATTCCACAGAGTACTAATCCATAAACAACATAAGCAAAGGCAGATAATGGTGCATTGCCATACTTTAGTGATAAATTTACCTGTTTAATAACAATCAGCAAAAATAAATTAGGACAAGCTTGATAAGTCAAAACATTTGTCCGGGATAAAATCCGCATAACTGCTAATGGTTCAATTTGCGTCATTTTTGGCAGATCAATTAAACTTTCAATACATCGATTAGCCAAATTTGAAGTAGTTTTATCCAATTCAAGTTGAATATCAGATTCACTGGGATGTTCAGGAAACTGCACCCCCAACAATTTCAGAATAACTAATGCAGTATTGATAGCTTTTATTACTTGGTTCTGCGCTCCATATGACTGAATTTTGATTTCATAAACTTTCACTTTCTCTAATAGGGTTTTCGCTCGTTGCAGCACTACCTCGGCGAATTCCTCCATATCTTCAAAATAGCCACTTAGGTATGCTGCCTCTGCTGCTGTTTCATACAAAGCCAAAGTTAGTTCATATTCTGTCTCCCAGCTATGATCTACAAGTAGATTAATTCCAGTCTTTAAATACTTCAGCGCCGAGGGATAAGCCATTGATGCCAAAGCTTTACGTCCAGCAACTAAATTCATCTCAGCCAGCTGCACGCGATCGCCTGGAAGCTGAATTATCGGTATGGCTATATTAAATTGATTTACCAGATCAAAAATTAGTTCTTGCCTTTCAGCGATTGGGATATTTTTTAACAGTAGTTGCCCAATTTTTAAGTGAATTGACTGTTTTTGGCGTTCGTGAATTAAAGAATAAGCAGCTTGTTGTACCCGGTCATGGATAAATTTATATTTTGCTAATTGGTTATTACTATGGGTAGATGGTCTCTCTACCAGAGTGCTTCTTTGATTATCACTATTTTCTGCAACTAACTTGTATGTTTTAGATTGCGGTATAACTAGTCCTTGAAGTAGTGCTGGCCATAAATCTGAGGCTGTATCTACTGCTAATTGCTCATGTATAATAGCCAGAGTTTTTAAGTCAAATTCATTGCCTATACAGGCTGCTAATTTGAGTATTTGCTGAGTTTGCTTCGGCAACTTCATAAGTTGAATTGACATAAATTCAACTACATCATCCGTGAGTGCTAATTTCTTAATTTTGGATAGTTCATACTGCCAATATCCCAGTTCAAAATCAAAATAAATTAGTCCATCTTTATATAAAGCTTTGAGAAACTCGTGAGCAAAGAAAGGATTTCCTTTAGTTTTAGCAAATACCATTTGTGTGAGCGCGATCGCATGATTTTCTGGACACCGCAAAGTATCAGCAATCAGACAATTTAAATCACCCTGCGTTAAAGATATTAATCTGATAGTATGAATATTTGCTCCAGTGCTTTTCATCTCCTTGAGAAAAAAATGTAGTGGATATGCCTCTTCCACTTGGTTATCCCGATAAGCACCAATCATTAAGAATTTTTTTTCACTGGTCAGGGGAACATTCAAGGCAATATTTGGACTAATTGTATTGCTTTCACTGATTAATAATTGAATTAGTTTCAATGAAGCTAAATCTGCCCATTGCAAATCATCAAGAAATATCACTAAAGGATGTTCTTGAGACATGAAGACTTGGATGAATTTTGGCAATAATAAATTGAATCGATTTTCGGCGGCAGAACCAGATAGTTCTGCTACCTCCCCTTGCTGACCAATAATTAGTTCGAGTTCAGGAATCACATTAATAATGACTTGACCTTGTGTACCCAACACCGACAAAATTTTAGTTTTCCATTGTTGAATTTGGGCATCTGTTTCCAACAGAATTTGACCGATTAAGTCTTGAAAGGCTTGGATGAATCCTAACAAAGGAATGTCGCGTTGAAATTGGTCATATTTCCCTTTAATGAAGTAACTACGTTGCCGTACAATAGGTTTGTGAATCTCATTGACCACTGATGTTTTGCCAATGCCAGAAAATCCTGTCACTAAGATCATTTCTGTGGTTCCACTACTGACACGCTCAAAAGTTGCAAGTAGTTTGGCGACTTCTGTTTGGCGACCATAGAGTTTTTCAGGAATCAGGAAACGGTCAGACATATCCTTTTGTGCTAACTCAAAGGTTGTGATATTTCCTGTTTGTTCCCACTGCTGGCGGCATTGTTCTAAGTCATGTTTGAGTCCGTAGGCACTCTGATAACGGTCTTCGGCATTTTTTGCCATCAGTTTGCTGATAATTAAACACAGTATTGGCGCAATATTGGTGTTAATTTGGCTAGCTCTGGGTGGCTGTTTGGCAATGTGACAGTACACTAACTCTATCGGGTCTGTGGTCGTGAAGGGTAACTGCCCGGTGAGGAGTTCAAAAAATGTGACCCCCAAGGAATAAAAATCACTGCGGTAATCAATACCTCGGTTCATTCGTCCTGTTTGTTCGGGGGAAATATAGGCTAATGTCCCTTCTAATACATTGGGATTGGTGGCGTATTGAATTTCTCTCGGTAGCAGGGTAGCAATACTGAAATCTATCAGTTTGATTTCTAAAGTGCTGGGATGAATTAATATATTGCCTGGTTTAATATCTTTATGGATGATGCGATTCCCTTGGAGCGCTTCGCTATCTCGATGTAGTCTCTCTAGAGTAGATACTATTTCTATAGCGATATGAAAAAACTCACTAGGAGCTAAACCATTTCCTGGTTTGTTATTTTTCCTAACTTCCCAATCTTTGAGCGATATGCCACCAAAGTCCTCCATCACTAGAATATCAGTGTTGCGGTAATTTTCTAAGCTTAAAGGTTTGACTATGCCAGGAATATCAAGGTTTTTGGTGATGTTATACTGATTGCGGAACTGGGCAATTTCGCCGAATGTAGGGTGTTCCTTCCGCATCAGTTTGATGACGATGCTTTTTTGGTCTGCTTCTCTGATGCCTCGATAAACTAGGGTTTTGCTACCCGAATAGATTTGTTCGGTAATGCGATAACCAGGAATAGTAAACATGGTATCAGATGATACTGGCATTCTAACGTCGCTCACAGGTATTGTTTCTTTTCCTTATTATTCCCTAGATACTGATGCCAATCTCAAATTTTTGGAAGAAAATACCCAATAATACTGAAAAATAACAATGCAGTTGTGCTTTAATTTGTCAAGGCATAAAACTTTATCTACGTGAAATACACAAGAACGGCCAGACTGGGCGTGAACGCACTTCGACGAGCTTCATAGTATTGTAAAACTTCGCCGAATATTAAGATGTGTATTTGATTTACTTGCAAAGTAGATATCTGGTGAAAATTAAAAAATTAAATATGCGTTTTCTCTAACCGTTGCAGAGACGCTTCATAAAACGTCTCTACATTCTTTGTGACTTAAATTTCAGCTACAGCTCGTTCAATCAATCGACGTGCCAAAGTTTGCGTCCCCGTGTGTTCATAGTAATTAGTGGCTACATCCAGAAACGCGGCTAGATAATCTAACTTGTCATCAGTTAGTTGCACAAAACTTTGCAAATTGCCAACTACTTTTTGTGGTGTTAAATTATTTTGGGTAACTATTCCACCCATCCAACCTTTTACAGAGTCAAAACTTTCGCCAATAAAGTTTAATTTACTGCTAGCGTTGTTACCTGGAATTGCATCTTGGATACCTTGGAAAGTTGAGTTTTGTTCTAACTCCTGGGGATTCATTTGATTCAGTCCAGATAAAGCTTTGTCAATGAAGTTTGGCCCTAAAGGAATTAAACCATCAACACAAACCAAAGCCACCATCCGAATCAGCGACTCACCACTATATTCACCCAAAGAAGCGACAAAATCCCCGATGCTATCTCCGGGAATGCCATTAATTTGGCAGAAAGCCACTAATTCAACCACTAATTTCAGACACAAATCAATGGTTTGGGCTTTGTCAGCCTTGGGAGTCATTTTGTTTAAAAAACCCAAGAGAGGAATTTTTTCCCCGATTTTGTTAGCCAAGGCTGCTGTACCCAGGGCTTTATCTGTCTTGTCAACAGTTTGATAAAGCCACATCGCTCGTTGGTATCCTTGGGAGCGGTCATTATAAAGATAAATCGCTCTTTCACCAATTTGCTGAATTAAATCTTCATCAGTTTCACCCGTCACAGTCTTAATAGTGTTGACAAAGCCTACAGTATTTTGCCACTGACCAGGAGCGACAAAATCCAGGGATTTCAACATAGAAATGGTCAAGCCACTAGTTGGAAGTTCATCAACTAACTCAAAAATCGGTTTGTTCATCAGAATTTCCTTATTTATGGTTTTTACTCAGGGTAGTCAAACTTATTTCAATGTAGCTAAACCATCAAGATTAAATTTCTCGATCCAATCTGCGCGATCGCTTGGCGTAAATGACGGGTCACGGGATAATACTTTTACTTGGTAACGATTATTTACCAGGATTGCTGTTTGAGTATTACCAATTTCCCGCGCTGGATAACCAGCAATTTTTGCGGTGCTATTAGAGTAGTTTGCCGCTGTTTCTGGTGTGCTGCTGGTATCAAAAACAGCTAGCATAGCTAAATCTTTACCATCTTTTTTTAACTTAGCTTCTGCAAACCCTTTTTTCTCTTGGGTAAATACTCTTTGGTAGCCATCACCAGCAGTAGGAAAGAATTGATTAAATTCCCCACCCTGAGTAGCGGTTTCGACAACTGCTTGACCTCTTTTTTGTTGAGTACTTTCCTGTTGTACCTGATCAAAGCGACCGGGTTCGGCTGGTGTACAGGCAGTAGTCAGTAGTAACACTGACAATAATAAAGCAGGTAAAATTTTAGACGCGCGAGATAAATTCATCTTTGGCTGTTCCTGATGTTTGAGCTTTGAGGCAATTATCTGTGGTAATTTCAGTTTTAGTGCCGAAAATTTACTTTTTAATCATTAACTGAAGTCGAGAATAGGGAATTTTATTCTTGTACAGACACGATAAATCGAGTCTTATAACTCAGAACGGTGTGCTATCACAGCATAGAATGGGTCTCCTCCCCCAGCACCTAACCACTGTAAAAAATTCGGCACTGTGGATTTATTTACAATTACCTCTGGAACTGTAAATCCAGGTACTGAGGTGAAGTAGTGCTTGACTAATTCCACCCTAGTTGCTTCTGAAGTCTCTCGCCAAGCTTGAATTGCTTTTTGAAAAAACATTCGGTTAGAAAAGCTGATAATTGCTAGACCACCGGGTTTAAGGATACGATGAATTTCGGCAAATATGGCCTCTGGATATTGTACGTACTGTACAGAAACGCAATTCAGAACAGCATCAAAACTTTGGTCTGGTAGGGGTAGTTGAGGATGATCATTGAGATTCTGGACAAAGTAATGATTGAAACGGGAATTACGTGCTAATTCCTCGGCGTTGAGTCCATGTCCCTCAATATGGGCAAATTCCATCTCTGCTGGGAGATGAGACACCCAACTGCTCATCATATCTAGGATACGCGTGTTCGGTTTCAGGCGATCGCGATATAAATCCGTTAGCTGTTGAATAAATCCTTGATCGACATGGGTGACGAAGCGGGGATAGTCGTAAAACAGCTGATCGTTTGTATCGTCTAATTTCTGGCGTTGGTCGGGTTTGAGGATCATAAAGGTTAATCTGGGAAAAATTTTTGCCCAATTAGCGGTTTTTGAGGTTAGGGACTTCCAAGAAATAAATTATCCAAATAAACTCACCACAGAGGCACAGAAGACACAGATTCATGAGAGTTTGAGAGGTTTTTGCGTTAGCTGGTTGAGTGTTTTTTCATTTGGAAGTCCCTGATTTATTGTATTTTAATCTCAGGGCTAGAAATTAGGAGAGCATCACACAAATAAGCACTAGTACCGCAAGGCGTTCGTCAGGAGGGGCGTATTGCAATACGCCCGTACAAAAGTCAAAAATCTTATTCTATGTGCTTTTCATTGATTTAAAATGGTTGTACTAGATTAATTGAATGTTTTATAGATTTCGTTTATTCCCTTATATCAGTTTACTGCTGTGGATACTCCCCTTATTGCTATTCAGTTCTGGGGAGAATAGCCTGATGGCACATGATGAAGGGCTTTACGCCAGGCGATCGCGTGTGATGTTTGAATCTGGCGATTGGATAGCTCCTTGGGGTACTGTGCATCATAAAACCCCTGGCCCTTATTGGATAATTGCCATTTCATATCAGTTATTTGGTATCAGTGAAGCTAGTGTGCGATTACCTAGCATGATTACTGGTATTTTGAGTATATTACTAATATATGAAATCGGCAAAATCCTGCTCAATCAAAAATTAGCTTGGTTAGCAGGATTGATTTTAAGTGTGCAATTTCTCTGGCTGCAATATTGTCGCTTAGGCACACCAGATGTACCAATGATATTTTTGGTATTGTTAGCTATTTGGTCTTTACTCAAAGCTGAATTACATCCTAAATATGGCTATGTTTGGATTTTTATAGCTGGCTTAAGTTTGGGTTTGGGTTTCTTAGTCAGAAGCTTGATGATTTTTTTGCCAATTGTGGCTTTATTACCTTATTTAATTGGGGAACATCGTCGGCATCGTCATCTGACCAACCCTTATTTGTACTTAGGTTTTGCAGTCGGTTTAATTCCCACCTTGACTTGGCTATGGCTAAACTGGATGCGCTATGGCAATGATAGTTATAAAGAATTATTCAGGTTTGTTATTCAGTTGGGGTCTAATGAACGTGGTGGAAATGGCATCATATTCTATTTTTGGAATGTCCCGCTTAAAGCCTTTCCTTGGTTCTTTTTGGGTCTTTTAGGCTTAGTTTTACTAATTCGTCGTCCTCTTCCTCGCTACAATTTTATCTTAGTGGGTTTTCCAGTGGCGCTGTTTGCTGAACTGAGTTTTTTCTCAACACGTCTGCCTCACTATAGTCTTTGTCTTTACCCGTTTATAGCTTTGCTGGCGGCTGTGGGTTTAAGTTGGTTGGGGGGATGGGGATATGGGGAGATCAGGGGCAGAAAACAACAATTGCATAACTTGACCAAGAGAGTTGCGGGTCATCTCAGTTATGCCTTGGGTGGATTGGGTATTTTATTGGTGCTAGCCGGGATAGTTATTTTGATTAGGGTCGATGACGTTGAGATTCGCAAGTACGCCACCATCGGCTTAATTATGGGGTTGGGGTGGTTAATTTTGCCGATGCTGTGGATTGGTCGTTATCACTTAGATCGTTACTGGCTGGCGGGTTGGTTAATTCCTTGTTGGCTAGCTTTGGCGGTGGCTGGGAGTCTAGGCTTATTAGGTGACTATAACCCGGATGTGAGGGTTTTTCTACAACAGCCTGCGATCGCCGCAATTCTCCAAAATCATCCCATTTATTTTTTACAGATAGACGGAAAAACAGCGGTATTACTGAATTTCTATACTCCCGTTCATGGTGAACCAGTCAACTCAATTACCGAATTACCAGCTTCTAGCTATGCTTGGATCTCTGCAACTCAAGGGGCGGAATTAACCACACCTCACCAAGTTATTGGTACTGTCCAACAACACCAGTTAATTGAAGTTTTTTAAGAGAGGAAATGGGGAATGAGTATTGGGATTGAGAAGTTTTTCGCGCCCTACTCCCCACTCCCTATTTCTTACCTTTCTTAGTAGTAAATACAGTAGTAAACATCATCAACATACCGCCTAAAAGAATAGCGATCGCCAGTCCTCCTGTGATTAAGTCAAGTAAATTACTGTTCTCCATAATTAATTACTGGTTAATAATCAACTCCGCGTTTAAGTTCTACACCGTGATTGGCATAATGTTTGTGACAGTATACCTCAGAGTGAACGCTAGCTAAATCGAAGTAAGCTGGTTGTTGCTGACAGCGACCAGTGATAATGACTTCCGTGTCGCGGGGTTTGCGAAGTAAGGCTTGGACTATGGGTTCAACGGGAAGTAATTCTAAATCAACTGTGGGGTTGAGTTCATCGAGGATGATTGTTTTATACAGTCCAGAGGCGATCGCTGTTTTGGCGATTTCCCAACCCCTTTGGGCTTCTATATAGTCCAATTCTTGGCGAGAATTGCGCCAAACTATGGCATCTCGACCGCAGCGTTGATGATCTACCACCTCTGGATATGATTGCTGTAAAGCCGCGATCGCTGCGTCTTCTGTGTAGCCACTACCACCTTTAAGCCATTGCATAATCAACACACGGGTAGACCCTGGATGGTTGATTCCCCTACCAATGGCTTTTAAGGCTTTACCTAATGCACTAGTAGATTTACCTTTACCAGCACCAGTATAAATTTCAATACCTTCGAGAAACAGTTCTTTTGCCCTGGGGTGGTCTTGGGGTTTCATTTCCGAATGCAAATCCGCAATATCAAGTAAATCTTGCGGTGCAGCCCGTCCAGTGGCGATGATTTCCAATTCGTAGGGTTTGGATTTTAATGTCCGTACCACCTGATCAACTGGTAGCAAACCCAAGTCTAAAACCGGGTTAATTTCATCTAAAACCACAACTGAATATAAACCAGAGGCGATCGCACCTTTAGCCACATCCCAACCCCGCGCCGCTTCTTCTCGGTCAAAGGATGTAATTTCCTCATGTCCAAAAAATTCTGCTCTCCCAGTCCGAACCTGATCAATTA
>REBL01000229.1 GCA_007692755.1 Nodularia sp. (in: cyanobacteria) | reverse complement strand
CCCGCCCGGTAAATTCATCGACAATTACTACTTCCTTGTTACCGACAATGTAGTGTTTGTCCTTGAGGAAAAGTTCCTTAGCTTTAATGGCATTGAACATGAAATGCGCCCAAGGATCATCCGGGTCAAATAAATCTGTAACTCCCAACAGATTTTCTGATTCCGCGAAGCCTTCATCAGTTAACAGCACGTTACGAGCTTTTTCATCTACCTCATAATGCTCATCTACTTGCAAAGTAGAAGCAATTTCAGCAGCTCGTAGGTATTTTTCTGTAGGTCTTTCTACCTGTCCAGAAATAATTAGCGGTGTCCGCGCCTCATCAACTAAAATCGAGTCTACCTCGTCAATTACACAATAATTAAACGGGCGTTGTACCACATCAGCCATTGATGTAGCCATATTGTCCCGCAGGTAGTCAAAACCTATCTCACTGTTGGTAACATAGGTGATATCGCACTCATAGTTTTTCTGGCGTTCACTGGGAATCATGCTCGACTGAATCAGCCCCACACTCAATCCCATAAACCGATGCACCTGTCCCATCCATTCAGCATCCCGACGAGCCAGGTAATCGTTAACTGTAATTACGTGTACACCTTTACCACTCAGAGCATTTAAATAACTCGGTAAGGTAGCAACCAGAGTTTTACCTTCCCCGGTTTTCATTTCGGCAATTTGCCCAGAGTGGAGGATGACACCGCCCAATAGCTGGACATCGAAATGTCGCAACCCCAAAACTCGCCGTCCGGCTTCTCTGACCACAGCAAAGGCTTCTGGTAGAAGATCATCCAGTGTTTCGCCTTTGGCAAGCCGCTCTTTAAATTCTCCTGTTTTGCCTTTTAACTCCTCATCGGAAAGGGCTTCAATGTCTTCCTCTAAGAGGTTAATTTCACTAATGTAAGGTTGGTATTTTTTTAGCTTACGAGCGTTGGGATCGCCCAACAAGAGTTTTAGCATGGCAGATTATGGAACTAAATCAAGGGGTACGGGGAATAAAGTTTTTGTATTGATTATAAGAATTTAACCCAGTCCAGCCATTTAGGTTTTACACGGGTAGAAAGTCAGAATTAACTCAAAAACAGCAAAAAGTAGATCCAATCATTTATTAAACCGATTGGTTTTATTTTTCAGTTTAAATTTGTAACTAATCTAATAGTATCATTTTGCCCACAACTGAGTCATTGGGAAGTTACCGTCTTCTCCCCCCTGCGCCCTGCGCCCTGCTGCCCTGCCTCTTCCCCCCTGCTTCTTCCCATTCCGCAGTCAGGCGACGAAAATTAAAATCCCTCGCGCTGGGATGACAACTCACACAACTGCTGATTTCAACGGGACGGGGTAAATCAACTTGGGGATGCAAAGCCTGAAAATAACGTGAAGAATTGACGCGATAGGGTGTGGCTTCGTCTTGTAGCTGTGTGCGAGAGAAAGTAGAAAGATATCTCCAAACGAGCATTCGGGGCGGATCGATTAAAGGTGTGAGTTGTGTGCCGTAGTGTTGTGAGTCTTGTAAAAGATTTCTCCAGGTTTGGGAGGGTAAAACTTCTGGTGGGAGAGCGATGTGACAAGTGGAGCAGTTCTCTAAATATAATTGTTTCCCTAACTGATACTGTGCAGGTACTACGTCAACTGTACCAATTTCTGATCTGGGAGTAGCACTGTGAGCGCTCGTTGCTAGGGAAAGCAGCCAGCCCATAGCCAGACTCCAAGCTAAAATTACCACAATTAAGCCCAAGGGTCGGCGTTGGAGTTGACGTTTTCGGAATTTACTCTTGATAAAATTTGACATTCCTCACATTCCCAAATACTTAGATGTGGCGCTTTTAACCAATCATAGAGCTTACACAGACCTAAGGGACTTCCAATAAAAAAACATTCCATCGCTGAGGTAGGCAGGGGAGCAGGGAGCAGGGAGCAGGGGGGATAAAGAACCAAGATGGTCTGATGAAATGGGGCAATTTATTTTCTGGAAATCCCTAATACATTAATCAAGTGTATTAATCTTTAATCTTGATTCAGTATAAAAATTAGTGGCAATATCTCGGATTTGATTTATACAAATATCTTCTCGGTCAGACTTGGAATAAATTGTTAGTAGCAAAATACTTGTAGATGATTCAACTTGATAAATTAAGCGCTATCCAGCACGTTTACCTTTTTGGATATTACTGTTGCGAACTCTCGCCTTATACACAACATATTCCTCACCAATGCCGCCAATTCTATCTCCTAAAATACTACCTTGTTGTAATTGCTCAATAATCCCTTGTAAGTCAGAACGAATATTGCGAAATCTTTTAGAAAGGTCACGTAAGTTTTGTTTACATTCAGGAGTTAAATCGATTAATACCATTGGCTGTTCATTCGGCATCGATTCCCTCCCACATCTTTGATAATGGTAGGCGTTGTCCTGCTTTGGCTTGTTGTAAAGCTCTCCTCAAACTGGCTTTAATTTCTTCAACGGGTGTATCATCAGGGTCAACTGCTTCTATTTCTACCTGTTCTGGAACTAAGACAATTACCCGCACCTGATGAGGATAAGTTGTTCCCTGAATCGGCTGATCTAGAACTAAATTGCCCTCAGCGTCAATCTTGCCAGTAACTTCGATAGCTTTCAGGTTTTATCTACCTGTTTTGGAGAAGATCCTAACACGCCCAAATCTCAGCAGGACAAAGATATTAAGGTATAGGAACTGACCTTAATAATCGCTCAACTACAGTTCTCGGATTGCGCCCTCCCCTGGTAATCAGGCGATGACAGAGGACGTGAGGAACAAGAAATTTCACATCATCGGGAATAGCGTAATCACGCCCTAAAAGAAAAGCTAACGCTTGGGTAGCCTTTTGTAATGCCACACTACCACGCGGACTTACACCCAAGGTAATTTCTTCATCTTGTCTTGTGGCGCGGACTAATTCGAGAATGTATTCTTGCAAAGAAGTTTCTACTCTTACCTGCGAACAGACTTGACGCAATTCAGCTACCTCCGCCAAGGTCAGACAAGGCTGCAAATCAGTAAAACTCCGACCTTGTTGCAGGTTTTGCAGCATCTCTAGTTCTTCTGTCGCCCCAGGATATCCCAAACTTAAGGACAACATGAACCGATCCATCTGGGCTTCTGGTAAGGGAAATGTGCCTTGATATTCTATGGGATTCTGGGTGGCAATCACAAAGAAAGGCTGAGGAACTGCACGAGAGATACCATCAATTGTGACTTGATGCTCTTCCATTACCTCCAGCAAAGCCGACTGAGTACGGGGTGTGGCGCGGTTGATTTCGTCGGCTAGCAGGATATTGGCAAATACTGGCCCTGGGAGAAAGGTAAATTCGCCGCTTTTGGGGTTCCAAATATTCGTACCTGTGATGTCAGTTGGGAGTAAATCGGGGGTACATTGTAGACGTTGAAATTTGCCATCCAGTGAACGGGCTAGGGATTTAGCGAGGAGAGTTTTGCCGACTCCAGGGACATCTTCTAGCAGTGCATGACCGCCACCTAACAGGGCGACTAGGACTAAGCGGATGGCTTCGTTTTTGCCCACGATGGTACGAGCCAGATTTTGGGTGAGGGTATCAATTTTTTCTCTCATGCACCACAGTATAAAAAGTTCGTAATTGGGCAAGGAATTGAAATGGAGAATTACCTATGCTTAATTCTCCATTCCGTTATCTAGAGTATTCCCATTTAGTGATGAAAAATCAGCATTCAGCATTCAAGAGTTCTCTAGCAACAGTACAATCAAGTTGAATTTGTGTTTTCAGGTCTTCTAGGGAAGGAAATTTCTGTTCGGGGCGCAAAAACTCCACTAGCTGCACAGCCAATTTTTGACCATATAAATCACTAGACCAATCGAACAGATGCACTTCCACAGATAAGTTGCTACCATTCACTGTTGGGCGGTTACCTATATTCATCACACCCAAGTTCTGATATGCGGTAGTTGCATCTGGTGTCTCGCTCAAAATAGCAGCGCGGACAGCATAAACACCTTGGCGAGGGACAAATTTGTCCTTTGGTAATTGCAGGTTGGCGGTAGGAAAACCAATGGTTCGCCCCATTTTTTGACCTGGAATAACAGTACCAATAAGGCTGTAAGGTCTTCCCAGTAGGAGGTTGGCGTTTTTGATGTCACCACTTTCTAAGTAGTGACGGATCAATGAAGTGCTAATGGGAGCCTCCTGAGTGGGAGCTTTGTCTGTATAAGTTTGTAAGGAAACGATGGTGACGGGGATATGGTGCTTGGCGGCTAGTAATTGCAAGTCTTTAGCAGTACCACGACGCTGTTTGCCAAAACAAAAATCTTGCCCAACACTGATTCGCCGACATTGGAGTTGTTCGACTAATATCTGCTCGACAAACTCTTGGGGAGATAATGCAGATAATTTTTTGTCAAAGGGTAGCAGTACAAGTTGTTCTACTCCTAGCGATCGCAATTGTTGGACTTTTTCATCCAGTGGTGTTAATAAAGGTCTGGGCTGACCTGTAAAAAATTCTAATGGATGAGGATCAAAGGTGACAACTGTCGAGTATGTCTGTTCTTTTGGTGGGGTGGTTGAGGTGGCAGAGTTTGTTGATAAGTCATCCCCCTCAACTCGTCTCGTCTCATTCTTTGCTGGCAGCAAAATTGGTTGAATAACTCTGTGGTGACCAAGATGCACACCATCAAATTTGCCAAGAGCCACAGCAGTTGGCTTGAGCATCTTTTTTGTCGAGGAAGCAACCCACATAGAACGTCCATTTTTAGACAAATTGAGCATCCGGATTCTGGGATTTTAGGTTTATTTAGCCATCAGCCACAAGCTACCTTACGGCCAGCCGCCCAGAAAAAAAGCTTGGTCGCTATCAGCCAAAAATACCCTACACTCAGTTTTCCAAGAGGTGATCTTGTGCTGGTGACCCTAGTTGCTGAGTTTAGATGACTCCACACAAAAAAGCTTCAGGAGAACCAGAAAATTTAGTTCTTTTTATCCTCCTCTCTGCCCCTTTAACCCACTTTGACAAGAAGTAGACTCAATTTTTGCTTTTGGCTGGGTGTCCAGCCCCAAGAAAAGGGTTCTACAAGGGTTTTTGATGGGCTAAGAAACCACATCGCTGATCTTCTAGTGGTCACGGTGTACTCGTAAGGTACGCGATCGCGCTAATAGCTCTTGATCACCAATCTAATCTAAAATCTCCAATTGCTTCGACCACAACCTTCACACAGAGGACTTGCTCACAGGAAAAGATTCTGATAAGGAAACTGAGGTGGGAACCTGGAGAACCATTCCTTCTCGTGCCATGATTGCACCGGGAAATTCCTGAGATGCTTCTTTTCCAACACGATCCAAAAATTCATCGTTGTGGGCAGGATCGTGGTGATAAATCACCAAATTCTTGACATTAGCGGCTTTGGCTACTTTCACAGCTTCTTGCCAAGTGGAATGTCCCCAGCCAATTTTCGGTGATTTGGGTGAATAGTATTCCTCATCGGTATAAGTGGAATCATAAATTAAGATATCCGCATTCCGGGATAACCACAGGACATTTTCATCCAGCTTGTCCGGAAAATGTTCAGTATCAGTTAAGTAAACAGCAGCACCACCATGCCAGTTGACTCGGTATCCCACCGCCTCCCCTGGATGATTAAGCGGTGCTGTTTCTATGGTAATGTCATTAATGTGTAATGGTTGCCCTGGTTTAACGTCGTGGAATGCCAAATTTGCCTGCATGATTTGTAAGGGAACAGGAAAATTTGGGTGGAGCATCTGGTCATTGAGACGCTGTTCTATAGTCGAACCATCAGGAGCGATCGCGCCATAAATATGAAATTTATTCCCCTGGACAAAGCCTGGGACAAAAAAGGGAAATCCTTGAATATGATCCCAGTGGGAGTGGGTAAAAAATATATGACCTTCTAAGGGCATTTGACACAATAAAGATTGCCCTAATACGTGTAGTCCTGTACCACAGTCAAAAATCAAGCGTCTACCGCCCACTTGCATCTCAACACAAGGGGTATTACCGCCATAACGAACAGTGTGTGTACCCGGACTGGGGATGCTCCCGCGAACGCCCCAAAATTGTACGGTAAATTGGTTCTCTATCCTGGACATGAGTATTGCTTGGTGGATTTCGCGGGCGATAAGTAAAATGATACTTGGTTTAGTCAGTTTATGCTGTATGAATCTATTTGCTAGAGGCTTATTACTGGGTAAAACAGCATACCTAGCTTCAGGTTGGTTGTGTAAACTTAGACTCTGTACTACAAGACAGTCACCCCGGTGTTGATGTTTGTGTATGTATCTTTAATATCAAGATAGTTCTTACTTTATAGCGTAAATTTGGCTGTAATGCATTTAACTATGTTCGCTCGTTTACCTGTAATCATCTACAAGCCCAAAATTATTTGGTGAGCATAGATGGGCAATGAATTTTTGCGGTTTCACAACTTTGTGGCTACAACGGCAAGGTGGCTGTCATCGATGACCAAATTACACAAAAAACTTAAGGAAGTTGGAATTCCCACTTAGACAAACTATCTAGCCCTGTCGGATAGGTGAGATTATATTGTAATGGCGTGATGCTGATGTAGTTGT
>REBL01000051.1 GCA_007692755.1 Nodularia sp. (in: cyanobacteria) | reverse complement strand
AGGTACACCCATTTCGTGACAAGTCTTTTCTAACAGCGCCAACTCAGCAGCTTGATAGCGCTTATCCATGTAGGGAATGCCAATTTCTTGAACTGTCATCCCACAGCGTACCAAGAACCGGGCTTGGGAGATTTCCAGCAAGTTATCACCCATGAAGAAGACAGACTTACCGCGAATCAGTTTCACGTAATCTTCCACATTTTCCCAAATTTGGGCTTCCCGCTCATCCAAACCTTTGGGAGTGATACCAAACACAGAGCAAATTTTCTCCACCCAGGCGCGAGTCCCATCAGGGCCAATGGGGAAAGGTGCGCCAATGAGTTTACACTTGCGGCGACGCATTAAAGTAGACGCAGTACGACTGAGGAAGGGGTTAACACCAGCCACATAATATCCTTCTTCAATTACTGGCAATTCAGTGAAGCGCTTTGCAGGTAGCCAGCCAGAAACCTTTATTCCTTGTTTCTTCAGTTCTAAGGTTAACTGAGTCACAACAGGGTCAGGAAGAGAACCGAAGAGAACTAGAGGTGGATGATCCACATATTCGGATTCATCTTGCACAACTTCTTCTTTCTTCTTGCCGAAGTTTAGCAGCTTTTGAATAGCGTTGCGATCGCTCTTTTCTGTTTCCGTTTCCGCCGCCGGAGCATGAGTAGGACAACGATGAGCCATTGCCGCCAAAACAGTGTCTTCCCCCTGTGTAAAGGCGTAATCCAGACCATTTGCACGGGCGACAACGATAGGAATACCAATATCGGATTCTAGCTTCGGTGCTAAACCTTCCAAGTCAGTTTTAATAATTTCTGTGGTGCAAGTACCAATCCAGACAATAACACTAGGGTTGCGATCGCGCTTAATTTGCAAACACAACCGCTTTAACTCTTCATAATCATTCAGCTGTGCCGAAATATCTCCCTCTTCCAACTCTGCCATTGCATAGCGAGGTTCAGCAAAAATCATTACCCCCATCGCATTTTGCAGGAAATACCCACAAGTCTTGGTGCCAATTACCAGAAAAAAGCTATCTTCGATTTTTTGGTACAACCACGCCACGCAGCTGATTGGGCAGAAGGTGTGGTAATTGCCAGTTTCACACTCAAAGTTTAAAGCTTCTGGTTGTTGAGTGGTAGTCATTTTGGTTTTTCTCCCCTTTATATTTAATGGCAGGTGAATATAGGGCAGGCATGAGGGGGAGATGATGTTTCCCCCTGAACACCGTAGTTTGTGGCATATAACACCAGTTAACAATCCCTATATTCCACCGGAACGGTAATAATTAAGCGTTGGGGAAGAGACGGGCAATCTCTGATTCATCAAAAACTCCTGATGGCAGTTCTTCCCCTAATAAATCGTTATTTTCTTCAATCTTTTCCAATGCTTTTTCATCACTCCAAACATCTGACAATACGTCTCTAAAGGCGTTCTCGTCTGGTGTATTTAGCTCATTCAGCATTTGTTCATCCAGCATTTCTTCGGAAGCATTAGGTGCATCAAAAGAAATCTCGCCAAAATCATCTGTTTCCGTCTCTAGTGCTTCATTGAACTCATCACCCAGTTCATTTTCGCTTGACTCGGACTCGCCGACTACTAAAGTTTGCAGGTCAGAATCCATCTCAAAGCCATTTGTATAAGACATTGCCAGAGTTTCATCTTCAGAGCTTTCATCTACGGTCTCTGCTGACTCGTATTGATTTATCTCATCTGCTTCTTCTGTTTCCACTGGAGGAATGAAACGGTTACCGAGAGCAATGTCTGGGTCAAAATGCAAATCCAGCACTTCAATCAGGGTATCAGCATCAGGATTAAGCCTGGAAAAGGGCATCATTAACTGTGCCAGTTTTGGTTCCAGCGCGTTGACAACGCCCAGGATGAGGTATGAAGGTGGACGTTTTCCGCCATCAGGAGTGTAAACCGACTCTGCTTTCATGTGCAGAGTAATCCATTCATGGTTGGCCTGAAAGAATTGCAACCACTTCTGTCTGATTGAATCTGTAAAGCTATTAAAGAAAGCCATATTTTTCCTCATCCTGATAATGATGTTGTTATACAATCATCAAGTCTAGTGCTTCTTCAGAATTAGGAACCTGGGGTTTACCCGGATTTAGATAAAAATCAGACAACAAAGAGAATAATTCACGGTCTGGAGTATCATTTGGCACAACACCTTCTGGACGCGCCAAAATTTGGTCAGCGATGTTGAGGTAATAATCGCAAACGTAGTTCAGAGAAGGGTCTTGTTCTGCCATTTCAAACAAAGTTTTACCTTTCACGCGGGAAATACGAATATCTTCAATTAAAGGTAAGATTTCCAGCACTGGCATAGGAACTGTTTCTATATATTTATCGATCAAGTCGCGCTTGGAAGTGCGGTTGCCAATTAAACCAGCTAAACGCAGTGGGTGAGTTCGTGCTTTCTCGCGGACTGATGCTGCAATGCGATTGGCAGCAAACAAGGCATCAAAGCCATTGTCAGTTACAATCATGCAGTAATCAGCATAGTTGAGTGGGGCTGCGAAACCACCACATACAACGTCACCTAGCACATCAAACAAAATCACATCGTACTCATCAAAAGCGTTGAGTTCTTTCAGTAATTTTACTGTTTCTCCTACTACGTAGCCACCACAGCCAGCACCTGCTGGTGGGCCACCTGCTTCAACGCAATCTACACCGCCATAGCCTTTGTAAATTACGTCTTCTGGCCAAACATCTTCGTAGTGGTAATCTTTTTCTTGGAGGGTGTCGATAATTGTGGGAATCAAAAACCCTGTGAGAGTGAAGGTGCTGTCGTGTTTGGGGTCACAACCGATTTGCAGAACTTTCTTGCCGCGTTTGGCTAGGGCGACGGAGATATTACAGCTAGTTGTGGATTTACCAATGCCACCTTTTCCGTAAACTGCTAGTTTCACTGTTGTTTGCCTCTTAATAATTTTTTGTCAAACTCGTGGTTCAAGCTTTTGCCTTCACCTAGCCGCGGATAGCGATGTGTGAGCTCTGTGATTGTCATTATTGTCGAAATTACACACAAAGGAAAGGGGGTTTAAATCTGAAAATCGCATAAATTCCTTTTCTTAAGAATTTTAAAAGATTATTTTGAATTTTTTCTTGATAAAAGACCTCAATTTAGTCAAAAAAATCAATAATTTAAGTTTTTTGTTAATATTTTTTATAAAATAGTTACAAAAGACAAATAAACTGTATGTACTTTTGTATATAGTTTTTATCGATTTAAACTACCTTCAGGGAGGATGATACCCAGAAAAATGGGCTTATTTTGAAAATTGTAGAGAGAGATTCACTATCCAATGCTGAAAATACAACTGTAAATTTCCATAGCAGGTATATTGGCAAACGCAAGTCACTGCTTAGACTATCTAAAGTTATGCTTTGGGTCTGTTGATAATTTGTTTGTAATAAATTATTAATTTTACAAATCGCCTGATATTTCAAGGTTCTAGTGCTTCAATTTCCTGTAATGATTGCCAGCCAGCTTGCCACTGAGAGTTATCTTGTAACAATTTTGCATTTAACCAAAAGCGGACATTGGGGTCACAAGCAGCAACCATTTCGGCATAAACCCACTTACTCTGATTTTTACGGTTGACTACTTGGAAGTGCCGCCAGCCATCTATTTTTTTCTGTGTTGTCCACTTAGAACCAACTAGGTGAGGAAATTTTTGTTTTTTAGGCATTGAACGTAGAAATTAGTCATGGGACAACGGACATGGGCGTGGAGACTCTTCCTATTGCCCAATAATTCTGGAAATATAGGTAAAAATTGTCTCAATTACGAATTACGTAAAGCCTGCGGCATAGCTGCCCTTAGAGCGTAGCTCCTCTGTTCGCATAGCGTTCCCCAGGAAAAGAGGCATTACGAATTACGAATTACGAATTACGAATTAGCCTCAGGTGTGACTAAATCACCGTTACGGGTATACTTCTGACAACATAATTTACCATTTTGCTCGATACATAGTGAAAACCATCGAATATGGCTCCAACAAGTGTTGATATTGTTGGTAATTTTGCGTTTTTTTCTGTATAACCTTTGTTTGATAGCTTCATTAGGGCAAAGAATCTCTAATGTACCTGTACCATTTTCGTCGTTGATGATGCGAAATAGACAATTTTGCAACATAGCACGACTACTGCTGTCGAAAAATCGCTTAAAGCGCTGTAACCTCTCCCCTTCGGTCATTTCGCTAATACGTTTGATTTTAAATATCTCTTCGTCATCAAAGTCAAAGTCGTCATCCTCAAAGTCATAAGGGTCAGTCATGATGGGGAGTGGGGAATGAGTTGTTTCTAAATTTTTCTTTGCCCTGCAAAGTTAATTTGACTCCAGTTATGATTTATTTTAATTCCTCGGTTTTGCATAGCTTGGATAAATAAATCTGTTGGTAGTGCTGCTTCTACAGGTGAAACACCTGGTTTTTTAAGTTTACCCTCTAATAAGAGTTGGGCAATGCTACCCGTACCACAGCCAGAAGCTACTGCTGTATTTTCATGCACTAAAGTGGAACAGATAACGGCTGTTTCGCCATTTTTTTTGCCTGTAACTTCTGAACGCACAGCTACGCCAATTCCACTGAAATTATTGGTGAAATCTGTCATCAAATGACTGACGCGCGACAAGAATTCAATCATGTAACGACGCTGCATTAACCACTTAGGAAATATATGTGCGGCCATCCAAGTGAGGTGGTTATAAAAGTCGGGAATAGAGCCGAATTTGGTAACTACAGTTTTCACTGATGGGAAAGCATGGGGCATTGTAAAAGTTTCTGGCATATCAAACCAGTAAACACCACTGCGTCCATAAGGAGAGGGAAAATCAACTGCCTCTCTTTGACTATAAGGCTGGATTTTTTGCCATTTTTGATCTACCCAAGCTTCAAAAGGATATTGTAATCCTAAAAATGTTGTCCGCATCACTGTAACTCCCGCACCACCAGAACCAGATACTAAATAACTTAAATGTATTTTTTCTGGCTGATCAAATTGCTCGGCACACTGACGTACCATACTGTTAGAGATTCCGGGAAAAATGCCAGTATTAATAATTGCTGTTACACCAGCAGCAACAGCTTGTTCATGACATTTTAGAGCTTTGCTAGTATAAGAACGATGGTCACTGACATCTATATAATTAACGCCTTGTTCAATACAAATTTTCAGAACATTAGTATCTCGGTAGTGAAATGGCCCGGCACAATGGATAACTAAATTGGAGTTAGCGATCGCCTCTCTCAATTTATCAACTTCTGCCAAGTCCAACACTAAAAAATCAACTTTCTTACCCAAAGCAAAGCTGACGCTCCGTCCTGTCTCTGGGGAACGTCCAGTAATCGTAATTTGTGCCTGTGTGTGGGTGGCTAAATCTGCGGCAACATTGCTACCGATCCGCCCTCTTCCACCAAGTATCAAAACGCGGTCTGTCATTACTCCAGTATAGGCAACACCAACTTTTATTTCAGCAGCTTTTTGTCATATTTGCCATCGGTTACAAGTATGAATTACCCGAAAAAACTGCGGAAAGTGGTTCTTGAGGTGAAAATGCTTAAATTTATGTGATCTTTAGTGATTTTTGTGATCAAGCTGATGTATCATCGATGATGTTAAAATTTTGCTATGTATTAGAAAAGCACAAATGGAAGATAAAAAGGCTTATCAGGATTCAATGGAAGCTAAACTCAGTGAGTTAGGCGTTAAGATTGACCAGTTGCAAGTTAAAGCCGAAAAAGCAGGAACAGATGCTAAAGCTAACTTGAATCAGCAAATTAACGATTTAAAAACAAAGCGTAATGCAACTCAGCAGAAGTTACAAGAATTGAAATCTTCAGGAGACGAGGCTTGGGGTAGCCTGCAAACAGGTCTGAAAAATGCTTGGGATGAATTAAGTAGCGCTGTAGAGGATGCTACTTCCAAGTTTAAATAGCTTAATCGTCAGAGCCGAGAATCCCTTTTACAAACACATAAATTGTCAGAACCCCGACTTTTTCAAAAAATCGGGGATATTTCCGTTAATAATTTATTGAAAATAGCTGTGTGCATCTATTTATTCTGATAAAAGCATTCTAATTATTTAGATAAAGCAACATCATAAAAGTTTTTAGTGTTTGTCATCACTTTCGTGTTTAACATTATTTTATTCTTTAGACAGAAGTTTTGAAATTTCAACAGAATTAAATTAAAAATAAAGAAATACAAAAATTACATTCAGTATTTCTGACTGAACAAGACTTAATTGCAATTCAAAATAATGCAACGTTTTTTGCAATTTCGTTCATTCGATCATATGAATTGGCAATTTCAAAAATTTACTGCTGTAATTTCAGGAAATACCAATGAAAGCAAACAAAAATACAAGTTTATTCAAAATACTTGCTAGCTTTGTGGGAGTCGCTGGTGTGAGTGCTTTGGTCAGTGTACCGGGATTTGCATTAACCAATTTAACCAGATATACAACTGGCACCATACAATCCCAGGCAGAACCAGTAACACCTCCCGGAACGCAGCAAGGTGAACCACCAGTTGACCAAGAGCAGCCACCAATTGACCAAGAGCAGCCACCA
>REBL01000052.1 GCA_007692755.1 Nodularia sp. (in: cyanobacteria) | reverse complement strand
CAGGTACATCAGCACCCGAATATCTATGCGTTTCCTATTAGCGGGGATTGCGATCGCACTTGGAATACAATGATGAAGCTGATAGATTTTGCTATTGCGGCGCGTCAGAATAAAGACACCAGCCATTCCCATAAGGTAATACAGGGTTATAAAGCACCCGAAACCTTGAAAACAGATTGGCAATTTGATTACTTAATTGTGGGCGCGGGATTTTCTGGAAGCGTGATGGCGGAACGTTTGGCGAGTCAATATGGTAAAAAAGTGCTAGTTGTGGACAAGCGCAATCACATTGGTGGTAATGCTTACGATTATTATAATCATGATGGCATTCTCGTACACAAATACGGCCCCCACATCTTTCACACCAACTCCCAGGAAGTCTTTAAATATCTTTCACAGTTTACTCAGTGGCGACCTTATGAACATCGCGTTTTGAGTAGCGTTGATGGTCAAATGCTTCCTCTTCCCATTAACCTGGACACCATTAACCAACTCTATGGGATGAACCTAAATTCATTTGAGGTGGATGAATTCTTCAAATGTATTGCAGAACCGAAAGAATATCTTCGCACCACAGAAGATGTCATAGTCAGCAAAGTTGGTAAAGACCTCTATAAAAAATTCTTCCAAGGCTACACCCGCAAAAAATGGGGACTCGACCCTTCAGAGTTAGATAAATCAGTTATTTCTGGAGTTTTCACCCGTACCAACCGCGACAACCGCTATTTTACCGACACCTATCAAGCAATGCCTCTGCACGGTTATACTCGGATGTTCGAGAAGATGTTAGACCATCCCAATATTAAGGTGATGCTGAATACCGATTACCGGGAAATTCAGCAGGTAATTCCCTGGCGTGAGATGGTTTATACCGGGGCGATTGATGAATTTTTCGATTATCGCTATGGCAAATTACCTTATAGGTCAATGCATTTCCAGCACGAAAC
Organism: Nodularia sp. (in: cyanobacteria); assembly: GCA_007692755.1. GTDB lineage: Bacteria > Cyanobacteriota > Cyanobacteriia > Cyanobacteriales > Nostocaceae > Nodularia. The sequence continues at coordinate 5,657 of REBL01000052.1, read as the reverse complement.
ACATAATACCCCAGTGTTTCAACCAGCGCCAGTGATTAATTATCCCAATGAACATCTGTATACCCGTGTAACTGAGTTTAAGTATTTAACTGGACAGGAACACAATAAAACTAGCATCGTTTATGAGTTTCCCCAGGCGGAAGGTGAACCATATTATCCTGTACCCCGTCCTGAGAATCATGAAATTTACAAAAAATACAAAGCGTTAGCAGATTCAATGTCAGGGGTGTATTTTGTGGGACGGTTAGCGACTTATAAATATTACAATATGGATGAATGTGTGGCTCAGGCTCTCTATGTTTATCAGCAAATCAAGTCCATAAAAATGGTCAATAGTAATTAGTTTTAAAGCACCTTGTAGAGACGGCGATTTATCGCGTCTCGAAAATGTAAATTATGTATTGTTGAAACTGAGATACAGAAGGTAGCAAAAAAATTTATTCTGGCAAACTATTTTCGCCGTGCGATGTCAGATAATGAAACTCCTAAATGTTGATTCTACCCTGTATTAAGGGTTTGTAAGACATTTTTATAAATATCGGAAAGCTTTATATATTACAGTTTACAAGTCTGGATGCGAGAAAACACACCTTCCCCGATGATCTGCTCCATTTTATAGGGAGGTGTCCTCTAAGTGCTGAAGAAGTATCATATATTATATCATCGTAGTGTATCCACTCTTTATCCAAGAAAAATACCGTTCTCTTTCTCCATCCCACGCAATCGCTAAATTGTTCCCAGGCTTCTTTATTTAACTCCCCGTTAGGCGGACCACCGATCCTCAAGTAAATTTCTTTCTGAACGCTGAAGCCAAAGTATCCATTGCTGTATTTTACCCACAGATGGTTAATTGTGCGTAAGTATGTTTATAGACCCTTTCAACTGTCATTACGAACGGAGCATAGCGGAGTGAAGTAATCGCAAAAACCACGGAACTATGCGATTGCGTCGTCGTTCCTCCTCTCTGCGAGACGCTACGCGAACGCAATGACAGGCTTTTCGGCGCAATTCTAGACCTTAGAGCTAGACGGCGAAACCAAGCGTCAGGTAGTATTTCCCGACTTGTGTGTACACGGTAGCCTTATCAAGGAGAGGGGAGAATTTGATGCTGGTTTTGTTAACCAAAAATATTGCGCTGCTTCGTTTTGCGGTTCTCTTGATAACTGATAACTGATAACTGTTAACTGATTTAACTTCCCAGTGCTTCTAACCAGGATTGTAAATCACTTAAACTCGTAAAATCTAAAAATGCTTCGCTCAAATCTTCGAGAATAGGCAAAGATAAACCAGAAATCGAAGCGCGCATTTCCTCCGATAATTCCCCAAATCGCTTAGTCAACTGTCGAACAATTAGGTTAGCAGCCTCTTCCCGTCGTCCCTCTTCTCGTCCTTCCTCTCGTCCTTCCTCTCGTCCTTCTTCTCGTCCTTCTTCACGCCCTTCTTCTTTAATTTCTCGGTAAACTCTCGTTTCCTTGAGGGTTATTCCTAACATAGACTCAACCTCCCTTCTGCTTAGTTGTTCAAATTTATACACCATAATCGTCGTAATCATTTCTATTATGGCGCGTCTTGATGGCGATCGCACATCTTCGCTGGTTTTGGTTAACAAATACCTTGCTGCTTCTGGTGCTTGTTCTTCCTCAATCGTAGTTAGTACCATCAACGCTACCCATAATGGTAATTCACGAATATCCCCCAATTCATCCAAATAAACCCGATGTAATTGGTCTCCATTCAGTAAGGTTCGATGGGGATAAATATCACTTTGCTCAATACTGCGAGAAGGATAAATAATCACTGCTTGCCAATCACTGAATCTAGCACGGTTGCGATAGAAATATAGTGAAGACTCAGCGAATACCCTCTCATAAAGCTGCTCATCTTTTTGAAATTGTACCTCACAAAAATATACAACTCCTGCGCCTGCATTTTCAGGCGGGAGAAATACCCCATCAATTTCAAATTTTGGTTCTTTGACAGCTACTGAATCAAATCGATAAGCATCAGCATTTTCTGGTGGATTTGTCAACAATTCAAATAATAGAGTAGGAGACTGTTGAAATAGTTTGTAAAAAATTGAGTCACGACGCATAATTTCAATATTTTGCTTAATATTAAACTTTTTGATTTACTGTTTTAGTCTGATAAACCTTGACTAATCTATCAATACCTTTAAAACGATAATGTCCCATTTCGTGAAAATCTGAGGATTTTGGCAACATGAAATAGGTGACTTCAGTGATGACGCATTCACCGGGGGGACAAATTGCTTCCATACGAGCTGCCAGATTAATGGCTGCCCCTAATGCGGTATAGTCTACTCTTTGAGAACTACCAACATCCCCCACTACAGCTTTACCACTGTTAATGGCAATACGTAACTGTAGCGGTTCATGCCAAAAACCACTGGCGTTGAGACGTTCCAAACGAGCTAGCATTCCCTTAGCAGCAGCAGTGGCGCGTTCGGCATGATCTGGTTGGGGTTCTGGTGCGCCAAAAAATGCCATTACACAATCGCCAATATATTTATCTAAAGTGCCACCGTAGGCAAACACTTCTTGCAACATCTCTTCAAATAAATTATTTAATAATTGCGCGATCGCAGTTGGTGTTAAACGTTCCGAAATTGCCGTAAACCCAACTAAGTCTGCAAACACAACACTGATTTCGCTTTCTGCGGGTGCTAAACGACCGTCAGGTAAATTGCCGACTGCGATTAACTGCTGTACAACGGCTGGAGAATGATACCGCTCTAATCGATGACGAATCACCTCTTCAGCTTTTAATTTATCTGCCAACAACCAACGCTGTACACTAGACGCGACAATATTTGCTAAAGCTGAAAAAAAACTCAGTTCTTCTTCTCCTTCATTTGCCCAATGGGAAGAAGAAAGATGAGCATCAGCATAAAGAACGCCTACAACTTTATTTTCATCCCACAAAGGTACAGCCATAGCGCTACGGATGCCTTTAAACAAAATGCTGTCTTCTGCCGAAAAGCGTTCATCCTCATGGGTATCAGCAGTTTGAATGGCAAGTTTTTCCTCAAATACTTTTTGGCAAATACTGCGACTAATCCAGTCATCATCACCTGTGAGATATTTTTGTTGGGAAATGTCTCTACTACCAGCATTTACTAACTTCAATTGACCGCACCCATTCACATCAATTAATAGTGCCAAGCGGTCAATACTATTAAGGTAACGAAAAACAACTTCTTGCACTTTAAAGAATATCTCTTCTATGGATGTGGCTGCACAGAGATTTTTGGCTATATCTACCAAGTCTTTAAGGCGGGCAATAGTTTTATCTTTGTTGCTGGTTTCCCCATTTTGGCTATCAGCTGCTATCCATTGCTGTTGTAATTGTTTGACGTTGTGAAAAATCGTTCTTGGCTGAGAAGCTACTGTTCCTACACTCTGCTGATTCGGAGAATGTGTGACAGGATTAGCAATCATCACTTCCAAGTTTGCATTACCCAGCCAAATCATATCGCCGTGACGCAACTCTTGGATATGACTAATCAGATTTTGGTTTACCTGCGTTCCATTTTTGCTGCCCAAATCCTCAATAGTCCATACACCATGAGCAGTTTTTACCAGTCGGGCGTGTTTACGGGAAACTCCTCCAAAAGGTAAGTACAAGTCACATTCCGGCAAACGCCCAATGGTGAATTCATCTTGATTCACTTTCAACGTTTTTTCCGTCTCTCCCTGTTGTAACCGTAATGTGATTTCAGTCATAAATGTAATGTATCTATCCTGGAAGCTGGGAACGCAAGCATCTTGGAGGTGAAGGATACCCAGGCTGAATCTTTTACCTTTTCTTTATGACACTGTTCATGTGATTACGGCAACTATTTGTATGAAATATTACAATTATTCTTTATTTATCACTGGAGTTACCCAGTATAGCATTTGGGGTGAAATTACGCTGCGACCGCTTACGCAATACTGGTATAAGTTCGATTAAAATTCTACAGTAAAAACCGCAAATTATCATAAATCCATTATCGATTTGTATATTACCATTCCCGTGCTATGCCCAATCATTAGTATCAACTTGCCCAAAATCCTGTTCAATAATCGGGATTACATTATTTTAGGAACTGTAAAATTTTAATAATTGTCTCCCAAAGCGATATCTATTAGAAAGCTCATTAGCGTACTTCTTAGACCAACCCTCATCTATCAAAAGTTTCTCTAAAGCTGATTCATCCAACAAAGAATTTTCCCGATGTCCCTGAATGATAAACTCAAAAAACAAAGACGCAGAAAACCCTCTCTGCGCCTGGTGCGTCTGGTGCGTGAAAAAATATTCCTTAAACCATCTCAGATGATGGCTGTGCCACAGGAGCCGACTGCTGAGGCTGGAACATAAACAACGAGTAAACCACATCTCGGCGGATGTTGACCATCATATCCAAGAACAGTTCATAACCCTCGCTCTTATACTCAATCAACGGGTCTTTCTGCCCATAACCACGCAAACCTACAGATTCGCGTAAAGCATCCATTTGTTGCAGGTGTTCCCGCCACAGAGTATCAATGCGCTGTAAAATAAAGAACCTTTCAGCCTGTCGCATCAGTCCCGGTTGAATTTGGTCAATCTGCGCTTCTTTGAGGTCGTAAGCAATTCGCACTTGTTCGTGGAGAAAAGCCTTAATCTCGCTAACACTCATATCCTCTAATTGAGTTGGTTCCAGATCCGCTAGCAGATAGACAAATTCTTTCACTTTCTCCACCAACTTTTCTAACTCCCACTCTTCCGAGGGTAAGTCTGGGTTGATGTAGAAATCAACGATTTCATCCATCGTTTTTTCGGCGTACTTGATTACCTGTTCTTTCAAGTCTTGACCTTCCAACACCCGACGACGTTCAGCGTAGATGGCGCGACGTTGGTTATTCATTACCTCGTCGTACTCAAACACCTGTTTCCGGATGTCGTAGTAGTAGGTTTCAACTTTTTTCTGTGCGCCTTCCAAACTGCGAGTCAGCATCCCAGATTCAATGGGCATATCTTCCTCTACTTGGAAGGCGTTCATTAATCCAGCGACGCGATCGCCCCCAAATATCCGCAGTAAGTTATCCTCTAAACTGAGGAAGAACCTTGTAGAACCAGGGTCACCTTGCCGTCCCGCCCGTCCGCGCAATTGGTTATCAATCCGCCGTGATTCGTGGCGTTCTGTACCAATTACGTGCAAACCACCCAGTTCAATTACTTCGTTGTGTTCTGTTTCGGTAAACTCTTCGTATTCTTGCTTCACCCGGTTGTAAGCTTCCCGCAATCTTTGAATTACAGGGTCATCTATGGGAGCTTTTTCTGCTGCTACAGCGATTTTGTCTTCTGCTTCCAGTTCCGGTAAACTACGTTCGCCATACTCGCGCACTGCTACTTCCACTGCGGCTTTCAATAGCTGTTCGCTTTCTTTGCTCAACTCAGTGGGGAAAATTTCTGGGGAAGCTTTCCAAGTTTTAACTTTTTTCCCAGGGACAAAACCTTGTCCACCTCCGTGTCCTGTGGGTAGACCAGCGGCTCTTTGTACACCAAATACATCTTCATTGTCTGGAACCACCAAACGAGGCATGAAATATTCACGTAACTTCAGACGTGCCATGTATTCGGAGTTACCACCAAGGATGATATCTGTACCCCGA
>REBL01000205.1 GCA_007692755.1 Nodularia sp. (in: cyanobacteria) | reverse complement strand
CTGTGCTTTTAGTACGGCTTTGATTAATTCAAATTTCTTACAGAATATTTGATATCATGTAAGGATGACACAAAAAGCGTTCAAGTACCGATTCTATCCAACTTCTGAGCAAAGTTTCTTGCTCAGAAAAACGATGGGTTGCGCTCGACTAGTTTACAACCGCGCTCTGGCTGCAAGGACACAAGCATGGTACGAACGAAGCGAGCGAGTCGGATACTCCCAAACTTCAACAATGCTGACTAGTTGGAAACATCTTGAAGACTTGCAGTTTTTGAATGAAGTTAGCAGTGTGCCATTACAGCAAGGTTTGCGACATCTACAAACTGCCTTTAGTAACTTTTTTGCGGGACGAGCAAAATACCCAAATTTTAAGAAAAAGCATCATGGCGGTAATGCTGAATTTACTAAAGCGGCTTTCAGGTGGAAAGATGGCAAAATATTTTTAGCCAAATGCGCTCAACCTCTAGATATCCGATGGAGTCGGCAACTTCGGGAAAATGCAGAGCCATCAACCGTTACGGTAAAACTTTCGCCCTCTGGACGGTGGACTGTTTCAATGCTGGTGGATGTTGCAATCGAGGCATTGCCTCAGTCAGGTAATCAAATTGGTTTGGATTTGGGCATTACCAGCTTGATTGCTGTGAGTAATGGGGAAAAAATTGCTAATCCTAAAGCGTTTCAAACTAAACGTCGTAAATTGCACAAAGCTCAGAAAGCTCTGAGCCGCAAGAAAAAAGGATCTAACAATCGCCACAAGGCAAGGCTGAAAGTCGCTAAAGTTCATGCAGAAATTAGTGATGCTCGTCATGATTTTCTCCACAAATTGACAACCCGACTGGTTCGAGAAAACCAATTGATTGCAGTCGAAGATTTGTCTGTGAAGAATATGGTCAAAAACAAAAAACTCGCTCTTTCAATTAGTGATGCTAGTTGGGGTGAGCTAGTTAGACAATTAGAATACAAGTGCGATTGGTATGGTCGTACCTTAGTCAAGATTGACCGATGGTTTCCCAGTTCAAAGCGCTGTGGGAACTGCGGACACATTGTTGATCAACTGCCTCTGAATATCAGAGAGTGGAATTGCCCCAACTGTGGGACACACCACGACAGAGACATCAACGCTAGTAAGAATATTTTGGCTGCGGGACTCGCAGTTTCAGTCTGTGGAGCGTTCGCGTAGCGTGCGCGTAGCGCATACATAAGACCTGATAGGCGTGAGTCTAAAGGGCAGTTGCGAAAAACCACTGAGCGTAGTCGAAGTGGAAGGAAACAGAAACCTAAGTCGTGAGTCTTAGGAATCCCCGACCGTTTACGGCGGGGAGGATGTCAACACCGACTCAAAAATTTCATTGCTCCCGGTTGGAGGATGATCTCAGCCAGATGAAAGTACGCGAAAAATGTCATCATAGTAATGGTGAAAATATTCTGGAGATAAGACCACGGTTTACGCACGTCCTTTAGCACGGTTAATTGAGCAGTTGCAACGCCTACCAGGAGTTGGCCCCAAGTCAGCCCAGCGATTAGCTTTGCACATATTGAAGCGCCCAGAAGCAGAAGTAGAAGCTTTGGCACAGGCTCTAATTGATGCAAAAAAACAGATAGGCTTGTGTTCTGTTTGCTTTCACCTATCTGCTGATCCTGTTTGCGAAATTTGTCGTAATCCTAACCGTGACGATACTTCTATCTGTGTGGTAGCGGATTCTCGTGATTTGATTGCGTTGGAAAAAACCCGCGAATATAAAGGTAAGTATCATGTCTTGGGTGGGGTGATTTCTCCTATGGATGGTATTGGCCCAGAACAGCTTACTATCCAAGCTTTGGTGCGGCGGGTGAGTCAACAAAAAACCCAAGAAGTGATTATGGCGATTAGTCCGACTATAGAAGGTGAGACAACAACCCTGTATATCGGTCAGCTACTTAAACCATTTACCAAGGTAACACGCATCGCTTTTGGTCTACCTGTGGGTGGCGATTTGGAGTATGCCGATGAAGTGACGTTGGCAAGAGCCTTGGAAGGGCGCAGAGAGTTAGAATGAACTGCTCAGACTTACCTGCGGCTGGAGTCTGAGCTTCCCAATTCATCGGTAACAGCCTCAAAAACTCCATAGTTTTTTTGGTCTTACAGTTCTTTTCCTGTGGATGTGTTGATTTCAGGTAATTTTGTCTTGCTGGAAATTTGCCGGGTTGAATGTGACGAGAATGTCTTCACGGCTAAAATCTTTACCCTATATCTGTTGACACGAAGCATTCCACCAGGATCTAAATTTAGCGTTCTCCTGTTTTTTCAATCGTTTCTATGACTGCTAAACCAATACCAGAAGCCGCTATGAGCATGACTGCTGAGAGCAAATACACATTGGCAAACATTTGGAGGGCATCTTCAAAAAACATATAGGTGGTCATTGGTTCACCTTTTCAACTCTGTGCTGCTAGTAGTGTTGGTTTTTCCACATAACTTATTAGTTGTTGTGAAAAAATTTATATTAGTATCTTAACAAAACTTTAGCTAATTCACGAGATCACTCGCTTTTTTTTTCTAAAGTTTAGATGAAGTTCATCATTTTTTTGTCAGAAACAATACTGAAGAGCTTGTAATGTAAGAATTACAACTTAAATATTCTATGTAAATATTTTGTTCAACAAAAAAGCGTCCACAAACTCAATGCTGGAACGCTTACATATTATCTTTGAAGCATTATTGGTCTAATGGGATTGCCATCTGGTTGAGTTCAACGGCGAAGATAACCATGTGCATTTGCTTTATAAATCGATTGATGGCAAGGTTTTGAAGCGTTAATAGTTACTAATAGAGAATCGAAAAAACCTAAATTAAGCAACGTTGAATTGTGGCTAATACGGATTGGGAAAGTGATGCAAAATCATAACCACCCTCCAAACCGAAGAGAATTTTACGAGTTATTCCCAGACAAGCATCAGTAAATAAGGCATAATCTTCTGGTTGTAAATTTGTACCAGCTAAAGGATCTGCGGCATTACCATCATAACCAGCACTGACAATTAGTAAATCCGCCTGAAAGTTAGCTAAAAATGGTATTACCTTGTTTTCCAGTAATGGCTGATATGCAGTGATATCACTACCAGGAGGTATAGGTAAGTTTAAAACATTGTCATAAAATCCGGGTTCAGTAGATTTTCCAGTTCCGGGATAACACGGATATTGATGTAAAGAACAGTAGGCAATTTGGGGATGAGTTTCCACGATCGCTTGAGTACCGTTACCATGATGTACATCCCAATCTAGAATGGCGACACGCTTAACTCCTGGTTGTTCTAGGGCATATAATGCGGCGATCGCTGCATTGGAAAATAAGCAAAATCCCATACCAGCATGACTTTCCGCATGATGTCCTGGTGGACGTGCGAGGACAAAGGCGGGGTTTGCTGTTGTTAGTACGGTATCAACTCCATCCAGCCAGGCACTTACGGCTAACAAGGCCACATCATAACTGCGCGGGGAAATTGATGTATCACTATCTAAATAACCGCCACCAGTGGTCGCAATTTCCTTAACTTTGTTGATATAGGCTGGATCGTGAGCTTTTAACAGTGTAGACATCAGCGATCGCCTTTCTGATGTTGCGGTAGGCGATCGCCAAGTAATTTTTTCGGCAAAAACTGCTGATTTCAGGGCATTAACGATTACTGTCAGGCGTTCTGGGCATTCTGGATGGTATCTTCCAGTTTTGTGATCCAAAAACTCGTGGGAATAAATGACTGATAGCATAAAGGGAAAAACATGAGCAGTAAAATACTCAAGTCATTCTATCCTGACTGCTGGGGATAAAAACTTACCCCTTAATCTAGATTATCCTCAAGGGTTTCATCAATTGGTTGCTCCAGCATTTCTGGTACTAAAGCCGGATTTGCCCGACGTTCGGCAGGCGTTTGTCCTCTGATGACATCATCAATTTTGGGAGGATGTTTAATCATGTCCAGCACCTCTGGACTTAATTGAGATGCAGCATCTTCTGGACGAGTTTTTTCCCTGGGATTGGGAACTTTTTCCTGATTCATGGAAAACTCCTTTAACTGCTAGTCTTCACCTTAAGATATATTGTGGCCAGATGTACACTATCTTGAGACTTAAATTGCCATTGTTAAGCATCTCTCAACAGTAGCTATGGTGGGCTGCATTAAAGTGTTAATTTGTAAACACTCTCTAGATATAATAATGAAATATGGAAGACGCAATTAATCGCGTTTCTACAAAAACAAATAATCAATTAACCACAGATAAATTACTTGATAAATCAGGAATACTATGGTTAAGCGCATCTATGGCTACGCCTCGCCACACAAGCGATCCAACATAATTGGTATAGCAATCATAAATCAGTCATGAACCCAAAGATACCCGAATGCTTAAAAAAGTCGGGTAACTGAGCTAATTGGATAACATTCTCTTGATGAATAAAAAATTACTAATCAATTTATTTAGCGGATAAACTGCATTTATAATCAACTCTTAAATAACGATTTAATAGTTGATTTTTTATAAAAAAATTAACATGAAAAGCGACTTGTAAAAAATTTTATATAGCAGCCCAGAAAAATTTAACTTTTAAAGTTTAACTTCTGATGTTAGAGCTAGTTAGTTTATCGGCAAAACACCACTCTATGTGTTAGAATGTTAACAAAATATGGCAATTATTCAAGATTAATTGAGAATAATTTGACGCTTGCTGAAGCGTAAGGGCTAAAATCTACATTTTTTGGAGTTTTTTAGGTTATGACAACCTCACAGGAGAGGATTATCCCGACAGACTTGCGGAACGAAATGTCGCAGTCTTATCTGGAATACGCCATGAGTGTTATTGTGGGTCGGGCGCTGCCAGATGCCAGGGATGGTCTGAAACCTGTGCATCGTCGCATCCTCTACGCAATGCACGAGCTGGGTCTGATGCACGACCGCCCGTTTCGGAAATGCGCCCGTGTAGTCGGGGAAGTGTTGGGTAAATATCACCCCCACGGCGATACAGCAGTGTATGATGCTTTGGTGCGGATGGCACAGGATTTTTCCATGCGATCGCCCCTAATCAACGGACATGGTAACTTTGGTTCAGTAGACAACGATCCGCCGGCGGCAATGCGGTACACAGAATGTCGTTTGCAAGCTTTAACGAATCTGTCCCTACTGCAAGACATTGAATCAGAAACCGTAGACTTTATCGATAACTTCGACGGTTCCCAACAAGAACCGACAGTCTTACCATCACGCATTCCCCAATTGTTGCTGAATGGTTCCTCCGGAATTGCGGTAGGGATGGCAACGAATATTCCTCCTCACAACTTGGGCGAATTAATTGATGGTTTGGTGGCACTGATTCACAACCCAGAGATCACCGATCTGGAATTAATGGAGAACTATATTCACGGGCCAGACTTTCCCACCGGGGCGCAGGTGTTGGGAACATCTGGGATTCGGGAAGCTTACACCACTGGCCGCGGTTCTATTACCATGCGTGGTGTCGCCACCATTGAAACCGTCGAACAACGCGGGCGACCGGATCGGGAAGCAATTATTATCACCGAGTTGCCTTACCAAACCAACAAAGCGGCGTTGATTGAAAAAATCGCCGATATGGTGAATGAGAAGCGTTTAGAGGGAATTGCAGATATCCGCGACGAAAGCGATCGCGACGGTATGAGAATCGTCATCGAACTCAAGCGCGATTCTTACCCCCGTGTAGTCCTCAACAACCTCTACAAGCAAACCCCACTGCAAGCCAACTTTGGGGCGAATATGCTGGCGTTGGTGAATGGTAAACCGGAAATCCTCAACCTGAAGAAGTTTTTAGAAGTCTTCCTCGATTTCCGCATTGAATCCATTACCAGACGCACCCGCTACGAACTGCGAAAAGCCGAAGCACGTGATCATCTCTTACAAGGATTATTAATTGCCTTATCCCAGTTAGATGAAATTATCGTCTTAATTCGTCATGCACCCGACGCACCTACAGCCAAAGGAGAGTTAATTGCCAATTACGGGCTGTCAGAAGTGCAAGCCGACGCAATTTTGCAGATGCAACTACGGCGTTTAACTGCCTTAGAAGCAGATAAGATTCGTCACGAACACGAAGATTTACAAACGCAGATTGCCGATTTGCGGGATATATTGGCACGGCGAGAACGGATACTGGAAATCATTGAAACCGAAATCGCCCAGTTAAAAGAGAGCTTTGCCACACCCCGGCGGACAATAATTTTACCGGGAGAAGGAGAAATAGATGAACGTGATTTGATTGCGAATGAAAAAGCGATCATTCTGGTGACAAAGCAAGGTTACATCAAACGAATGCCTGTCAACACCTTTGAAGCCCAAAGCCGTGCTACCAGAGGTAAAGCCGCCGCCAAGGTCAAAGATGATGATACCATTGAGCATTTTTTAACCTGCTGCGATCATGACAGTATTTTGTTCTTTAGCGATCGCGGTGTCGTCTACTGCTTAAAAGCTTATCAAATCCCCGTGAGTTCCCGTACCAGTCGCGGTACGCCCATTGTGCAGATGCTGCCCATTCCCAGGGAAGAAAAAATTACCTCAATTGTCCCCGTAGACGAGTTTAGCCGAGAAGAATATCTGGTTATGCTCA
>REBL01000179.1 GCA_007692755.1 Nodularia sp. (in: cyanobacteria) | reverse complement strand
GAAGACGAGGCAAAAGCGGTGAATTAATTACTTGATTCATGCGATATTGTTGCAGATTATAAGTATCTTCAACAAGTTGACAGACAGTAAAAGTTGGTTGTTTAGGTTTACCAATAAATGCCACACCACCCAATCCGCGATAATCCACAATCCAATATTCAGGAATACCTAAAAGTGCATACTCTTCAACCTTGCGAGCATAATCAGTTTCCCAGTTTGTACTCACAACTTCAACCACCAATTTAATTGAGCGTCCCATTGTAATTACAGGTTCTCGCTCCCAAAGTGGTTCCCGTTCCAGAACAGTTTCATCCAGAACCACAACATCAGGACGACGAACTGTCGCTGCATCTGCAAAGGGGTAAATTAAACAAGTGCGAGGAATAAACCAGAGGAGTTTTTCTGCAACCAAGTGTATACCAATTTGGGTTGCAACTTTGCCACCCACCGTTTCATGTGATCCAGTGGGTTCCATATCAATTAGTTCTCCATCTGCTAATTCATAGCGGGCATTATCCTGATATTGAGAGATAAAACCTTCTTTCGTGAGGGTTTTTGGGGAGATATATGCCATTGATTCAATCTCCTGAAATCATTCTTTTCATCTTAAATCGAAATACCTTGACTTATACTTAATTCTCTGTATTTCCTTTTGACATATATTTATATAACTAATGAGTTAATAGAGTTAATTTCTTTCTCTGCTGCTGGAGTCAAATTTATAGGGGTAAAATGATTTGTGAACAATTCTTGAAAAGCAGAAACATCACTATCATTTTTTTGATATTTATTACCCTTACCTAAAATAGAACCCACTAGACTTTCAACTCCAAAAATTCTTGGTACTAAACCAGCTATAGCAAATATAATTTCTGGACTATAGTCTATTCCTGTTATTTTTGTCCATGCTTCTCTTCCATCAAGTATTTCTGTTTCAACTTTTGCCATAAATGAATTAAAATCGTCCTTTTTTCCATACCCTAGAGCAACTTGATATGTAGCTAAGTCAGGAAGAAGTTTTTTATCTTGTATTAATAATTGTTTAGCCGAAAAAGCATCCACCATGCCCTTATTCATAACTTTTGGGCCACTTTTTATATCAAAAGCACCACATCCAACTGCAACATCTACTCCTCCATCATAAATTTCTCTGCACTTAGCAAATCCAACCATTAGTTTTTCAAAAAGATTTCCGTATTTAGTCTCCAAGCTGCTGTTCAGCTTACCTCCAACTGCAAATTCCTCAGCTTCTTTGAAATTAAGGAATAGTGACCTAAACAAAAAAGGATTGCCTGTTGAAATTGCTTTCTTCGCTAATTCAGGAATATCGCTTTCCATCTTAACAATCTCATCAAGGAATAGTAACAGTAAGTTTAAATTTCTATTGGGAATTCCCAGCAATTCTACTGCTATATTGAGGAGTTTTTGATCTGTATCTTTTTTCCTAAAAATTATAGTATCTTCGTCGTCAAGTAATAATTGAGGATTCGACTGAAGTGCAAACCAATTTCTTAACAAATATTGTTTAAATTTTAAATAAATATCTTCGGAAATTATGGATACTTCTTCATTGTGAAATTTAGCTCTCAAGAATAACGTTTTAGCGAAAGTTTCAATTTTATTAGGTAGTCTTGCCAATAAGTCATAACTCCAGTCATTTTTTTGAGCAAAAAACTTAATAATATTACCATTTTCTTCAGGAATAAGACTTTTAAACTTGCCAATAAATTCAGGATTATCAACATTTATGTCATCTATTATTTGTATTTTTCTGGCTATATTTAATGCTTTTGTAGAGGATATAAAATACCCTAAAATATTTTTAATAACTGGTACATGAGAATGAAAAATAGACACGGATTTGAGTTTTTCTATTTTTTCATCTTCTTTGTAGATATCTTTTAAATGATATTCGCGCCTTATTATTAAATCTTCAATTTGCTGATTTTTTATCATCTGCTCATTCTGCCCGGATTTATTAACCCATTGAATTTTTCTAAGCTCCTGTTCTGTAATATTTAAGTAATTGTCAAGCGTGCAAACACACTCAGCCAAAAGTGCGGAGCGTTTGATTCCTGCTTCTTTGAACAAACTGTTTAATATAGCTTTGTCTGTCATAAATAACTCTTTATTTTGAAATTTTTTTGCCTGTGAGTGGCTTGTTGAAAATTTGGTAGGACTGGGTAATTGAAAAAGCTCTAGTTGATATACAGCCTCTTTTCCTGGAATACTCCCTTCTTTAATTAGCTGATAAATATGTTTACCTATTGCTCTGGCCAGCTGCACTGGTACAGCATTTCCAATTTGTCGATATTTAGAAGCACAAGAACCATAGAAAACCCAATCATCTGGGAAGGTCTGAATCCAAGCACACTCCCGCACACTTAAAGGACGCAGTTCTTCAGGGTGGCACATATCTGTAGCTTTCTGGTGTGGGCTTGTTGTCACGGTAGGAGAGGGCTTGTTCCAACCCAGTCGCCTATAAAAGCCAACCTTGCCACCCCCAGATTTGTACGCTCCTCCCATTGCTTCTTCTTTTAACTCATCAGGCAAGTACCTCCAATTTTGTCCTGCTTTTAGTAGCTTTAAATATTTGAGGCGATTGTGCGAATAGGGAAAAAACTCTGGTTTTGGGTCAATAAGTCCACGAAGCGCTTCTTGAAGAGTATGCCATTTAGGTAATTTAATACCATTTTTGCAATGAGTAGGTAGTGGAAACGACAAAGGTTCATGGTCTCTGGAGCCAATAAAAACTACACGCTGCCTACTTTGAGGAACACCATAGTCAGCTGCTTCTAAAAGGTGATAGACCACGGAGTAGCCAATGTTTTTCATTTCTGCTAACACCACGCGCAGGGCAGCACCCTGCATTTCGTCCGGCTCTAGTGGCAAAAAGCCTACACCCCGATGCACGTGGGGTCTGTGCTGAAGTGGAGCCGATAGCAGCCCTCTGACATTCTCCATAACAAAAAAGCGGGGCTTAATTTCTTTAACAACCCTAATAAAATCCATGAACAAACTACCACGAGGATCGCCAATAGACTGACGTTTACCTGCGGTACTGAAAGGTTGGCAGGGTGGTCCCCCAGTCACCAAATCAACTTCACCAGGTCGTAGCGCTCTACCGAGATTCAAAACACGCCCTCCCTCCTCCAATAGAGTTTGAGCAGAGACTAACTGGATATCCCTTGGTACAGCGCTCTCAGCTAGATGTGGTCTGTTGAAAACTATAGTCTTTGTCGCGTCAGGGTCTATTTCTACAACGCTTACTGTGTGGAAACCTGCCTGTTCCATTCCTAGGTCTAAACCAAAAGCTCCTGCAAACAAACTAATAGATATACGCTTATTGTTGCTCACCCAAATCTCCCTCAATCCCTGCTTGAAAATGACACTAAGAAAGCAAAATTGTTTCCATAAAAAACTTTTGCTTACTTGTACAAAAGAGTCAATCTAACGTAGATTTACTGTTCATCTAAATTCAACTTAAGTTGGTTCGTTTTCCTGAACACCCT
Organism: Nodularia sp. (in: cyanobacteria); assembly: GCA_007692755.1. Taxonomy (GTDB): domain Bacteria; phylum Cyanobacteriota; class Cyanobacteriia; order Cyanobacteriales; family Nostocaceae; genus Nodularia. Next base: position 3,124 of record REBL01000179.1, on the reverse strand, counting down.
TTTAAAGTTTTCTTTGAAATCGTCAATACTGTCCGAAAGCTGCATTACGGTGATTAATTTTGTCAAGTGCCGCTCTAGATGAGGAATTCCTATCTGTTGAGTAAGGTATTGATGGTGTTTACGTCTTCGTTTGCCTTTTTCTACGACTGGGTTGACTTTTTTAAGTTCTTCTAAAACTTCTTGTGACATTTCATTGTATACATAATCATTTGTAAATTTTCCTATGAAAGGAGTCCGAGCCAGAGAAAGAGGGTCATATTCCCAACCATATAACTTAAAAATTTCTTGGTAGTATTGCTTGGGAAAACGTGAAGTCCAAGGTAAAAATTCCTCAGCTATATATGCAGCCAATAAATTTTGTAGTGCATTTCTTTCTCTTTCATACTGATAGCCAGTCGCTTCATCAATAAGAGCAGTTATACCTACTTTTGCTAAGGCGCGTACAATAATTCTTGCCCGTTCCACAAGCTTTTCTTGTGATGAAACAAGCATTCTAGGATCTGCTTGGTCAGCATCTAAATATAGGTTGCATACTAGAGGAATTAAAATAGCATTGTAACCAACAGATATTTTTCCGTTTGAATGAAAGTAATGAATTGCTTTGCAAGTTTGCTTTAATTCATCAGTGACATATGGTAGTAAATTTTTCGCTCCTATTATTGACGGTAGACCTTCTTGGCGTTTCTCCCCTTTTCTTGGCCTTTCAAATGCTGTAAAAAGGCCTGTTTGAGAAATAATTCGCTTGCCATTCTTCAGTACAGCACATGGAATTTTAGTACCAGCTAGTTCTAAGTACCCTCGGTGTGTAGCCTCAAAAACTTCAGGGTACTGATTTAGTTCTCCTGTCATAATCATGCTTATTAGAATTAATACATTTTAGCTCTAAGTCATGTGACTTTATATAGGTCACATGACTTATTATAGTTGACATGACCAAGAATGACTATAACAATTACATCAAAGTTAGGTAATACTGGGGGTAAACAAACCAGAAACCTGTGTGCGGTCGCAAAAAATTAAATGTGGCAAACCATTGAAATATTTCTTATGTAGCAAAATATTACTTTTTTAACCGGCTTGACAAAATCGCGTTACTTCCTCTTTCCTCTACCTCTTTCCTCTACAAGCCTTAAAGTAATGATGAAAAAGCATTGAGCCGACTGATTCGCCTCGCTTAGACTAGAGAAGAAGCAGAGGTAAATTTCTCATCGCCAGGGCTAGCTGTAAGATATGTGTTAAGCGTTTATTCCAGGCAAAATATCCTGCTGAATACCGCCAAAATTGAATAGTTGTGTAAATCAGGTGATTTTGACCTTGGTTCTGTAGTATTTTTGGTGCAAGCCTGTCTTAAAGAGATCATCCGATGAAACAGATCCTTAACGAAATATTTAGTCTTAAAAAATACCTACTTCGGCTAATTGTACCCTTACTAATGGTAGTTCTGGGTGCTTCCGTGTTTGTCTCACCTGCATTAGCTACAGGTGTATATCAAATCCCCAATCTCACCGCCAGCGACTGGGTTTTAGATCAAAGTGACATTATTAGTCGTGTCAACGAAGGTAAAATTAGCAGTACCTTTGAGGAATTGGCAAAAAAAACAGGTAACGAAGTCAGATTTGTGACTATTCGTCGCCTTGATTACGGTGAAACCCCAGAAAGTTTTACTCAAGAACTCTTTGAAAAATGGTTTCCTACACCAGCAGCACAAGCTAATCAAACATTGCTGGTACTGGATACTGTTACCAACGGTACTGCTATTGTGACTGGTGAGGAAGTGAAGCCCTTGTTGACTGACTCTATCGCCGAAAGTGTAGTTTCAGAAACTATGGGTATACCAATCAGAGATGGTAATAAATACAATCAGGCATTTGTCGATGCTAGCGATCGCTTACTAGCTGTCCTCTCTGGGGAAGCAGATCCAGGACCACCAACAGTTATTGATACTGTACAGGTAAAAGGTACTTTCACCAAAGCCGAAGATGTGGATCAAGGTAACGCTACTGCTTGGGTAGTAGGACTTTTAATAGCCGCTACCGTGATCCCGATGGCTACTTACTTTGTATACCAGATCAACCAACCATCATCTGAGGGCTAACTTGATCAGTTATCAGTTAACAGTTATCAGTTATCAGTTAAGAGATTTAATTAGGTTTAAGTTTCCTTCTATACCCTTTGATAACTGTTCACTGATTCAATCTTGAATATACTCTTGCCCTGATACTAAAGCTACCTCAGCCCGGACAAATTCGCGCCCTAAATAAGCCGCATGGTCTAATAGAGTGACTGGACAGGGCTGAGTTTGTTCAAAAATCTTGATTCCCAGTTCCTTAGCTGTCCTTCCACTAAAAACCGTTGTGTGAGTCCGTTCCACTTTACCCCTAGTAGGAATGACCTTCCCGGTTTCGGGATCGACGGCTAAACCTTTCTCATCAATCACATTTGTGAAATGCTTGGCGTAAATTAACCCTGCGCCTCGATCCAAATAGATAATGAAATATCCGCCGGGGTCAAGCTCAATATAACGTTGCGAAAGTTTATTATCAATTGCCGCTAAATCTTCAAGTATTAAATCCATAAACATTCAAAAAAGCAAACTTCTTTCTACTGGTTTTTTACACCCATATCAAGTGTAATTCCTATCTTCCATTTATCTGATTCAAATTGGCAAGCGATTAATGTCTTTGTTATGGCCAATAACCACCATTGCTGAACCACGTTCTAAACGCTTGGTGGGTTCGGGATTGATTTTAAATTTACCATCCTGACTCACGGCTAGTAAATTCAAGCCATAGCGGTTACGCAGTTGTAGTTCGGAGATTGTTCGACCGTGAAATTCATCAGGGACAATCATCTCGACAATACTGTTCTCTGGATCGAGATCAAATCGGTCTAAAATAGATGGTTTGGTGAGCGATCGCGCTAGGGCGCAACCTGCTTCAAATTCGGGAAACACTACATGATCTGCACCCACTCGTTTCAACAGCTTACGGTGAACTTCACTAGAAGCTTTAGCCACTACATGAGGTACACCGCCTTCTTTGACATTTAAGGTAGTAATGATACTTTCTTGAATGTAGTTACCAATGGCGATGATTACCGTATCAAATTCAAATATTCCTGCTTC
>REBL01000116.1 GCA_007692755.1 Nodularia sp. (in: cyanobacteria) | reverse complement strand
TCATTGGGAGAAAAGCAGCAGGCTCTAGAGTATTACAAGCAAGCCCTACCTCTAAGACGTGCTATAGATGACAGGAGAGGAGAAGCCGTTACCCTCAATAATCTTGGCAAAGTCTACGACGATTTGGGAGAGAAAGAACAGGCTCTCGAATACTATAACCAAGCCTTACCCATACTTCGTGCAGTAGACGACAGGAGAGGAGAAGCCATCACTCTCAATAATATTGGTGCTGTCTACAGCTCATTGGGAGAAAAGCAACAGGCTCTCAAATATTTCAACCAATCCTTACCCATATACCGTGCCATAGATGACAGGGGAGGGGAAGCAGGCTCTCTCAACAATATTGGCTCTGTCTACGACTCATTGGGAGAAAAGCAGCAGGCTCTAGAGTATTATAACCAAGCCCTACCAATATACCGTGCCATAGATAACAGGGGAGGGGAAGCAGGCTCTCTCAACAATATTGGCTCTGTCTACGACTCATTGGGAGAAAAGCAGCAGGCTCTAGAGTATTATAACCAAGCCCTACCAATATACCGTGCCATAGATAACAGGGGAGGGGAAGCAGGCTCTCTCAACAATATTGGCTCTGTCTACGACTCATTGGGAGAAAAGCAGCAGGCTCTAGAGTATTATAACCAAGCCCTACCAATATACCGTGCCATAGATAACAGGGGAGGGGAAGCAGGCTCTCTCAACAATATTGGCTCTGTCTACGACTCATTGGGAGAAAAGCAGCAGGCTCTAGAGTATTATAACCAAGCCTTTTCCTTAAATCGTGCCATAGATGACAGGCGAGGGAAAGCTAGCACTCTCAACCAAATTGGCTTAGTGTACTCCTCACTAGGAGAAAAGCAGCAGGCTCTAGAGTATTATAACCAAGCCCTTTCCCTAAATCGTGTCGTGGGCGACATGGGAGGGGAAGCAGGCGCTCTCAACAATATTGGCTTAGTCTACGACTTATTGGGAGAAAAGCAGCAGGCGCTCTCATACTACAACCAAGCCTTACCCCTAACCCGGACAGTAGGCAACAGGGGAGGGGAAGCCATAACCCTCAGCAACATAGCTTCTTTGGAACGCAACCAAGGCAACCTGCAACAAGCTCTTACCCAAATTAAAGCCGCAGTGGAAATTATTGAAGATTTACGCACAAAAATAGATAGCCAAGAACTGCGTACTTCTTACTTTGCCACTGTACAGGTTTACTACAAATTCTACATCGACCTGCTAATGCAACTGCATAAGCAAGACCCATCTCAAGGTTACGACGCATTAGCACTACATATCAGTGAACGCTCTCGTGCTAGGGGTTTAGTCGAACTGTTAACCGAAGCCCGCGCAGATATTCGTAAAGATGTTGACCCCAAACTTTTGGCAGAAGAACAGCGTTTGCTGCAATTAATTGATGCTAGAGAAAAACAGCGCTTTGAAATCGTCAATAGTCCCCGGGTTCATGAATCCAACTTGAAAACTTTAGTAGACAAACTACAAACAGAAATTAATGACCTCCTGAATCAACACAAACAACTCCAAACCAAAATCCGCACTACTAGCCCCAAATATGCTGACCTGATATATCCCCAACCTCTGACACTCAGCCAAATTCAGCAACAACTAGACCCTGATACTATATTGCTGCAATATTCCTTGGGCGAAGAACGCAGCTATCTGTGGGCTGTTACTCCCGACTCTATCGATTCCTACGAACTTCCTCAACGCTCGGAAATAGAAGCCGCAACCCAAACATTCTATGAATTATTACAAAACCGAGATAATTCACTTGGCTCTCCCAGAGGAATTATACCCATAGCCACTGATGTCAGTAGGACTAGAAATATTGATTCGGCGCTGAAACTCAGTCAAATGATTTTATCACCAGTCGCTGATAAATTGGGTCAAAAACGCTTGGTAATTGTGGCTGATGGTGGTTTGCAAGTGATTCCCTTTGCTGCTTTACCTGACTTAAACCACGCCGGGACTGAAGAAGAGGTGAATTACCAACCGCTACTGATTAATCATGAAATTATCCACTTACCTTCCATGACCGCTATTGCTACCCAAAGACAAGCCCTCAAAGGTCGTACTAGCGCCCCCAAAACTTTAGCTATTCTGGCTGACCCTGTGTTTTCTCTCAATGATTTACGATTCCAAGGTAAATCCCAAAATACTCTGACTGATATCAATTTGAGTTTAGATGAATCTGCTCTACAACGCGCCGCCAATAATCTTGGTCATGATGTATGGAAGCAACTCCCTGGTACGCGTGAGGAAGCTAAGGCAATTTTAAAACTGGTGTCGCCCCAGTCAAGTCTGCAAGCTTTTGATTTTGCTGCTACTTTCAATTGGGCGACAAATCCTCAACTATCTCAATATCGATTTATACATTTTGCTACCCACGGTTTCGCTGACCCCAAAAATCCCGAATTATCAGGTATTGTTCTGTCTTTAGTCGATGAAGCTGGTCAACCAAAAAGGGGTTATTTGCGCTTGGGTGATATTTTTAATCTCAATTTCCCGGCGGATTTGGTGGTGTTGAGTGCTTGCCAAACTGGTTTGGGTGGAGAGGTTAGCGGTGAGGGTTTGGTGGGTTTGACAAGGGGTTTGATGTATGCAGGTGCGGAACGGTTGGCTGTTTCCCTGTGGGATGTGGATGATGGGGCGACTTCTGAGTTGATGCAGAGTTTTTATCAGCAAATGTTACAGCACGGTGAATCGCCGAATGTGGCTTTGCGTCAGGCGCAGTTGCAGATGTGGAAGTTGGATGACCGGCGCAATCCTTATTTTTGGTCTGGGTTTATTTCTCAAGGTGAATGGCGTTGATATCTCACGCAGAGGCGCTCCAGGCGCAGAGGAGAAGAGAAAAGAGTAAAATTGCATAACCTCAAAACTGATAGAAGTATAAATTACTAGAAAATCTTTAATGAAAAGTTACTATGCCTCACATTAAACGTCGTCAATTTCTGCAATTTTCTGGTTCTGCATTGGCAACTCTAGGTATCAGCCAATGGGATATTATGCAGCAGGGCGATAGCGAAGCGCTCCGTAGGAATCGCTATGGTCAAGTTCTCGCCCAAAGCACACCCCGGAAACTGGCGCTACTGGTAGGTATAAATGAGTATTCTGGTAATATTACGCCTTTGTCTGGCTGTGTTAATGATGTGTTGATGCAGAAGGAGTTATTGACTTACCGTTTTGGTTTTAACCCCCAAGATATCCTGACTTTGACGGATCAAGAGGCGACTCGTCAAAATATCCTCTCGGCTTTTGAAGAACATCTGATTAAACAAGCCAAACCGGGGGATGTGGTGGTGTTTCACTTCTCTGGACATGGTACACGAGTCCAAGACCCTGACGGCGATTCCCCAGATGGTTTTAATAGTACGCTGATTCCTGTGGATGGTGATTTACCACTGGGTTATCCCTACGAAGGTGGCCCGGTGCAACACATTATGGGACATACGCTGTTTTTACTTATGTCTGCGTTGCAAACAGAAAATGTCACTGTTGTTTTAGATAGTTGTCATTCTGGCGGTGGTACACGGGGAATATTCCGGGTGCGGTCTATTGATGGTGGAAACCTTCTCACACCCAGTCAAGAGGAACTTGATTATCAGCGTCAGTGGTTGGTCAAACTGGGGATGTCTCCCCAAGAGTTTATCAATAAACGTCGAGAAAATATTGCTAAAGGTGTGGCGATCGCCAGCGCCAGACGAGAACAATTAGCTGTTGATTTTCCGTTTGGCGATTTTAGTGCAGGTGCATTTACTTATGTATTCACGCAGTATCTTTGGCAACGTGCAGGGAATGAACCTGTTAGTAGAGCAATGTTGAATGTTCGTCAAAGTACAAACAGTTTAGCGTGGGAACAGGGGGTTAGGCAAAACCCAGAATTTGAGTCAAATCTGAGTCCAGAAAATGCCAACGCATCTATCTATTTTACCCCTAAACAATCTCTCTCGGCGGAGGCTGTGATTACTCAAGTCAAGGGTAATGAAGTAGAATTATGGCTGGGAGGGCTAGATTCTGCTAGCTTAGAAGCATTTACAAATAATCCCTATTTCATCGCTTTAGATCCTAGCGGTGGTCAAAGAGGATTAGTCAGGTTAGATTCTCGTCAAGGATTAGTCGGTAAAGGCACTTTCCAAACCAATACACGACAACAAGGAACACTACAACCGGGAACCATATTACAAGAGCGTGTCCGTAGTATTCCTAATAATTTGACTTTAAAAATCGGTATTGATAACTCTCTAAATAATAACACCGCACAACAGGCAAGACAAGCACTACAAAAGATACAGCGGATTGAACCCAAAACCGTAGAACGAGAAGAACTGCAATATATCTTTGGTCAGATGAATGCAGCTAGGTATCAAGAATTACAAAAAAATGGCATATCTAATCTGCCAGAAGTAGGTAGTTTTGGTTTGTTTTTACCCAGTCTAGAGCAAATTGTCTCTAACACTTTTGGTAAAGCTAACGAAACTGTCACTGAAGCTGTGCAGCGTTTACAACCCAAATTACGCTCTTTGCTAGCCGCCAGAATCGTCAAGCAAATGCTAGGTAATACCAATTCTTCCAGAATCAATATTACTGCTTCGATGAACCTGGCTGATGAGCAAAAACTAATTAGTGAAACTTTTACAACTCGTGGGGCTGTGAAACTAGTTACAGGAGAGACAAATCAACCAGTACCAGTTTCCCTTGTGAATGCGGCTGATTCCGGTATACCAAAATTATCAGTGGGAACTGAGATTACTTTTCAGGTAAAAAATAACGAAACTCGTCCACTTTACGTCACCATTTTGGTAATTAATGCTGCTGGTGATATGAGCGTCATTTTTCCCTTTGATTGGTCGGCTATAGAAGGTGCGACATTGATCAGGCCTTCGCAACCACGGATAATTCCCCAAGCTGATGATGGATTTAAACTCACCATTGGCGGCACTTTAGGCATCTCAGAGGCACTGATTATCGCTAGTACAGCCCCTCTGCGAACTGCCCTGCAAGCATTACAGAAAATTGCCGAAACCAGAGGATTGAGAAACACTCGCAGTCCCGTTCCTGTGACTGATGAAATTTTGGATTTAACCAATAATTTGCTCAATGACTTAGATGCAACTACTCGCAGCAGCAACAATGGTCAAAGCATACCATTACCCGCCGATGTTCGTGGTATTGATACTGAAAGATTAGCAGCAATGGCGATCGCATTTGAAGTAGTCAATTGACCACAAGAGGCAGGGGAGCAGGGAGCAGGGGGCAAGGGGGAGGGGTTCAATAATTGTCGTTCAACACTATCTTGTACAGACGCGATAAATAGTGTCTGTACAATGTTTTTTCAAAGTTTACAAACTATTACCAATTAAAATAAATGCTCCCCAGTAATAAGGATGAGAATAACCACTAGCACCCTGTTGATGTCTAGAAGGTGCATTTGGTAAAGCTTCAACATTAATTCCTCGTCGTTCTGTGTCTGAAGCAACTGTAGAGTTATCACCATTTAATAAATTTAATTGGGCTTGGCGCAAAGCTTGTATTTTCGTAGGACTGTCATTTTCAGCCAAATTACTGTAAAAACGCTGCATTAATTGGCTAGTGCTAGCGTCGTTAACTTGCCAAAGTGAAGCTATTACTGCTTGGGCTTTATTTGTGCCGAGAAAATAAGAACTAATACCCGAAATCTCCACCCCATTTTGATTAGCACCACCGCGCGCCGTTTCACAAGCCGAAAGTACCACTAAATGAGTGTTGTCCCAACTTTGTAAAAGATTAATTTCCGCAATGGGTAACTTGTCCCCATTCCCTAATAATAAGTAAGAAGCTTGTGGGTCTTCTGGGACAAATTTACCATGTGTGGCTATATGGAGAATTTTCTTACCTTGGAGATTATCTCGCAGTGACTGCCAAGTAAATTCTTGGTTGAGGAACTTTAATCCGGGATAAATACCTTGAGACTCTTTGGAGTTTGTCCGTACGATGGCATTGACTTCTGAGAGTACATTTGGTAAGGCATTAAATCCAGATTTGGCTTCAGATAAACCCAGTCCTAAAACTTGTGTCTCCTCTATATTTGAGGGTAGGCGATCGCTCATATTTGTTAACCCCGCAGAAATGACTGTCGAAACGTTATAATTCTCCACGAGATACTGCTGTCCATCAAACAAAGCATTCATGGGAATGTAGCGGGTGGAACGGTCAAGAGAGAAGACTAAGTTTTCAATGTTATTCGCTTTAATTTCTGATTCTATGTCTTTAATTAACCAGTCATAGAGTTGTTTACCAGTGGCTTTAATCTCAGCAACATCAGAACCTGGGTTTTCTAATAACTCCCGAAATTTAGCCACAGTTGCATCTAGCTGACTTTTTTCAACATTTTTTACTTCCTTCGTTTGGATAATTACTCCTTGAGATGCCCAAAGAATCCAGACTCTATCTTCTAATACCAAGGGATAAATTAAGATAGTGCTTGGTTGTTCGACAATCTTTTGAGCAGCATCTAAAAAATTACCAGGATAAATTAGATTCGGGTCTCCAGTAGGAAGATTCTTTTCAATTTCTCGAATCTTTTGAGCAAATTCTCGATTTAAATCATCTCGTTGATTTCGCAGTTCTGTGAGGGCGGTACATTGTTGAAGTTCGCACTCATTCACACGCTGACCAAAAGCAATTAAAGTTTCTTCGGCTTTTTGAATTTCTATTTTCCCTGTCGTGACTAATCCTGGTGATTTTTTTTCTTCATCTCCAGTAAATTCACTAATTTCTTGAACCTTTAATAGTTCTAAAACTTGCTGTGCCTCGACATTGCGACCTTCAGATAGTAATAATCCTGCTAATTCTCGATAAGTATCAGCAGTTGTTACTTGGTCAAAGTCAGATATAGCATTGACAAATGATTGTTGTAACTGTAGAGGTAAACCTTCAATATTACTTCTGATTGCTTCAATGGTATTGATAGATTGTTTGTAGTAACCAATAGCAACATTAGGTTGATTTAAATCCCGATATACCCGACCTAAACCAGCGTGAATACTGGTATTATTAGCGCCAGGGATTTGCTGCTCTATGGTAATTGCTAAAGCTTGTTGATAGTGAGATATTGCTTCTTGGTTTCTGCCAAATTTGCGATGTACATTTCCTAAATTCGTGAGTGCTGTTTTTTCCCACACTGGGTTTTCTACTTGGCGGGCAAACGTTAGAAACTTTTGGGCATTATCTATCGCTTGTTGGTCATTATCCAATTCTCCATAACCAGTACTTAAAATTAACTGTGTTAATGCTGTTAAATCTGATCGATTGATTTCCTGGGCGATAGTTAAAGCTTTCTGTGCCAGTTCAATTGTTTTTTGAGGATTGCCTTGGTAAAAGTAAGCAGCTGCCAACCCAAATAAAGCTACACCCTCTCCACCACGATTATCAATTTGACGTGTAATTTCGAGAACTTGCTGAGATAACTCAATGTTTTTCTCATAGTCCCCCAATCCAGCGTAAATAGTCCCAAGAGTGAATAAAGGAAGTAGTTGCAGAGGTGGACTTTTGAGTTCTTGAGCTATTTTTAAACTTTTTTGCGTCAACTCCAAAGCTTTTTGATAATCATTTTGTGAATTATAAATGCCACCTAATGTATGTAAAGCTTTTGATTCCAAAGCGAGATTGTTTAGTTCTTGTGCAATGAGCAGAGCTTGCTCTACTAATTCTAGAGCTTTTTGATAATTGCCAATTGTATTGTAAGCACTACCTAAATTAATTAATAAATCTGCTTCTAAGGGGCGATTGTTGCTTTTCTGGGCGTAGACTAAAGCTGGTTCAGCTACTTCAATTACTTTGTTTGTTTCTCCCAGTGCGATGTAGTTTTCGCTTAATTGCCACGCAGCAATTGCCTCCCCTACTAAATCTTTTGACTTCAGAGCAATATCTGAACTGGCTTGTGCTGCGTTAATTGCTTTATCCCATTCTCCCCGGAGGTTGTATGCACGACTAAGTTCTATTAAAGCAAAATATTCCTGCAAGGGATTCTTTTGCTGTCGTGCTAAAGTCAGGGATTGATTGGCAATTTCTAAAGCCTTTTGGGAATCCCCTAAATTGACGTAGGCTACAGATAAACTATTTAAAGCACCTGTTTCATAGTTTTGTAATTTAGCTTGGCGAACAACTGTGAGCCGTTGCTGGGCAAATTCTAGTGCTTTAGTATAGTTACTTTGGTTGTTGTAGATATTCCTGAGGGTAGATAACGCACTCTGTTCTAGGTAAAGGTTTTCTAATTGTCTAGCAATGGTCAATGATTGTTCAGCTAACTGCAATGCTTGAGTATGATTACCCTGTTTGCTATAAGTATTGCTCAATTTTAGTAACGCCTCTGCTTCAATTTGGGGTACTTTTATCTGCTGTGCAATGTTTAAAGCTTGCTGACTAACGTCAATAACTTTCGGTAAATCATTGCTATCTCTATCGTAAAACCCAGCTAAATTAAGCAGTGTTTTTGCTATCAATTCCGGTTGATTTAGAGATTGTGCTTGCTGCAAGGACTGTTCAGCAATATCAATCGCTTTGTTATATTCCCCAAGAGCGCTATAACTTAACCCCAAGAAATGTAAAATATTAAATTTTAGGTCTAAAGCATCAGGTGCTGTTTTGGCAATTTCCATTTGCCGAAATATGGCTAAAGCTTGCTGAGATTTTTCAACAGCCTGTTCATTTTCTCCAATTACGCCATACGTGCTACCTAAAGTACCTAAAATTCTAGCCTCGTTTAATTTATTATCTTGCGATCGCGCGATTTCTAATTGTCGTAAACGTATTTCAATAACTTGGCGAAAATCGCCCAGTTTAGTGTAAATATTGCTAAGAAACTCCAAATTTGAGGATTCCGTCTCTAAATCTTTGGTTGAGCGCGAAATACTTACCGCTTGTTGTAATAATTCAATTCCTTTTTGGTGTTCATTCAACAAACCGTAAGCTACTCCCAGATGGTTTAAAGCAGTTGATTCTGATTTGGATTCTGCCAATTTTCTAGACAGAGTTAATGCTGACTCTGCCACCTCTATCAACCTGGAAGCTTCTGCTTTGGCTTGAGAATGCAGACCTCTACTTGTAGCAGTTGTTGCTTTTACAGCGTATATTCGACTCACCGCTGTTAGGCTTTGCAATTGCGCTGGTTCATCCTGAATTTCTCTGCGAATAGCTAATGCTTGTTGGTGCAATTCAAGTTTGCGATCATCTACTGGATTAGAGTAAGAATATGCCATTAACGTCAGAATTTCAGACTCTTGTGACTTATTATCGGGAATTTTACGTACAACTTCTAGTGCTTGTTGATAAATTTCAATCGCCTGCTCAGATTTCTCTAGAAAATAGTAGGAACCAGCCATTAAGGTAAGAAGCTGAAATTGTTGTAATTGATTATCAGGAATTGCTTGGGCAATGGGCAGTGCTTGCTGATATATTTCAATTGCCTGATTATATTTCTTATTTTGAAATAAGATATTTCCTATATACATGAAAAGATTAGCTGTAAACTTTTTATCTTTAAGCTCTTGTGCAATCACTAATGCTTGTTGATATAATTCCACAGCACGGGCATAATCTTTTTGTTGCTCATAAACATCTCCTAACATGGATAGAGCCATCGATTCCCCATTTTTATTTCCTACTTCTCGGTGTACAGCTAATGCTTGCTGAAAAAATTCGGCTGACTGTTCTAAATTATCTGACTGGCGATAAAATATTCCGATTCTCGTCAAGGTATATCCTTCTCGAAATCTATCTTTGACTTCGCGATTAATTGCTAAAGCCTGTTGTAAATTTTCTAAAGCCTGGGGATACTCATTCATCCAAATGTAAGTAAAACCGATATTACTCAGAGTCTTACCTTCACCTTCTCTATCCTTAACCTCTCGACGAATTTGTAAGGCTTTTTGGTAATATGACAACGCTTGAGTGTAATCTTCTTGCTGTCTGTAACTTATGCCAATATTATCTAAAGTTTCGCCAATTCCGGCTCGTTCTCCCAGTTGCTGACGCAGAGATAAAGCTTGTTGCAAAGTTTCCCGCCCTTGGGAGGGTTGACCTAAAAAATTGTAAATGTCACCCATTTCATTGAGAGTAGCGGCTTCTCCTGATTTATCTTGTAGTTGTCGCCGTATCTCTAACACTTGCTGATATTTTGGCAGCGCTTTTGGGAAGTATCCTTGACGATGTAGTTTTCTGGCTTCTTCAAACAGCCTATCTGCTTCTGTCTGAGAATTTTGTGTTAGTAAGTGCGGTGAAGTAGCTGCTTCTGTTAATATTTGCTTGTCTGCCAAATTACCTGCGGCTAACCCTACAGAAGAACTCAGTGTAAATGCTAGGGTGATTAAGGCGAGATGTTTCAGATGATTTGACATTGGTAACTCCTAACCTTTATAGTAAACAGCCTCTTCAATTCTTATATACTTCTGGTGGCTATCCAGGTTATGCAAAAATACAAGAATAATCACAGTTTTCTTAGCCTACCATTTTCCGCAGATACGATAATATGGCGCAGTAAGGGCTTTAATCCCCTGTAGACAAGCTTATATAAGATGAGCAAGAATCTTGATTACGCCTCAAGTCTTCAAAAATATTCTTTCAAGGCTTCAGCATTATGTTGAAATTTTAAAATCCGCAGTGCTTTAAGTAAGTTTTATATAGCACTTGTGTTCTGTTTTTTTATTTGTGTAATTGAGGATAACAATGTGAAAACCCTGATTATTGACAACTATGACTCTTATACCTTTAATCTTTACCAATTAATTGCAGAGGTCAATGGAGAATATCCCACAGTAATTTGCAACGATCAAGTTATATGGGATGAATTGAAACAGTGGGAATTTGATAACATTGTCATTTCACCGGGTCCTGGTCGTCCGGAGAACCCAGAAGATTTTGGCATCTGTCGTGAAGCTATTCAAAATGCACAGATACCGCTTCTAGGCGTTTGCCTTGGACATCAGGGATTAGGCCATGGATATGGAGGAACAGTTATTCATGCGCCAGAGGTTCGGCATGGTCGGCTGAGTGAAGTTTATCATCTTGGGACTGACCTGTTTGAGGGAATTCCTTCTCCTTTCTCTGTTGTGCGCTACCATTCCTTGCTGGTTTCCGATGACCTACCGGACTGTTTAGAAAAAGTGGCGTGGACGGAAGACAACCTTGTGATGGGACTACGCCATCGATTTTTGCCGCTATGGGGTGTGCAGTTTCATCCAGAGTCAATTTGTACTCAGTATGGACAAACTTTGTTAGAGAATTTTAAACAGATTACTCTAAAATTTGCCCAAAAGCGAGGCAGCAGTCCCAGAAAACAATATTGGGCAGGATATAGCCGGACTGATCCTTTACCAGCAAGTTCTTCCTCCCAAAAACAGCAGCAGGAATTTGAACTTTGTACGCGCAAACTGAATTTGTGTCCTGATACAGAACAGATGTTTGTGCATCTATTTGGCAAAGCATCAAATGCGTTCTGGCTAGACAGCAGTCGTGTTGAACCCGGTCTTTCTCGCTTCTCCTTTATGGGAGATAGCGGTGGCGAAAATAGTCTGCTGATTCACTATCAAACGCGATGCCTACAGCGTATCGCTAAAGCGAAAGCTCCGCTAACGCGGAACGTCTCGAACAGAGCGCAGCGATCGCACGAACTCAAAGTTACACAGTCTGATACTGTAAGCTATAGGACAGAAGGGATATTCGAGTATCTCAAGCAGGAAATTGAACGGCGACACTGCTCATCTGATGACCTACCTTTCGATTTCAATTGCGGGTTTGTGGGTTACTTTGGTTATGAACTCAAGGCGGAATGTGGATCTCAATTAAACCACCCCTCTACCTTACCCGATGCCATGTTCATCTTAGCTGATCGAATGATTGTAATTGATCACCAGGAGCAAACTTTATATCTGCTCTGTCTAATTCAGCAGGGACAAACAACCTCAGCCGAAGTCTGGTTTGAATGGATCAAAGAACAAATTGATCACCTTCCTCCCCTCTCGCCTATTGTTCCTGAGAATATTCAGACATCTGTTATTTTCAAATTAAATCGGCCTAAAAAAACTTACCTTAATGATATTCAGATATGTTTGCAAGAAATTCAAAAAGGAGAAACTTATCAAGTTTGTTTAACAAACCAGATTCAGACAGATGCGACTCCTGATCCACTGGCGTTCTATCGTTCATTACGCCGTATTAATCCTGCTCCCTATGCAGCATTTTTACGCTTTGGCGATGTGGCAATTGCCTGCTCGTCTCCAGAGCGATTTCTACGCATTGATCGCCAAGGTTGGGTGGAAACAAAGCCGATCAAGGGAACGCTGCGACGCGGAGAAACAATCGATGAAGATTTTATCCTGCGTGAACGATTGCGAAACAGCGAAAAAGATCGAGCTGAGAATCTGATGATTGTGGATTTGCTTCGCAATGATCTGGGGCGGGTTTGTGCTGTGGGAACTGTCCATGTTCCCAAATTGATGGATGTGGAAACCTATGCCACGGTGCATCAACTGGTGACGACCATTCGCGGTCATTTACGCACTGATATGAGTACCACAGACTGCATTCGCTATGCATTTCCCGGCGGTTCTATGACAGGTGCGCCTAAGCTAAGAACCCTGCAAATTATTGATCGATTAGAGCAGAAACCACGGGGAGTATACTCAGGGGCTATCGGCTTTTTAGGATTGAATGGTTCAGCCGATTTGAACATTGTCATTCGTACTGCGGTGCTGACTCCCGAACACACTTCAATCGGTGTTGGTGGGGGAATTGTGGCACTTTCTGATCCTGAGATGGAGTTCCAGGAAACACTGCTGAAAGCAAAGGCATTGATCCATGCCATGATGATCACAATGCATGGAACTTTTGATCCTGACCAATATGACATTCAGGGAATAGAAACATCGGCTTTCCATAGCTATAAAAAAGGGCATTAATAAATTTTTTAACCATGAATCAAGCAAGGCTAAAATTACTTTAATTTGTGGACAATTCCCAATACTTTTTTGTCAAGTAGCTGCTCGAATTTACCTTCAAAACAACTCTTGCTTCAATAAAAAGGATATGGGATGTGGGGAAATGTTCACAAACTATTCCCAATCAAAATAAATGCCCCCCAGTAGTAAGGGTGAGAATAACCACTAGTACCCCGTTGGTGTCTGGAAGGTGCATCTGGTAAAGCTTCAACATTAATTCCTCGCCGTTCTGTGTCTGAAGCAACTTTAGAGTTATCACCCTGTAGTAAATTTAGTTGGGCTTGGCGCAAAGCTTCCGGGCGGGGAGCAAAGTGTAAATGGCTTGAGGCAGACTTAGTATATTTAGAGGATTGCTTAGAGGTAGAACCACGTACTTATAACAGTTTGCAGTTATCAGAAAAACTGGCTCAAGACAGAAATGTGCAACTGAGTCCGTCTCGTCTGCGACGTTTGCTCAAAAAAAAAGTGGAAACGGAAACGCACCCGCCATACTCATAAGAGAAAACAAGATCCAGAAAAACGACGACAAAAGCTTGCAGACCTAGATACCCTAAAGCAAGGGGCAGTAGAGGGTTATATTGAGCTTAAGTATCTTGGTAAACCCGGAATTTTTTGGGTAATTGCAAAACTAGGGGCAGAACATTTTGGACAAAGACTGTTAATTTTCTCACCAAATTTTGAGTAGCTTTGGCGATATTATTCATGCGTGTAGGGTTATACATTGCCGGCATATCTTAGTCACAGAAGCCACGATAGCAATTGCGGATGTAATGATTGTTTGTTATTGTAAAATTTAATATTAATAATTACTCTCAATAATTTGTGCGTAAAAAAAAGAACTCCTAGAAGACTGGGAGTCGTTCGACAAGGAATATAAATAACTCCCATGACCTATATGATGGTGCAAGTCAAAAACCTGAGAAAGTATTTTGGCAAAAAAGAAGTATTGCGAGGGATTAACTTTTCCACACCTGCGGGATCAGTGCTGGGTATACTCGGACCAAATGGCGCGGGCAAAACTACAACAATTAATTGCCTCACGACTTTAATCAAACCAGATCAAGGTAGCGCTGCGATCGCAGGTTATGATGTCCTCAAGCAACCTGCGGCAGTCCGGTCATTAATTGGACTAACGGGACAATTTGCGGCTGTAGATGAACAACTCACCACAAGAGAAAATTTAGTATTTTTCGGGCGACTGTTGCGCCTATCTAAGGCTCGAACTGCAAGGAGAACAACGGAATTA
The DNA here is from genome assembly GCA_007692755.1 of Nodularia sp. (in: cyanobacteria). GTDB lineage: Bacteria > Cyanobacteriota > Cyanobacteriia > Cyanobacteriales > Nostocaceae > Nodularia. The sequence goes on along the minus strand of REBL01000116.1, from coordinate 49,901 downwards.
CTAGAGCAATTTGATTTAAAGGAAGCAGCAAATATACGCGTTAAGGAATTATCTGGTGGGATGCGAAGGCGACTAGATTTGGCAGTCAGCATTATCACTGAGCCATTAGTATTATTTCTTGACGAACCTACTACTGGTCTTGATCCTCGCAGCCGTCACCAAGTATGGAATATGGTCAGAACATTACGGGAACAAGGAATGACAATTCTCTTAACCACCCAGTATCTAGAGGAAGCCGATGAGTTAGCTGACTGGATTATAGTCATAGATCGTGGACAAGCGATCGCTCAAGGCACAGCCGACGAACTCAAAAACCGAGTTGGGGAAACCTTTTGTAAGTTGCAACTTGCTTCTCCTGATGACGAGCAAAAAGTCCGGGAATCCCTAGCAGGTCTCGGTGAAATCACTGGGAAAAGTAATCTAACTCTTCCCGCCCCCCAAGGCGTACAAACTTTATCTGAGGTCATCCGACGTGTGGAAGGAGTTGGTGTCACCCTCACCGACATTTCTCTATGTCGCCCCAGTCTAGATGATGTGTTTTTTGCCTTGACTGGTCACACAACAGACGAATCTGAAAAATCCTCTTGAATCTCCTTGTGAATGTAACTAAATGAATACCGATGAGATACACGCAAGAGCCAAAAAATTAGTCACAACTCGCCAGGAGTTAGGCATTAGTAGGGCATTTGCCGATAGTTTAATTATTGGTCAACGAAATCTCATCTTGTTGAGCCGATTTCCCACAGTTGTAGTATCTGTAGTCCTGATTCCCATTATTTTTCTGAGTGGATTTCTGCTCACCTTTGAGAAGTTAATGGTAACGCAAGAAATTAATTATATTCAATACTTGCTTCCCATTATTACCCTCCAATCTATGTTTTTTACAGCAATGGGAGCAGCCGTTAACCTGTCCTACGATATGCAGTCAGGGATGTTTCAACGTTGCCGAGCAATGCCAATTTCACCGTTAGCTACCTTCGGTGGACTGTTAATTGCTTACCTCGTCCGAGCGTTGATTAGTATCACAATTCTAGTCAGCTTCGCTCATCTCTACGGTTTCCGTTTTCAGGCAGGTTTTTTATCTGCAATCGGGTTTTTAGTCTTGACGTTGCTATTTACAACCACAACCATCGCTGGTTATGCCGTCCTGGCTTTAGCATTAAAACAGCCAGATTTAGTGCAATCACTAAGTATTGTTCCTTACGCCCCATTACTTTTACTCAGCACAGGTTTTAGCCCTGCCGAAAATTTCCCCCAATGGCTCCAGCCAATTGTTCTCCGTCAGCCTGTAAGCTACACAGCTGAAGCACTACGGATATTAGTTAGTGGCGGTGAGTTATTAAATCCACTGTTTTGGTCACTGACTTGGTTACTGGGATTACTGCTGATATTTGTGTTTGTCTCTATTCAACTTAATCAGAGGCGATCGCAATGACTAGACCTCTATCAAATGTAACTGAATTCGTAGCAGCTCATCAAGAAGGTAACTTGTTTCGCACACTCACAGAAATTACCTTAATTGCTCGCCGTAACTTACTTCTTGACCTGAGAAACCCAGCTATCATCTTTGGTGCAACGGCATTTCCCGTGTTTCTCTTGCTCGTTTTCACTGCTAGCTTTGCCAAGGTAGTCATGCCTAATGGTAGCTATGCAGACTATGCTCAGTTCGTTGTGCCATTCAACATAGTTCAGGGCTTGCTTTTTAGCGTCATTAACACTGGAAATTCATTATACAGCGACCTGCAAAGCGGCATGGATACACGATTGCGGACAATGCCCATCGCTAGGTCTGCGGTGCTAACTGGGCGAATCCTCAGTAGTGCGGCTCGTTTACTGGTACAGGTAGGAATTACCACCTTAATTGGATATCTGCTGGGCTTCCGTTTTCAAACTAATTTCCTGGCTATAATCAGCTTTCTGATTCTGCCTGTGATCTTTACTTTGTCCTTTGCATGGTTAGCAGTATTCATTGCTGTCAAGGTCAAGTCAGCTGAATCAATCCAAGCCGCAATGTTCCCCTGGGTATTGCCGTTAACGTTTCTGAGTATTGGGTATGTACCCAAAGAAGGCTTTCCAGAATGGATTCAAGGTTTTGTCGAAATTAACCCGGTATCTTCAGCAGCTCAAGCACTCCGTGGTTTGTCTTCCGGTGGTTTAGTAGCCAGTCCAGTGATGATCACTTTGTTGTGGAGTTTTGTCCTCACTGCGGTGTTCAGTACCTTAGCGATACGCGCCTATCAACACCGGGATTCTTAATCTAGTGATAGTCTTCAGCATTAGGCTAAAATTACTGAGAATAAATATTAGTAAGATGACTCTGATAGCTAAGATTTATGACTATTAAGCTGAAGATCACAGACTACCAAGAATTTTGGGCAGAAGCAAACCAAAACAATCCACCCAAACCGGGATTAAATTCATTGGGAATTATCCAGGAAATTCCTAGACAACTAGGTACAGGCTATGTGCAAACAATCGAAGTATATCCTCATCTGTGGCTTTCAATTTTGGACAATGAATATCACGATAATGTGTTATTTCAAATTCCAGAGTGGCATCATTCATTACATTTCTCCTTCCTTCTGGCTGGTACAATCACGACTCAGCATGGAGGGCAATTAGGGGGCGGATATAGCTGTATCTCTGGTAGCGGTGTTCAACCCAAAATGAATCTCAACTTTACCAAATCCCGATACCTGGGTCTTGAGGTTCATATTTCCCCTGACTTGCTGGCAACTTTTTTCCCAGATGAAACAGGGGAAATTCCCCAGTTATTGCGTTTTTTAACCAAGGGTAACGACTGGCAGACATTGCTTTACCCCGAAATTACCACTGCGGTCCAAGGTGTAGTACAGCAAATCATCAGCTGTCCCTACCGAGAAACAATGAAGCGAATGTACTTACAAACCAAGGTGTTGGAACTCATCAGGTTGCAGTTATTTCCTATCTTGGCGGAACAGGATCAACTACCAGAGTCGCCACGACTGAAGCCAGATACCATCAACCGCATTCATCACGCTAGGGAAATTTTATTGGCAAGTTTGGAGAATCCACCCTCATTGTTAGAATTAGCACAAATAGTCGGGGTAAGCGATCGCACTCTCAAACGCGGATTTCCTCAACTGTTTGGCACAACCGTATTGAGTTACTTAACAGATAAACGAATGAATTTAGCACAACAACTATTGTGTCAAGGCAACACCACTGTAGCTGAGGTTGCCAACAAAATTGGTTATTCCAACCTGGGACACTTTGCGGCTGTCTTCAAGCGCAAGTTTGGTATCCTTCCCAGCCAATGTTTAGCAGGTACAAAGTCCTTTTTGGGATCATGATGCCCTTTTTGAGTTGACTTAGTTGAGAGTAGTTCTCTATACTCAGCTTGATTGAATTAGAAATATTTGCAGTAATCTAGTTTCTGTCTCAAAAGCTGGATTGAGATGAGTTGAAAACTTCTTTCCCACAAGGAGATGAATGATTTTGGTCTGACTTAAGCAAATCAAGGTGGTTAAAAATTCATGACTGCAAAGTATGTTAATTCATTCAAATTCTCCAAGCGGGTGTATCAGGAGTAATTATGAAAAGTTGGTGGCTGTCAGGTAGTCTGCAATTGTGGTTTTTGGTCAGTATATCTGGATACTTGAGTGCTATTGGCATTCAACCTGTACAGGCAAAACAAGAGACAAAGGAGCAATTAAGCATTGCATCGACTAATCAAGGTAATCAGGCAAATTTACAGAGTCATCCTCGGATGCTGCAAGAGGCCAAAATACCCATTATTACCAGCACACAACTATTAGTACAGTCACCAACAGAGGTTATCCAAGTGACAGGAGTGACAGCTAATCCTATTAATCAAGGTGTGGAGGTGATTTTACAAACTACTCAAGGAGAACAGTTACAAATTACAAATCGCAGCATCGATAATACGTTTATCGCTGATATTCCCAACGCTCAATTAAGTTTACCCAGTGGCGATGCCTTTACATTCACTTCTCAAAACCCAGATGAAAATATTACTGGGATCATAGTTACAAATTTTGATGCCAATACAATTCGGGTGACAGTTACAGGTGAAACAGGATTGCCCACAGTTGAGTTATTTGATAGCAACGAAGGTTTGATTTTGAGTTTCGCAACTATATCTGCACAAGAAGAGGAAACAGAAACACGACTAGACAGTCAAATAGAACCCAGCCAACCATTGGCTGAAGAAGATGAATCAATTGCATTAGTCGTTACAGGTGAACAATATGAGGGGTATGTAGTCCCAAATGCCTCATCTGCTACGCGAACTGATACCCCCATTCGAGATATTCCAGCTTCTATTCAAGTGGTTCCTCGACAAGTCATGGAAGATCAGCAAGTCACTGGCTTAGATGAAGCCCTCCGTAACGTCAGTGGTGTTACTTCCGATAATTTTGCTGGAGTCTTACCTAATTTTACAATTCGTGGCTTCAGAAATGCGCCGATTTTACGAGATGGCTTCAGACAATATGGAGCTTTTCAAGTGCTTCCAGAAATTACAAATCTGGAAAGTATTGAAGTTCTCAAGGGGCCAGCTTCTATCCTCTATGGAGATATTGATCCAGGTGGATTAATTAATGCAGTAAGCAAGAAACCCTTATCTGAACCTTTTTATGCCGCAGAGTTTCAGCTAGGAAACCGGAATTTTATTCGCCCTAGCCTTGATATTTCGGGTCCTTTAACTCCCAGTGGTAACATACTTTACAGATTGAATACTTTATATACAAAAGATGATGGTTTTCGCGGTTTTGACCAGGCTAATGAGCGTTTCTTTATCGCGCCGACTATTGCTTGGAAACTTGGCGATCGCACTGATATCACAGCTAGTTTAGAATACACTCACGAACGACGACCGATGGATTTTGGTTTAGTCGCTTTCGGTAATGGTGTGGTCAATGTTCCCCGCGATCGCATCACCAATGAACCAGACGATAAAAGTGAACAAAACCTCTTCAATATTGGGTACAACCTAGAACATCGTTTTAATCAAAACTGGAAACTCAAAAATACCTTTCGATACATCCAGCAAGGTTTTGTTGGAGATTTTTATTTTCCCATTGCGTTTAATCAAGAAACTGGCATTTTGCAACGCAGTTTCGCCACCCGTGATATAGATATTCAAACTTATACTCTCCAGACGAATATATTAGGTGAGTTGACAACAGGGACAATTAAGCACAAACTTTTGTTTGGAGTTGATTGGAATCGCCAAACAGAAACTTTTTTTTCAGAGGGTAGTTTTCCCCCATTTTCTACCCTGAACATTTTTGATCCAGTTTACCGTTCTCTATCCAGACCTAATGATGTACCTGTAGTTGGTGATTTCTGTGTAGAATCAAATCGGTTCGGCATCTATTTCCAAGATCAAATTTCACTATTTGATAATTTAAAACTGGTTGCTGGTTTGCGTTATGACAATGTAGAACAAACAAGAAAAGACAATCCCACATCTGTTAATTCATTGAGTTCAGAAACAACTCAAAATGATGATGCTTTTACCCCACAAATAGGCATTGTTTATCAAACTACTCCAGAACTTGGTATTTATGCCAATTATTCACAGTCTTTTACTCCCAACTCAGGTGCTACAATCAGTGGCGATCCACTCAAACCTCAAACTGGTCAAGGCTATGAATTCGGTCTGAAGGCAGAATTGTTGGACGGTAGGTTATTCGCTAATTTGGCATATTTCGATACGACTAAACAGAATGTTCCTACAGCTGACCCAGATTTTCCTAACTTTTTAATTGCCACCGGGGAACAACGCAGCCGAGGAATTGAATTCGATGTAGCGGGAGACATTTTACCAGGATGGAATGTAATTGCTTCCTATAGCTACACTAATGCTGAAACTACTAAAGACAACAGCATAGAAATTGGCAATCGATTATTTAATGTTCCACAACATAGTGCCAGTTTATGGACAAACTACACCATTCAAAGTGGGAATTTGCAGGGCTTGGGGTTAGGAATTGGATTCAACTATGTTGGTGAGCGAGAAGGTGACTTAGCCAACACATTTAGATTAGGCAGTTACTTTCTCACTAATGCTGCCATTTTTTATCGGCAAAACAATTACCGCTTTGCGATTAATTTCAAAAATCTTTTTGATGTGGAATATTTTCGCTCATCTCTGGGCGGTAGAAACAACGGAATTGAACCTGGGGAACCTTTTACGGTCATCGGCTCATTTTCTGTCCAATTTTAGTTGCAAATTTACTGTTATTGATATTGATGATGAGATTGTCTATTCAATGGATAAATCGGACTTTTAAGCTGTGCTTACTAGCTATAGTCACCACGTTAATTATTACAGCTTGTGGAGGTAGAATAAGTCAAAATGCAGCCAGTCTACAATCTTCTTCCAGCCAATGTCAAGTTATTCAACATGAAATGGGGGAAACTGAGATTTGTGGTCAACCTCAAAAAGTTGTAGTCCTTGGCCCCTATATTTTGGAACCTTTACTAGCACTTGATGTGCAGCCCAGCGGATTTGCTGACCATATCCCGTTTCATCAGGGTGATTACAGCAATCCTAGTCAACAAATTCCCTATTTAGGACAGTGGGTGACTAGTCAGCCTATTAATGTCGGTCAAGCTTACAATCCTTCTATGGAAGCATTATTAAGAATTAAACCAGACTTAATTTTAGGTTCCGAAGCTAACAAAGATCAGTACAAAAACCTCTCGCAAATTGCGCCAACAGTGCTATTAAAATGGGATGAGGCTCAACCAAATCTCCTCAAAATTGCCAAAATTTTTGACCGTTCTCAAAAGGCAGAACAAGTTTTAACAGATATAGAGCAGCAATTAGCTACTGCCAAAAAAGCATTCGCGCCGATTGTTGCCGCCCATCCTCAAGTTCTGTTATTGTCTTCTGCTGGTCAGTCGCTTCCGGAACAACTCCGCAGTTTCCAAACTGATCGGTTATGTTCGGCTTTGGTGGCGAATTTGGGATTTAAAGTATTACCTCCTCCAGATTTAGCTCAGTCTGCTCAAGGGGTTCCGCCGCTAGTCTCGATAGAAATTTTGCCTCAGTTTCAGGATGCAGATTCAATCATCTTGCTAGGCGCTAACTTTACAGAATTTAATCAACTCAATGCACAGATGAACTTTGAACCTCAAATCCAAAATCTTCAGCAGAAATGGCAAGAAAATGCGATCGCTCAATTAATGCAAGCTAGCAAGGAAGGTCGGGTCTATTTTATTCCTGGTTATCTATGTTTTGGTTTACCAGGGCCGATTGGTACAGAACTTTACTTGAATGAACTGCAAAAACAACTACTCTCAGTGCAGTAAATTAACCTCGTTCTTGTCAGTTTATATTCTACACTCAGAAATCAGATGACAACACCAAAACTTTTAACTGATTGTCAGTTCTGCTCAGTAATTTCTAAAGAAAATGGTGAAGATCCCATTGGTACGGCTAACCCTTGTAGTGGTTGGCTGGTGATGGAATTGCCTTTACCTTGGACTGAAGAGCGCTTTGACTCTGACCCAATTCTCCAGCCCATTCATGATTTGTTTCATGAACTTTATGACCAGGGAATTCGGGTTGCACCGATGGCGATCGCTTCTGATCGAGAGTATTCTATTCCTGGGCTGTCTCGCGTTTTCTACTACCAGCGTCCAGCCTCTACTTTTGCCCAATTTGAAAAACAAGAGTTTCTTCTCCCTCCTAACCAAATTGCTCAGTTAGCGAAAGCCCTGATTTTTGAGTCTGCTAATTTACCTCAGTTTGAACAGTACCGAAAAACTGCTACTCCTATCCGCCAGTTAATGGTCTGTACCCACGGTAACGTAGACATTGCTTGTGCGCGATTTGGTCAGCCCATCTATCAAATCCTCCGCCAGCAATATGCGTCTAGTTCCAGTGGTGAATTAGAAGTTTGGCGCTGTTCTCATTTCGGCGGTCATCAGTTTGCGCCGACTTTAGTAGATTTTCCCACAGGTCAGGTGTGGGGTCATCTGGAACCCGAAATACTAGAAGTCTTAGTGCAACGCAACCATCCAGTCACGAAGCTGCGTTCATTTTACCGAGGCTGGAGTGGACTGAGCAAGTTTGAGCAAATTGTTGAGCGTGAGATTTGGATGCAGGAAGGTTGGGACTGGTTGAAATACCATAAATTAGGACGGATACTAGCCAAAGATAATGCCAATGAAGAGGCTAATTGGGCAGAGGTACAGATAGATTTTGCTACTCCCGACAGTCGGGTCACAGGAAGCTACGCAGCTAAAGTTGAGGTTTATGGCTCGGTAATTAGTGCTTATAACTCTGGACAGGCGTTGACAACTGTCAAGCAATACCAGGTTAGTCAACTAAGACGAATTACATAGCAGAATGGCACTATGTCATAACAAATCTCCTTGTGAGTTTTTTCAATTTGCTTAGGTGAAAACCTTTTTGTTATTTGAACATTATCACAATTTCTTTGACCTTGTATTTACTTACCTCTGTATACGGATTTGGAGAATAATTTCACTCCGAGATTGCCCCTAATGCTTGGAAGTTTGCTTTTTGTACTTGAGAAATTCCTGTCACGCCAGTAATATTCATGCCGTCGTAGGGAAGATGTCTCCTCAAAGTTTGCACAGTTTCACCAGTTTGCAGATCCCAAATTTGAATCGGTTGTTCAAAAAAAGCGATCGCCAACAGATCATGCACTGGGTGCCAATCTACTGACATTCCGTGATTTTTGCCCTGGATAATATGTTCACAGTTGCCAGTGCTGACATTCCAGATTCTGACTGTTGTATCAGTACAGGCACTTGCTAACTTGTTGCCATCCGTACTCCAAGCCACTGAATAAACATGACCAAGACCATGACCACAAAGGGTGCTTAAACACTCTCCAGAGTCAACATCCCAAAGTTGAACCATGCTGGCGTAGTCTCCACTTGCCAAGGTTTTACCATCCGGACTGAAGGCCAGAGAATGGACATGAGAGTTGACTGTAATCACGCGGGAGCAAACACCCCGGCTTAAATCCCAAAATCGAATTGTTCCATCTAAACTTACACTAGCAACCCGATTACCTCCTGGGAACCAAGAAACGGAATTTACGATGTTCTCATGCCCCGATAGGGTTAATAAACATTGCCCAGTCTGCACATCCCAGAGCCTGACTGTGTAATCAGTACCAGTGCTAACCAAACAGTTACCATCCCGACTCCAGGCCACTGACCTCACCCAAATCTGATTTCCCTGTAAGACTTTTAAGCATTGCCCTGTTTGGACATCCCAGATGCAAATAATGCCATTGGTGCTAGAACTAGCAATCAAGCTTTCGTTTGGACTCCACTCCACACACAGCACTTCACTACTATGTCCCCGAAAGCGTCTCAGGCATTCCCCTGTTTGACTGTTCCACAATTGCACCGTATGGTTCGTACTGCTACTCAACAGACGAATGCCATCTTGGCTCCACTTGACACACCAGACTGAATCACTGTAACCCCGCAAGGTTTTGACACACTGTCCGGTTTGGGGATTCCAGAATTTCAGCATCTGGTCATGGGATATAGTGGCAAGGGTATTGCCATCGCGGCTCCAACAAGCTACCCAAACCCAGCTTTGATGTCCCTGCAAAACTTGCAAACATTGCAGTGAACAGTCCCAGAGGGTAACGGTAGAATCATAGCTGCCCCCTGCCAGTTTGTCGCCATCTGGACTCCACTCTATTCGATAAATATTATCGCGGGTGGATATCGCCTGTAGACATTCCCCTGTTTGCCAATCCCAAAGCTTGACGGCCTTATCAAACCCACTGCTGGCCAGAATTTTGCCATTGGGGTGCAACGCCAAGGACATCACCCAATTCTCATGGGCGGAAATCACTCGGATACAATCGCCGCTGGCCACATCCCAAAATTTAATGGTCTTATCCGTATAGCCTCCTGCTAGCACAGATCCATCAGCCAGCCATGCCAAAGAGAAAATCCAGGTATCTTGCGTATTTGGCTGACTTGCTTGCAAACGAGCTAGACAGTTTCCGGTAGTCCCGTCCCAAACCATAATCAACGGATTCTGCCCGCCACAGGCAAGTAGTTTACCATTGGGACTCCAAGCCAGGGTAAAAGCCGAGCTAGTATATCCTTGAAAGTCCCGCAGCCATCGACCTGTACGGGTATCCCAAAGCCGAATCATCTGATCAACACTATTGGCTATGGTCTTGCCATCCGGACTCCAGGCAGCTGCTATCACCCAACCTTGCTCACCTTGGATCGTGATCAGGGGCTGCATCTGTTCAAATTCCCAAATATGTAGTCCTGCATTAGTATCTCCAATAGCAAAGCGTCGCCCATCTGGGCTAAATTGCATCCACAAACCACCTCCAAAGGTTTGGCTAAAGGTGGATTGGTCAAAATGAGCAAATTGAAAATTTATGTGTTGTAATGTTGCTCTTTGGAAATCTGCGTGTCGAATGGTTAAGTGAGAAAAATCATACCCAGTCAGGTCAATTTGCAGGTGTAGACACAGGTTAATAAAGTTTCCTACCCCGTAACCAAAAGTTGATTCTGGAGCAGTACGTAATGCCAATAAAACTGATTGTAAATGCTGCTCTAATTGTTGATTTTTATGATAAGATGCAGCTTTTAATTGTTGAATGAGTGGATTTAAAATTAATTGAATTTGACTTTGGTAAATATAGTCTAAAACAGTTGTTTTTAGCAGTGCATAATGGTTGAAAAATGATGTTTTAACCATTAACAATTCAGTGGCAATTTGCTGAATTAAACAATCTGTGACATATTCCATAATCACAGGCTGTTGCGTATATTCACCTGATCGCTTTTCGATGAAGTTGCGCCAGGTGAGTGATTCCAGATACTCTAACAGGCTGGCGAGGGAAACAGCAGGCACAATATCCGCTTGTAGTTCGGCGATCGCAGTCCACTCACGATTAATTGCCAACCAATACATGATGGTCTTTTCTAGTGGTGACAATCGCTCAAACTGCTGATCTAATAAGCGACGAATGCCGTTAAATATGGGGGTCTCTGTTTGTAAAAAAGTGATAATTTCCCCAGCAAATAAACTCTGAATTGAAGTAGCAACTATTTTCAATGCTAGGGGATTGCAACCATATAACTCACACAGGCAGAGTTTTTCGGCTTGATTTCCCACTAATCCCCTAGAGTCAATTAATGCCAGGGATGCTTCCCAAGAACCTTGAAGAGATAGCGATCGCACTGCGCCATTCCAGTCTTCAAATATCCCCACTTCCGCTGATTTCTCTCGACTGGTCAGCAGGATACAACTCTGATGACTCGATTCTGCCAGCAAATGAAACAATTCACCATAATTGCGAAAATTGGGTTGGTAGTTACCAGCGTGCTGGCCTGGTTGTAAGAGAGTTTCTTGATTATCCAGAATCACCAGACAGCGATGCTTTTGCAGCCAGTACAATAACCGTTCTGGTTTGCTTTGGATGTCTTGCTGCTGGGAAAGAAAAGGCACCAGTTCAGCCAATAAATTTTCTAAAGGTGGGGCGTTACGCAGACTGCGCCAAATTATAAAATCAAAGTCTTTTTGCACCTGTTGAGCTACTTTGGCAGCTAAAGTACTTTTACCAATACCGCCCATACCCACTAGCGCAATCAAGCGACAGCGATCTTGGATTATCCACTGAGTCAGGTTTTCCATTTCTTCTGCACGACCGTGGAAGCGAGAAACATCTATCGCCTCACCCCAATTTACGAAACGTGGGATTTGCGGTTGGCGATCGGGAATTGGTGCATTAAATTGGCTCAGAATGCCCCTTAGATTGGTTTTGTTGACTTTGCGACCTAGTGCGTCACTCAACAGCTTCCAGAATTTGGGGCCAATATCTCGCTGTAAGTAATTAATAGAATACCCTGAACGCTCGGCGATTTGCTCATACGTGAAGTTGTTCCAAGCACCGGATAAAAGGGCTATTTCCACCTCTGTAAGGGTTTTAGAGATTTTGCCGTTTACAGCATGGTTAGCGATCGCTTGTGCCTGTTCAAACTCCATACATTCTCTAGCTTTAAAAAGGTATTTATTTTTATGAAACCATACTTTTCATACTTAAATTACATACTTTTATGTATAGACTGCATGATAAGCTTTTCATAAGCTACTGAAAACACTACCCTACAATTAAGTAAGTCGGCACAAACAAACCTAACTATGTAACAGAATGTAAAAACTCTAAAAACTTTGCGGTTGCTTCGTTCCACTCCGTTTCACTCGCAATGACATACATTGAAATTTTCACGCCGACTTACTTACTGTAGGATTTCAAAATCTAATGATTTCTGATTACATAAAAGGGTTTCAGCCAGGCCAAGGTGTTAATCGAGGACTGAATACCATGTATAGCTTCGCAGTGGATGGCAAATTTAAAGGTACTTTGCCAACAGCATCTGGTAGGCGTGCGGAGTACAGCTTGAAAGTCAGAGCCAGGATGAGTTAATGCAAACACTAAATGTCTCTGCCTCTGTAAGCTATTCAAGTGTTTTCACTACAAGTGCAAATGCAGAATTTATAGGCAAGTCCTCTTTAAGTCACTACCGCACTTACGTTGTTACCAAGTGTGTAGTTAAGTATCTAACGCAGACGATTGAGCGACCGCAAATCAGGTAAGCCCTAATTAATGAAACAAAGCAACTGACTAGAGATGAATTTACAAAAAAATATGGCACTGAGTTTTTAGCAGGGATAATTCCAGGTCGCACTTATATCGGTGTGATGGAATAGAATTTTCTCGCTTCCTGAAATTTCCGTTTAATTTTAATTATCAACTCACTTTTCAAACATCCTCTGAGGTAACTAATTGATACCGAGTTGCAGTCAAAGATAGTAACTTTGGCTGGGAGTAGGGAGTATAAATATTATGTTTGAGCGCAATTTAGTATGAGCAAAATCCTCATGGTTCCAGTGCACATAGATGCGCTGTATCTAAATAAATCGGAACCATCTACAGAAGCAACAGCAGATTTTCGTCGTCTGCCATATTATGACAGCCGAGAAAATCGAGACGTTAACAGTGATATTCCCTGGCTGGGTGACTCTGTTGCCACCGCGCCATTCGCAAATAGCAACATGACGTTGCAGAAGGGTGTCCATTTGCACTGGGCGTTGCCCGATGGGTTATGTCATGGTGAAGTGGTGAATGGCAAGCTTGAAATGCCTGCTGTCCCTAATCGCTGGTTGATCCGACGTCGGCCAGTGGGTAGTCAAGATGAGAAAATCTGGGTTGTCGAAAGTGACTACCTGTGGTCGCCGATGAATCAAGCCCCTGCGGTAAATATCTTCCACAAAACATCAGACGAAGGAAGACCCTATCGTTTTCTGGGACGGAAGCTTCCCTGGGATGAATGGATAAAACTGGAAGATGACAGCAATCCCTCAGAGTATCTGGAACAACTCACGGCGATCACGAATGGGGAACCCACATTTGCAGCCTACTACCCAAATTGCATGACAGTGTTTGGATTTCAGGATTGGGAACCCAATCTTGAATCAGATAACTGGTCAGATATTCACTATGATGTGTTCGGTTGGTATGGTGATACCAAGTTAACTCCAAAACTTAATTGGGAGGTTGACTCTAAATCTCTTGGCTCATATATTGAAAAGCTACGGGGCTGGCGTGTAGATGGAAATCAGCAACCAGAAACACTAATTTGCTACGCCAGCATCAAGTTAGTGAAAGACAAAGACAGTAACTCCCTAGACAATCAGTCGCAGGATGACGAATCTCTAAAAGTTGTTAAAGTTGCTATAGGAAATACTGCATCTGAAGCCCTTTCAGCACTTATCGCCCGTGAGATTGCTGAGGAAAAATCCCTTGATTTTAATCTGACGAAACAAATTGAAGAGCAGCTTGAAGAACTGCATATTGAAGACCAACTAGCCTCGGAAGTGCAAGATATTGGACTGCATCTACGCCAATATCGCCATCAAAAATCCTTTGAGCCGGTGCAGGAATGTAATTACTGGACGATACACTCTGATCGTCCATGTACTGATATCTTGCCTAATGATGTTCTAGTCGCATTACGTCATCTCAATCATGCTCAAGCTAAGTACAGCCAGTTGACAAGTGAGTTGGAGCAATCGTCCAGACAGCTTTATGGGGATTGGTGTAGTTATATACGGTGCGTCTATCGCCGCACAGATGGTGGTCGAGGGAAGTTTCTCGATATTGATGAAGTTGTAAATTATATTGAAACACGATCACTTGCGCGAGTTAGCTATCTTTCAGATGTTATCAAAAGCACTCGCGATCGCCTGGAAATCATGAAAGCAGAGCTAGAAGGTCAAATTACTCAGCTCAATCATGACTTAAAACAGGCAGCGAAGCTAGAAGACAACCCAGAAATGCCCTCGCGCCAAGTTCAGTATAGTTTGCAGTCAATAGCTGGAGCGCGATATTGGCAGCCGACGGATCCTGTGGTGTTAATCACTGGTGGAAAAGTTCAGCTGAATGAGCGCCATGGTCAGGATGGACGAAACGCTACAGATGGAATCCTACCATGCCACATTCATGAAACCTCCTTTGAGAATTTTGACAATACAGATGCGATGTTTAGAAATCGTAGGGTACGAAATTCTTTACTCCAATGGCTTTCGGAGCAATGGGAAGAGCAATGGGAAAGGGAAAAAAATCCCCCTAGCAGGGACAATAGTACAAGTAAATCTATCGGCTTCCGACAAGTCCATAAGTTGCAGCGACCCTGGAACCCACTCTTTTTCGATTGGGGTATCGACATGCATCCAGCGGAATCCCGAATGCCGGGTGGGTCAAGGAATTATGATAGCGACATTATTACAGGAAATTACTCGCTTGGCTCGCAGAATCCAGATATAGAGCCTGAGGTGCTGTGGACTCATGACAATCCCGATCGCTTTTCAGGCCGCTGTGTTATTGGAGATACGCCATCTCTTGTCTTAAAAGAGCGGATTGAGGACGTGTTACGTCGGCGTTTGATGGTGCGACTGATCATACTTGGAGACATTCGGAAAACAAGTGATCCTAGAAGTTATCTGGATGAATTGCTTCAAAAAAGAGCTAGCTTACAACCTGATGATGTCGAAAAACGCACCAATTTTAGAAATTTAGTTGAATTATGGGCCAACCCAGACGATGATAAAGAGTCTGAGTATCTCCAGGAACTGACAAACTGGTACGCAAAGCTGGCTAATGATTATAAGCAGGTTCCTCTTAATGCCTTGCCAACGATGCCTGTGGAACCTTTACCAACAAGTCCAGCGGAACTCGATGCTTTGGTCAAATGGTATGGAGAACGTCCATTACGAGCAGAGGCTAGTCGCACTGCCGATCCCCTCTATGTTGCTTTACTAGCCTACCAAAAGCTGTTTGACAATGCCGATAAAATAACGGACGAAACTGAGAAACTCCGCCCACGAGCATTTTTGGGTCAGTCGCTCAGTGGCTTTAACGGGGAACTCATTCAGTGGAAGCTGGGACTATCTTTACCGATTGATGAACCCATTGGCCTGACTCCATATCGGGAGTTTACCCAACGTGTAGCAACAGCAGTAGGTGAAAGTAACGAATGGACAACAGAGCCTACCAATAACTTCTCCCCTATTCGGTCAGGGATCTTAAAGCTAGACAAGTTACGGCTGATAGACAATTTTGGGCAGGTTACTGACATTACTTGCGATGACAAAGTAATTGTCCCAACACCCTATAAAAAAGGACGACCAGGGGAGGTCTTTTTGCCGCCCCGATTAGTTCAACCGGCGCGTGTCATGTTTCGCTGGCTAGATGTCAAAGATGCGGTTTCTCTAGAAAAGCCAGCGCTTGATACCAATTTGCAACAATCGCAAGAAATGGTAGAGGCTGAAGCTCGATCGCCTATCTGTGGTTGGCTCGTACCAGAAAAGCTAAGGGGACGGTTGCTGGTTTTTGATGGAGATGGTAACCCACTGGGCGCACTCGCTGCGGACAAAAATACCCAGACTTTAGAATGGGTGAATGCTCCCGGCTTGCCAGGTCTAAGCTTTGGGGAGCGTCAGCGGGGTAGACAATGGCTCAAGTTTGCCAGCGATCGCTACTACACTCATGCCACTAATGGGCAGCCAGAACCCCAGACAGAAGCAGACGAGTCAGAAATATTCAAGGATTTAGGTGAACTGGGTACCAGTCTCCACAATGTTCGATTAGCACGGGTGTTACTTTACCTGTGGGCAACGCGATCGCCCCAATTTCTGGAAGGCTTTCTCAACACCCTGGATGATGCAATGGCGAACATTGATCCAGAAGGAACAACCAGTATGGGCAGTCTGGCGCTGTTGATCGGGCGACCTGTGGCCGTGGTAGGTGCAGAGTTGAATCTACAGCTAAAAGATAAACCTGCCATCCGTCAGGATTGGGATGCCTTTCTGATGGATCAATATCGACACCATCGCGATACGGATAAGTTTGAGCATGTGAAATTTCGACTACGGCTAGGACAATATCAAAGCCGTAATGATGGCGTTGTGGGGTATTGGATGGAGGAGTCAAGCGGGTTTGCTGAAAATACTTTTGTTGCCCAAGCAGCGGACGACAACGATCCTAGCCGCAGGCTGGAACTTAGGGAGGATGAAATTCCTGCGGGGGGATTAAAAGCCAAGATCAACGCTCACGATAAGGGCGATCAAGCTGATGACCTGAACTTCACTCAGTCGGTAGCCAATCCGCCCCTCCAGGTGACGCTGCTGATGGATCCACGGGGAAAAGCCCATCTCACTACTGGCATTTTGCCGGTGAAAAGTATTGATATTCCACGTCCTCTGTGGGAACCTGCAATGGAAGCAATGCGGCTTTGGTTCCCGGTGGCACCTATCCTGACCCGTCCCCGGAGTCGCCGAGTACCAATGCCCACGCTGGTTGATCGCCAGTGGAGTTGGTTGGAGCAAGTCAAAACTGATAGTACCCGGATTTGGCAAACTCTTTATCCACGACCAAGCGTTAAGCGACACACTTTGCAAACTGTTATAAGAGAGCTTAACGAGCTACTCAAAAGGAAAAATCTACCAGAATACAATTTGATTTTAATGAACCTCCAGGTGACTGAATCCTTTCCAAATGAAAGGAAAAGCTTGATTATCGCCAGGAAAGTTGATGATCAGAATAAAGAGTACCAAGTTCGTATTTTTGATAGTGCTGGGAAAAGAATTGCGATTGATCAAAGGTTGACCGATTCAGAACTTGTTCAGGAATTAGATGAAGCGCTTCGTGAGCCATCAAAATATCAAGAGCAAGAGCAAGAACTTGTACGAAAAATAATCACCAAATTGGGGTATAGTTTGGTGGATTACGCTCTCATTTTGAGAAGACCTCAGAATACTGAATCTGTTCCCAATCAAGGGAAAAGTTCGGTCATTGCCAGAAAAGTTAACAACGAGAATAAGAATTATCTAATTCGTATCTTTGATAGTGCTGGGAATAGCGTTGCAATTGATGAAAGGTTGAGCGATTCAGAACTTGTTCAGGAATTAGATAATGCACTTCTGAATCCGCTAGGCTGTCAAGATCGCGAACTGCTACAGAAAATTACAGCAAGCTTGGGACATAGCCACCCAGAGTTGGATCGTCTAATTGAAAAGGGATGGCTGGAAGAGATGAAGCCACCAGGAGATCGCCTCTATGTTAAGGACAAAGAAGATCGTCAGCCCCTAGAAGATTGGGCACTGGAGACACTTTTAAATCCACGATTGGCAGAAATTTCCTTGGCACTGGTATCGCCAGGGGAAGAGACTGATTTTGATCCAGGAATCGAAGTCCGTGAAGGTTGGTTATTGCTTCAATCTAGTGAGAGCGAGAAAAAGACGTAGCCATTGACTACAACTCACGACTAATCATTACTAATCAACTTAATTTATTTAGGTAAAAAGCTATGCCACTCATCAGTAAACACCTTCTGATCAATCTCTCATTCTATCAACCACTAGATAACAGTAATACTCAATGGCCCGATACAAGTGATCCAGGCTTGAAGGCAATTGCAGAAGAATGCACCCCCAGCACCCTTGATCTATTGGGA
The DNA here is from genome assembly GCA_007692755.1 of Nodularia sp. (in: cyanobacteria). Lineage (GTDB taxonomy): Bacteria > Cyanobacteriota > Cyanobacteriia > Cyanobacteriales > Nostocaceae > Nodularia. The sequence continues at coordinate 31,850 of REBL01000116.1, read as the reverse complement.
TCTTGTCTACAGATTAATTCGGGTGGTCAACTTACAGTTCCTAATCTTAGTCAGCGAATTAGTGAGGATCTGATTGGCGATACAAAACAGTTGACCATTGAGTTCTGGGTTAAGCCAGATACAGCGGCGATGGGAGGGGGGCAAAAATTTATTCTGCAAGGGCCTGTCAGAATTTGGATGGAGGGGAATGATTTACACTGGTCTATTGGTCAAAATTCTTATGAAATTCAGGATGCTGAAGGACTTCATCACTGGGCGATCGTGGTAAACAAAACGGTCAATTCCGCCCAAATTGCCTTCTTCAAGGATGGTGTCGAGGTTACTAACCAGGCACAGCCTATCAATGATGGTGTCAAGGTTACTGGTGAATTAAATGAAACTCTTGCTGCCACTGATTTGGTAATTGGTGCAAAGGAAAATGGATGGACAGGGAAATTAGCCCATCTACGGATATGGAAGACGGCACTAAATGCCAATCAACTTCAGCAAAATAGACAGCGCGATGTAACCGCCCATGCCGCATTCAAGGAGACTACTGCGATTAGATGGCAGTTGGTTAATGCCGACGATGAACCGTCTCTCTACATTCACAGTCCTGAGCCACAGGAACTACGCCTAGAGTTGGAGAACGTTACAGAAAACACGACTCTCGTCATTCCCCAAAGCACTGAAACTGCATCGTTTGACAACAATCTTTTTCATTTCTGTCTCGTGTTTCGTCCTGGCACGATCGCACTACCTCTTCTAGAAAGTGATGCCGAAAAATTTATCCAGCCTATCCGCGAAAAGAATCCAGGGTGGAGCATTAGCCTTAATAAGTGGGATGTTCAGGACTGCATTTGCTTCCTTCGGACAGATATCCAAGTCGAGTTGACATCTGAGAAGAGGAGCCTCACCCTTTTTCTGCCGGGGATTGCGGCTGAACCAGGTTCAGGGTCGCGACCTACTACCGTTGGATTGCGATACCAAGGACTTACTATCCTTGAGAATCCTTCACACCCCTTAGATGGGCATCGAGCACAGCCACTCAGTATTTTGTACCGCGAGCCTTCAATTCGTAAACCGCCATTGGAAGTAGGGGTAGTCGGTGCCCCCGTAGTTCTTAATAACGGCACAACCACTTGTCTGACTCTCTACATTAAGAATATAAATCGCAATGCCAGTCAAACTGCCGCTCCACTTATCCTTGGAAATGCCAATACTCAGTTTGATAAGGAGCCAAAGTTTATTCTCAAAATCGATACACTGACTGAGCTAGTTGAAACGGAAATTAGCGACCTTAAGAAAGGTGATAAGTATTATGCCAAAAAAATTGATCCAAAGACCAAGGCTGTTATTGCTGAGGACACCTTTAAATGCATAGAGATAGAGAATGGTCGCTGCATCGTGGAAAATCTAAACCCCTCAAAAACTGAGTCTGAAAATCGAAACCCCCCAGAGCGTAAATCTATAGAATCTACAACAAAAATTCTGAAATTTGGGGTTGCTTCTATCGATGCCAAGGGGCTTGGAGATGGGGATGACTTAATGAACACTAATCTCAAACTCAAGCATGATCAATTACATCCAAGTTATCGCCAAGCTTCTGGAGGTATTGTTTTTTGGAAGATTAGCCCAAAGCAAATTACAGGTGAAAACGGTAATCGTGAGGTTAGTTTGAAGCCAAATGAGATTATACTGCTGAGTTTAGAGAACCTGAAAACGACAGCACCTCCCGGTCGCAGTGTACTGCGGCTGTGCTACGAAGACATTGATCGGTACGGCGAGGGAGAATTCGAGATTCCGATTGATAGAGTGCCTGCTATACCTGCAAAGCTTAGCAATAATGGCGCTGGCTACGGTTTGGCTATGGGATTTGACCCCCGAGTGGGTAAAAGTGATCCCAATGCCGACGCCCTAAGCGAGTTGCTGTCCATCAAAAAATTGAAGGGCAATGGTGATGCTGTCCGCATTGAGAATAATGGCAGTGGATCGGGGTTGACTGTGGATCAAAAAGGCAAAGGACTAGCCGCTAAGTTTAGTGGCGGTAGTGGAGTCGAGATATCTAATAAACTGATTCTCACAGCCAGGAATCATGAATCTAATAGTAACGATACAGAGATAGCGAACTCACTTTTATCTGTTAGTCAATTGGGCAATAGAAGTGCTGCTCACATTATCCGTAATGATGATAATAATGGCGAAAGTTATGGCTCAACTGAAGTTCAAACCCAGGAAAATTCTCTATATGTACAACCATTAGTTCACTTAAAACTAAATCAAGGTTTTTATGCTGGTCATCTTGTAGATTCATCAGGTAATAATCGTGGGGCTACAATAACTGGATCACTGCAAGTAGTGAATGATGATAAATTTAGTCGCTGTCTTAACTTTGATGGGGCTTCTGGTAATCATATTGTCCTTAATCCAAAAGTAATACCAAGTGGTAGCAAAGTGACTTTCAGCTTCTGGGCTTGGGGCGCAGAGAGCCTACCTGCAAACAGGGTAGTGAGAGTTCAAGATCCTAATGACAACAGAGTCATTATGATTCATTTGCCTTGGAGTGACAACAAGATTTACTTTGATTGCGGTAATGAAGGTCAAAATTATGACCGTATTTCAAAAAAATATGAAGCAAACGATTTTAAGGGGGGCTGGATTCACTGGGCATTTATTAAAGATGCTGAAATAGGCGAGATGAAAATTTACAAAAATGGGGAAATATGGCACTCAGAAAATGGTAAGAATAAGCCTTTACCGCCAGCAGAAACTGCAACTCTTGGAATAGATTATCAAGGAAAGCTTGCTCATTTCCGTAGTTATGATCAGGCGCTTTCTCAAGACCAGATCAAATGGCAGAAAGAGCAAGATAAAAGATATCAGCAAGAACAGGACACAGAGCAAAAAGTAAAAGACGATGCGACTCCTGCTGTTTGCATTGAGAATTCAGGTCATGGTTCCGGTTTGACTGTAACTCAGCATAGTGATGGTTTGGCTGCCAAATTTAGCGGTGGTAGTGGTGTAGAAATAACTGGAAATCTACAAGTCAGACAGCGAATTCGAGACAAAACTGGCGAGATCATGCCAGTGGGTGCTGTAATTCCATTTGCTGGAGTTATCGCTCCTGACGGATGGTTGCTGTGTAATGGACAGCAGGTTATGGGAGAAAAATATAAGGATCTAGCCAAAATCCTTTTTGGTGAAGAGAAGTTTGTATTTAATTTGCCTGATTATCGGGAGAGATTTTTAGTTGGAGCCTCAACAGACACAGACTATACACTCGGCGCATCTGGTGGCCAGGTATCAGTTGCACTCACTAAAGCTCAGATGCCAATTCACAGTCATGCTGTACAAGTCCATTACAATCCTCATACATTAAGTGGAACAATGAAGCAAAAAGCAGCAAATATATATCGTAATGGAGAGAATATTTACCATTACAATTTAAAAGAATCGTCTCTTAAACCTGCCCAGGTAACAGAAAAACAAGAGGGTTCTGGAGACAGCCACGAGAACCGCCCCCCGTTTGTTGCTCTGAATTACATTATTAAATACTAAGGGTTAGTGACAAAAGGCACGCCCCTAAAACACTGTTTTGTTGTCTACCTGCGTCAAAGCAGTTCACCCCTCAGTGCATTAATAATAAGTAGCACCATAGTATGTCCTACCTAAACTCGCTGTGGCATCAGATTCTTACGTGCGATTCGATGCAAATTCTCAGGCAAAGTGGCTTAGTTTAATGAGAATTACTATCTCTTGATTTTCGCTTTTCCTCTACTTTTTTCCTAATCAAGCCCAAAAAAGGATGAAATTATGACCACCAAATTTGGTTTTCAAGTCACTGTTGAAGAAAGAACCATCTGGATTTTTCCCGAAGATATTGATGCTGCAACAGTTGCGACTCAAGCAGAAGCAAAATTAAAGAAAACCATTGCTAAAGAACTAGCAAAGACCATTAATAATCAAGATGAGCTAGATAAACTTATTAAACGACTGCCGGATGCATCACGGATACAATCCGCCATTGAAGTACTGCCCTCCGATACGAAGATTGAAGATACGGTAGCTGTATTGGTAAGTCTAGTTAGTCTTGCCGATATTAAAGAACAGATAAATGGCATAGAAGGCGCGGCTAAGACAGAAATCAATAGGTTGAAAGCTCAGGCAACCACTGGCGTTATATATAGGTGGACGCGGGGACTGGGGGAAGACCCAATTTCACTGGGGGTTTTTAGAGATTTAACGAAGTTCATCGACCGAAGCATCATTGGATCACTACCTAGCTCTGTTCGTCCTAGCTTTAGCGTGGATGACGAATTTAGTGCCTTGGTCAGTGGGTTGCCTGATCCTGTTAATGGTGCCCTTACAGCCCTTACAACCAAAGCTGTTTTTGAACTCGATAGTATACGGCTCAAAATTCCTGGCAAGAGCAGCGTAGATGAAAAGATACAATTTGAAATTGCTATGCTGATCAATCTCGTTGCATTGGATCTCATACTTGGGCCATTTCAGCTCAATCGTCTGTACGCTAAATTTGGAAATTTTGGCTCGATAGCAACTACATCTGCCTAATAGGCTTAAAACAATGCCCGACTCTACACCGGCTGTGCGATCTAACCTAACTCCTGCGCCAACCCCGATTCAAACAAACGCTCAAAGGGCTGCTTTTGCCCCTGCACCAGAGGCGATCGCAGTTCCAGCCCCACTCACCCAGAAGGGATTGGATGGTATAGCCCCAGAGCCACAATGGCAGAACCTACTCTGTTTTTCATCTTTGGAAGAAGTTATCAACACAATCGAGCATTCAGTTAAACAAAGAATTACTAAGTATCAGGAAAATTTCGAGAAGCTGCTTAACCAGCACAAAGACGATGCAAAAACACAGCACGTGTTGCTGAAATTACATCCGGGGCCGCAGTTTAGCTGGTCACGGGTTAGCCCTGAACCTGAGATTCCAATTTCTCTTAAGGATTTGTCAAAACTGAAAAAGGCCCTCTTTGAGGGATACAGTGCGACATTCGATGTTACAGCTAAACTTGATGATGCGATCGCTAAACTTCCAGATGCGATCGCATCTGAGCTTCAGTCACAAATTAAGAAGATTCCCGGTGATGGTACAGTGACTACTGGCAGCGTAGAGAAAGAAAAACCATCTATTTTGCAACTGGAAGGGATATGGATTGAGTTTCCAAAAACAAAAATCCTAACAACAATTGAGTCAGCCGCAGAATCACTACCATCTGTGCCAAAACTTACTATTGCTGTGTCGATTTTACTGAGTACAGCCCCGGAACTGGGGCCATTTTCTGTCGAACGTATTCATCTAAAGTTTGGAGACAGTCAACGTGATCTTCCCACCTGATAAGACCATTAACCCGTTACGACCTGAGGGAAACTTCGGGGTTCAAATCACAGTGGCGGTTGATGGTGCGTACCGAACCCTCTGGCTGAGTGGTATCACAACCCCTCAGGCAGAAATTTTTCGCACCCCGCCAGATATTAGCCTGGGTTTACCCGTTGGCCGTATGATCGAGCAATTGGTCGGCACGGTACTTGATACCAAACTGTTTGAAAACGTTGAACTTGAATCCGTCAAAGTCGAACGTCTGGAATTGAGACGATCCAAACTACCAGCCACCCCTGCCGAAGAAAAAACTCCGCCCCAATCTACACTATCAACATCAACCGAATTCACCTTTGGGCTTGAGGTTTCCGTAGCCTATGGCGAGTCTAAGCTGCGGGTATGGCTCATGGCGAGCAAGCGTGAGCAGAAATTGCAGATCCGGCTTGGCGACCCACACAACCCCTCAATTGAAATTGACATTAAGTTAGACAAAGAGGGTTTTTTCGCCTACCTAGAGCAGTCTGATAACCCAAAGAGTTTTAACCTGGCACCTTTGGGCAGGGTCTTGTCCCCTGAGATAGAACAACTCATGGGTGCAATCGAAATTACTCCCCTGGAAATGGCGATCGGTACCTATAAAAGTAGCGATAAACCTAACCAACCCAATAGGAAAAAGACAAGCAGCTACGTCCTGGCATTTCGCCTCGAAGGGGAAGTTACCCTTTCACAGTTACCCTTTGTGGGAGAGAGACTACCCAAAGATACCAACGTTGGCATTAGTAATTTAAGCCTTGTCTGGTGTAGTGAAGCGATCGCAGAAGATGAAGACGCGAAAACGTACTTCAAGGACAAAGCCCCATCATTGATTACTGAAGAGGCTCTTTCCTCCAGTGGCTTATTCAGTGCCTTACTACAAGTGCCATCTGAGACACAACAACTCACCCTTCCCTTCAAAAGTCCTACTAAATCTGCGGCTCCTCCCGCAGCTCAACCACTCAAAACAACCGGATCTGCTTCAACTGCGGGTTCTGGTTCTTCCTCTCCGCCTCAATCAGAGTCACAGCCTCCACCCTCTACTTCTGCATCCAGTAGCACTGGCATATCTTCAGATGATTCAGCCAAATGGTTTGAGGTAGGCAAAACCATTGGGTTCCTCAGCCTCAAACGTATGGGGCTGAAGTATCAGGACAAAAAAGTTTGGTTTCTCTTCGACACATCCTTAAGCGCAGGTGCCGTCACACTCATCTTGGATGGACTCGGTGCAGGGATTGACCCCTTCGAGCTGTTAGGAGGGCGTTTCAAACCTGCTTTTACCCTGCGTGGTTTGGGGCTAATCATCAAGGGTCCTGCCGAAGTCAGTGGTGCATTTCTACGCGAACGAGTTTCCGACCCACGCGGTGACTATGACGAGTTTTCGGGTGTAGTCCTGATTAAGACAAAGGCCCTTACGGTATCGGGCATGGGCAGCTATGCCGAGCCACCCTGGGGTGATCCCTCTGTCTTTGCCTATGCCTTTTTGGACAAGCCCATCGGCGGCCCACCCTTCTTTTTCGTGACAGGCTTGGCCATTGGTATTGCTGTTAACCGTAACTTTGATCTGCCCCCCATTGATCAGGTATCCCAATTTCCCCTGGTGCGTCTGGCCCTGGGAGAGAACCTAGCACCACCCAAAGCAAACTTACCCACAGTTCGCAACACTGGCGGCAATTCAGAACTGGCCGAATTGCTCAAAGTGCAACAGGCTATGCGACCCTACACTCGCCCCCAGTCAGGTCAGGTAGCTCTAGCTATAGGGGTACGGTTCACAACATTCCAGATCCTGAATAGCTTCGCACTGCTAGTTGCTTCATTCGGCAAGCCGTTTAAGCTAGATATGCTGATCAGCTCCCGGTTGCAGGTTCCAGCACTGCCCCCTGGCAGCAACACTTCACCAACGCCCCCCATTGCTCAAGTAGGTATCGATCTACGAGGCACCTGGATTCCTGAAGAAGGATTCTTGATGATTGAAGGGCGCATCACTGAAGGTTCCTGGTTTCTTGATAGTGCCTGCCGTTTGAGCGGAGGTGCTGCATTTGCCTCCTGGACAAGTGGCCTCCACAGTGGCGACTTCGTGATGACGGTGGGGGGATATCATCCGAAGTTTTCGATACCTGCTCACTATCCCAGGGTGCCAAGGCTAGCTTTTAACTTCACCCGTAACCCAATTGAGATTAAAGGTGATGCCTACTTTGCCATGACCCCATCGGCTTTGATGGCTGGGGGAAACCTCAGTGCAAGGTACAGTCAGGGCAATGTCCAGGCCTGGTTCAATTGTGAAGCCGATTTCCTGATTGCATGGGAGCCTTTTAATTATGAGGCAACCATGTATGTTGAGGTTGGAGCATCCTATCGAACTTTCTTCGGAACTCTTCGCGGCTCAGTGGGTGCGAGGCTGCAACTGTGGGGTCCAGACCTAGCTGGTATCGCAACCGTCGATGTAAAAATATTTAAGTTCGATGTCAAGTTTGGCAATCAAGATAGGACACCGCCCAAAATAATTGAGGCTGACAAATTCAGAAAGCAATTTTTACCAGCTAATAATGCAGACTTGATCAGCTTTGGCGTTAGTGATGGTTTAGTTCGTTCTGGGAAAAGTGAGGATGGTTTGCCATTGTTTGTGGTTAATCCGGCTGAATTTTCTCTAGCTATTGAGAGTGTGATTCCAAAACCAGACGGAAAGACCATTGGGATCGGGCCGATGGGTAAGACCATTTTAGAGGAAAAAGCTGTACTCAGTATCAAGGTCAATAACATAGAGCTTAATCTATCTGACAATCAATCTGAATCAAATGATCAACAAGATTTTCAGGTAGAGGAAATTCATAAACCAGTACCATCTGCCTTATGGGGTCCAGCACCAAGGGAAGGAGTGGTGCGATCGCCCAGTTTCAGCACAAGCAACACTGTTATCGATGCGATCGTTGGCTACACTATCAAACCTAAAAATGCTCCCACATCTCCCTCAAGTTCCTACTACAACACAAAGATTTTCGATGCAAATCCTCAGCCATGGCAAGGCCCCAAACCTTCTATTAACATTAAACGTACTCGCTTTACAGAGGAAGGCAGTACCGAAGAAAGCAAAGTCAAAGAAATATTTAATGATATTGTCAATGATTTTCCTACAAATCTTTTGAGAGACCTGACTGGGGAAGAGCGCGATTTCGCTTCAGAAGTTTCATTGATCCCTAGTTGGTTAGATGACTTGCAAGAATTACCCCGCATCGGAAAACTGGAGAAAGCATCATGAGTGAAGTACCCAAAAACCAGATTCGGTTCGTTGATTATTATCAGACTCCGTTAAATGCTGGCACGTATAAAGTCACGGCAACACTTGATGCACCTGAGACTCTCAAAAATGCTAGTATTTATAACTCGACAACCATTAAACTTCATGTCGCTGGGCCACGCTTCTTTCTCCCACCATCTGAAATTCATTCCGTCTTTCCCCCAGAAAACGGTGCAGGGGATTACAACAACGTTCTTCCCCATGTCGTACTCAACCGCCATACTCTCCCCTGGGAAAGATTAGTGGATGGCAGGAACGAAGATATCCCATTTTTAGCGTTGCTGATATTTAGTGATAATGAGGAAGCTAATGGAGACGTGACACCTCCTACTGCTATTGAACTGGCAGATTTATTAATAGACCTCAACTTCAAATATGCTTTAGAGCCTGGTGAGAAGCTAACCGACAAGGTTAACGTTATTGATGTAAAGTCAGAACTTCTTCAGAAGATTATCCCAACAGGCAAAGAGTTATGTTTGTTGGCTCATGGTAGGGAGCTTCATCAGGGAGAATCAGTTTATCCACGGGCGGTTGTCATTGCGAATCGTCTGCCTGCACCCCCAATGTTCGGCATCATTCCTGACGTTAAGCAAACAAGCAAAGAAGGCGTACTGGTCAAAAGCGTTCAAAATGGAAGCGTAGGGGAAAAGGCTGGACTCCAAAATGGCGACTTTGTCATCAAAATTGGTAGTAGTGATGTGAAGAACCTTAACGATATCACCAAAGCGATAAGAAACTACCAATCAGGCAACGAAGTCACTTTTGCTATTCGGCGCTCCGAAGAAAACCTCAATTTAAAGGCAACAATCAGCGATGGCGATATAAAACGGCGCAATATTGCCCACCTCGTTATGTTGGAAAAACGCTTTAGCGATGTCACAGAAGAATCTAAGTTTGTTGCGGACGAATCAGCCCTTATCCGGTTGGTATGTCTCAAAAGCTGGCAGTTCAACTGCACAACCGATAAACCAACCCTAAGTGGTCGCTTGTTGAGTGATTTTACGTTTGAACTGTTCTGTGTACCCGAACCAAAAACTGGTGATGCCTTCAAAGATATCCGGTTGATGAGCTATGTAGCGTTACCCTACCACCTGCGTTGGGGAGATAGAGCCCATACCCTTTACCATGGACCACTAGTTGCATCGGCAGCGAACCATCAGACAATAGATTCTGTTAACGAAGATGGCAATTTGTTCGCTCCTGCATCGGCAGATGGACTCGTTCGACTTTTGAAAGACCATCGTATCTTTGATATTAGCCTCGCTGCCGCCTGGCAGTTAGGCCAAATGCTGATGCTACAAGACCAGAGTGTTGCCATGGAGTACTTCACCTGGCGTCGTCATGACGCACAACTACGGGCTAGAAAAGATGCTTGGGAAACAGACGGTCATCTTTACCTGGGGGACAACTTCCGCAATGGTTTAACCCCTATGCCTAATAACGTCACCGAATGGTGCCAGGAACGCCTCAAACTTCACGGTTTACCTTTTGAATACCTCATCCCAGATGCCCGTATGTTGCCGGAAAACTCGCTACGAATTTTCCGAATTCATGAAGCCTGGATGGAATGCTTGCTCAGTGGCGCATTGGCAATCGGGCGTGGGGGAGAGGTTGATCGTATTCTTGAGGCGGAATATCGCTCGATAGTCTATCCAGAATCTGCTCGTGGCCGGACTGGTTTCCTGTTGCGTAGTCCTGCTGTTGATGAGCATCCAGACCTTAAGGTGGTTGCTGAGGGGGCAACTTCAGAGGTACGCCTTGAGCGCATTGGCCCTGGGCTTCTCCTCGGACTTTATAATGGTACTTTCTCAAAACTCGAGTTTTCGCTCCCGCCGATTGGCCTTTACTTTGGCTTTAGGGAAGGAACAGACGGTTTTGTCAAAGATGTTAAAAATGAACAGGACGGACAAAAGATTGATGATGGCGAAGTAAAAGCTACTCTGCGAGGCGAACGAGTCGTAAATATAAGCGTTCTGCACGACCACATAAGCGAAAAGCTTCAACAGAAATTACTACCTAGCGACCTGATTCCAGGGAGCTTTGCCTTTCAGATGTGTGAAGGCACAGAAATGGTGGAGTTTGGCGTGGTGGGAGCATCCAAAGTAACTTAACCTTTTTAACGTGATTGCGCTGGAGGAAAGGCTGATACCAATCCTCAAGCGCGATGGCACAAAATGCCCTTCTTCTCCTAAAGGAGACGCTACGCGTAGCTTGCTTCCCGCAGGGTACGGCGCTTCAATCATGCGGTAAAACAAGCTACGCATAAAGTTTAAATTTTGTGTGTAATTTGCATATTGTATGTCCAATCCGTGTCAAAAATAAAAAGGTTTAAGCCGTATTCAAAATACTAACTTGTATAAAAACATTTATGAACCAGAAGCGACACAACTTATACGCGTTACTAGTAGGAATCGATAACTATCCTCACCCTAATCATTGCCTCCAAGGCTGTGTAAATGATATTACAGCCATAGAAGAATATCTCAAGGAACGGTTTGACCAGAAAAAATACCAACTACATTTACTTAAGCTTCAAGACGAACAAGCAACCCGTGAAGTAATTATTCATGGCTTCCGCAACCATCTTTGTCAAGCTCAAAAAGATGATGTAGTTTTGTTCTACTACAGTGGTCATGGTTCTCAAGAACTAGCACCGAAGGAATTTTGGCACATAGAACCAGACCATCTGGATGAAACTTTAGTCTGCTACGACAGTCGTACCGAAAACGGTTGGGATTTAGCAGATAAGGAGTTGGCGAAACTAATTGCAGAAGTTGCAGAAAAAGAACCACACATAACCATCATTATGGATTGTTGCCACTCTGGTTCTAGCACGAAAGACCCCATGCAAGCAGCCAAAGAGCGTCGCTTTCCCGCCGACAAGCGAGAACGTCCCTTAGATAGCTTTATTTTTACACTGGAAGATTTAGAGAAACTAACAGATTACCGCGATCGCGATCCCGAAAAACACCCCACGGGTTGGAAGATCCCCAAAGGTCGTCATGTGCTGCTAGCGGCTTGTCGAGACTACGAAACAGCTAAAGAATACCCAGGTAAGTTTAGGGGTTATTTCTCCTATTATTTGTTGGATACACTCACCAAGACCAACGGAAAGCTGACATATCGGGATTTATTTGCCCGTACAAATGCCATTGTCCGTAGTGAAAGTAGAGAACAGTCTCCGCAATTGGAAGCGAATCATCCCCAAGATGGTGATAAGTTCTTTCTCGATGGAGCCATAGCTGAAGTTGCACCATACTTCATTGTCAACCATGACAAAACCTCTGGCTGGGTAATTGAAGGTGGTGCTATCCACGGAGTGCAAGCACCCAAAAATGGTGAAACTACTTTATTAGCATTGTTTAAATTTGATGCCAATAACGAGGATTTGCAAGACCCTTCAAAATCTGTAGGTACAGCAAAAGTCACTCAAGTATTGCCAAATAAGAGCCAAATAGATATCGCAGGGGTAGAAAACCTAGTTACTGATACCACTTTTAAAGCAGTTGTCACCAGTCTACCGCTACCACCTTTAAGTGTTTCCTTTGAAGGAGACGAAGTGGGTGTAAATTTAGCGCGTGAACAGCTAAATAAAGCTGGACTCAATGGTAAACCTTCAGCCTATGTCTGCGAATCACAAGAAATCGGCAACACCCAGTTGCGCTTGTTGTGTCACAATAACCAGTACGTTATCGCCCAACCGACAGATGAACGCCCCCTAGTTGCTCAAATTGATGGTTACATCCCAAACAACGCAGATAAGGCAATTAAACGCTTAGAACATATTGCCCGTTGGAAAACAATTGCTCAACTTGCAAATACTGCTGCGACTCAGATAAAAGCTGGTAACGTAAAGATGGAACTCATCTTAAAAGACGAGGATTTATCACAATTACAGCAGATGCGTTTGCAGTACAAGTATCAGGGTGGTAAGTGGCAACCACCGGAATTTAAACTTAAACTGACCAATACAACTAAAAAGCCTCTTTACTGTGCTTTAGTCAATCTTTCAGAAAGTTTTTCCATTAGCGTCCCATTTTTTGAAGCAGGTAGTATCAGGTTGCAAGCTGGAGAATCAGCTTATGCTTTAGATGGAGAAGAATTAATACTCGAAGTTCCAGATGAATATTGGCAACTGGGAATTACTGAGTACAAAGACATAATTAAATTGATTGTCAGTAATGACGAATTTGATGCCAGATTGCTCAATCAAGATCAATTAGATGCTCCTAGAACTGTATCCAGAAGTACAGAATCTGCAAATCAAAGTAGTCTTGAGCGGTTAATGACTCGGACACAAAATCGTGAAATCAAAGCTAAAAGTAGTACAGTCAGTTTTGACGATTGGTATGCAGAAGAAATCACAATTACCACAGTCCGTCCTTTGGAATCTACGCCAGTTTCCCCAGAACAAGACCAACAATTAGGATTAGGGGTGAAATTACAACCCCATCCCAGCTTAAAGGCAAATGTTCGTCTCACCACTACACCACAAGTCAGCCGAGACTTGGGTAATAAAATTTTGCCTCCCATCCTGCGGGAAGATCCCCAAGTGACTCAACCTTTCCAATTTACTACCAGTCGGGGTACAGACCCAGGATTAAATGTACTGGAACTGAGGGACGTTGCAGACTATGAAGTTGTTACCCCAGATGCACCTCTAAAGCTATTAGTTGATGCAACCCTAACAGATAACGAATATTTGCTTCCTATAGGTTATGATGGTGAATTTTTCTTACCTCTAGGGCGTGGGCAAATAACTCAAGACGGTAAAACAGAAATTATCCTTGAAAGATTACCAGCCCCCGTAAGTGAGGGAGAACGCAGCCTGCAAGGTGCAATCCGCATATTCTTTCAAAAAGTGATCAGCGAGGGTTTGGGACGGGAATTTAAGTATCCCATGTTAGCCGTGGCGGAAATAAAACAGAACCCGAAAAAGAAAGTTATTTATCATCAGGATAAAACTTATGTCAGCGAGCAAGTAAAAAATTCTAAAAGAATTGCCCTTTACATTCACGGAATTATTGGCGATACCGAAAGTTTAGTATCTACCATTAAACAGCCTATGTTGCAACCAAATGGGCAAAAGATTTCCATTAGCGAACTTTATGACTTAGTGCTTACTTTTGATTATGAAAATTTGAATACTTCTATTGAGCAGAATGCCCGAAATTTAAAACAACGACTCAGAGATGTAGGTTTAGGAGAAAACCACGGTAAAGAACTACACATTATTGCTCACTCAATGGGTGGTTTGGTATCTCGGTGGTTTATTGAACGAGAAAGTGGACATAAATTTGTCCAACATCTGATTATGTTGGGTACACCAAATGCTGGTTCACCTTGGTCTGTAGTGGAAGATTGGGTAAACCTAACTCTGGCTATTGCCTTCAACAATCTTGCTACAGTTGCTCCCCCGGCAAAAGTAGTAGGTATGTTGCTTGGTACATTAGAAAAAAATATTCGGGTGTCTCTAGCCCAAATGAACCCGGCTTCCGATTTTCTCAATTCTCTGGCTGTTAGTGATGACCCTGGTGTTCCTTATTCAATTATCGCTGGTAATACCTCTATTATTGCCGCAGCATTAGAGGAACAACCACAGAAAAAGTCCAGTATCTTGAAACGGCTACAACAACGTTTATTTAATAAAGCAGTAGAATCACTGTTCTTTGATGTACCGAATGATATAGCTGTAAAGGTAGATAGTATTAAGAGTGTTCCTACTGGGCGATGGCTTCCTCCCCATATTCAAGAAGTTCCTTGCGACCACATGAGTTATTTCTTGAATGAACCTATTGACGTTGGGTTAAAAGCTTTGATGGCTGCGATTACAAGGTTATAATAAATACTCATAAGGCAAAAGCAATCGACATTGCTGAATTGGAATGTGAAATACCAAAATTACGCCTTATGTGAATTATAAATGCCCAAGCTATAGCAAGGGTTTCAGGTTTTGGTTTAGCCAAGGTGTTTAACCACGCCGACGTATTTACGACTTTCCAGACTCCAACTCACATAAGGCGTAAATTACTTTTTTTTTGCGCCTGAAGCAAGTTTATATCTTTATTTAGCAATGCCAAGTAATCATTCTCTTTTTAACGCAGAGGTACGCTAAGGTTGGTAAAGAGAACATGGAGCAATAAGACTTTCAGAGAATTATTGCGTAAGTCGTAGTTTTAATCAATAACTTTTAATTGGTGTCTTTAATGTCAAAACCTAATTTTAACCGTAATTTTGCGGTAATTATTGGTATTAATAGTTATCAAAATGGTATTAGAGAGTTAATAACAGCAGTTCCAGATGCTCTCAAGTTAGCTGAAATTATTCAAAAACAACATGAGAAGCTACAACCTCAATATCAAATTCAAAACAAGTATGAAGTCCAATTATTTTTGAATCAATGTGCTAGTCTTAACCAGCTAAAAGAATTAATTACAGACTTCAAACAAGGACAAATACCCCTTGACAACGAAAAATTTACAGTTACAGAAAGCGATCGCCTGCTGTTCTATTTTGCTGGACATGGTATAGCTTTAGACGCGCTAGAAAATCAAGCAGGGCCTGTAGGTTATCTGATTCCTCAAGATGCCATATCAGGAGATAGCAGTACCTACTTGCCGATGCAGGAATTACATGATGCTTTGAACGCGCTTCCGTGTCGGCATATGTTAGCAATTCTTGATTGCTGTTTTGCTGGAGCCTTTCGTTGGTCAAGCTTGAAGCGGGAAATTGTGCCTAAAGTCAAAGTATACAAGGAACGCTACGACAGATTTATCAGCGATCGCGCTTGGCAAGTAATTACTTCCGCAGCAGATGACCAAAAAGCTTTAGATTCTTTGGGATCGCGCGGGATGGTTACAGATGGAAATGAAGCTCATTCTCCTTTTGCCAATGCTTTATTTAATGCTTTCTTAGGGAAAGGTGCAGATTTAAATCAAGATGGTATTATTACTGCAACCGAGCTTTATTTGTATCTGCGAGATCAAGTTGAAGTCCTGACAGAAAATCACTACAAGCGGCAAACCCCTAGTTTGTGTCCACTGAAAAAACACGATAAAGGGGAATTTGTCTTTTTGTTGCCGGAATTTAACCGTAATAACCTGGAAGATGCACCGCCACTCAATTTAGTAAATAATCCCTACCGAGGATTGCAATCTTATGACGAAAAACACAGTCATTTGTTCTTTGGTAGAGAGAATCTGATTCAAAAGCTGAAGAAAAAAGTTGTTGCCAACCAGCAACCATTGACATTAGTTCTGGGAGCTTCCGGAACTGGGAAATCTAGCTTAATGAAAGCAGGTTTATTACCACATCTGCGCTATTACCAGGAACAGCAGTTTCTGATTTTAGAACCCATGCGACCAGAAGAAAGTCCCTTAAAAGCTTTAGCGCAGATATGTTTACCCATTGGAAATATCACTGTCGATGAACTGGTAAAAGACGAGCAAGCTTTTGCCAACTTAATTGAACTTTGGAGCCAGAATCACAGTCATACTAGACTATTGTTACCAGTTGACCAGTTTGAAGAGTTAATTACTCTGTGTAAAAGTGACCAGGAACGAGAGCAGTTTCTGAAACTAATTAAGAATGCGATCGCTCAATATCCCGACAAAATTCATGTAGTTATCACCTTACGACTCGACTTTGAGGCTCAGTTTCAAAACTCTGTACTTCAAGACTTTTGGCATGATGAGACTCGGTTTGTTGTCCCACCCATGAGCCAGAATGAATTGCGAGAAGTAATTGAGAAACCTGCACTAGAAAAAGTTTTATATTTTGATCCTCCCAGTTTGGTAGACGAACTAATTAACGAAGTTTTACAAATGCCGGGAGCTTTACCTTTACTTTCCTTCACCCTCAGCGAATTGTACCTGAAATATTTGAGCGATCGCACCAGAAATAACCGAGCCTTAAGTAAAACAGATTACGAACAGTTGGGAAGAGTTGTTGGTTCTCTGACTAAGCGTGCTAACCAGGAATATGAAAAATTAGTTGCAGAAGACTCCGCTTACAAAGATACGGTACGACGGGTAATGTTACGGATGATTTCATTACAAGGTGGGGAGTTAGCACGAAGACAAGTCCCTAAATCCGAACTTGTGTATGCTCAAGAGGAAGAAAATAAGCGGGTGCAAAGAATTATTAAATCCTTTTCTGAAGCTCGCTTAATCGTTGAGGGTTCTAATTCTCAAGGTGAACCTTATGTAGAACCAGCCCATGATGCTTTAGTGCAGGGGTGGGATCAGTTACTCACCTGGAAAAAAGAAGACGAGGAAAATATAATTTTACAACGGCGACTAACACCAGATGCCGAAGAATGGCAAAGTATCAGGCGCAATTTTCAGCCATTAGGCTGGCAAACAACAGCTGAAACTGTAATTGATTGGTTTGATCGCAGACTTTACACCATCGAAAACTCATTAACCAAAATTCCTACTCAGATAACTCGACTGTGGGTGCGATCGCAGAATCAGCAGCAGAATGCAACAGACAAACCAGTACAGTATTTGTGGGATGCAAATCCTTATCTCGACATATTGGATCAAGAACTCAATTCCCATGACAATTGGTTAAACCAGGTAGAAGTTGAGTTTGTCCAGGAAAGCGTTTTACAAAAACGTCGCAACATCAGTTGGAGATGGCGGATTGCGATCGCTGTCATACTAGGACTAAGCGGGTTGACTACTGCAACTTTGATTGGTCAAAGAAGTGCGCTTATCGGTCAAATTGGTGAATTGAGACAAACTGCTGAAATTAGTCTACGCCAAAATCAAACTTTAGACGGGATGATTCAGGGATTACGGGCAAGTAATCTTTTTCAACAACCAATTTTAGTCATATTTCCTCCCCATTCTCAACTAAAAGAACAAGTACGAGGAACTTTGCAACAAGCTATTTATACAGTTAGAGAAAGTAACCGTCTCGAAGCATCCAATCGCCCTATTAAAAGCGTCAGTTTTCACCCAAAAGGTGAATTATTAGCTACAAGTGGCGATGATGGTGTTGTTCGGTTGTGGAACTTACAAAATCAGCATCTCACAGAATTACCTAGAGATGAAGGTTCTATTCTCAGCGTCAGTTTTAGCCCGGATGGTGAGCAATTAGCTGTTGCTCAAGATAACGGTGTAGTCAGTGTGTGGGACTTACAAGGTCAGTTGTTGACAGAATTTAAGGCACATCGAGGCCAAATTATAAGTGTCGATTTTAGCCCAGATAGTCAGCAAATAGTTACGGCTGGAGATGATGGTTTCGTTCGCCTCTGGAATGTACAAGGCCAAAGATTGGCAGAATTGAAAGGACATCAAAATGCAGTAGATAGTATTAAATTTAGCCCTGATGGTCAATTATTAGTCAGTGCTGGATTTGATGGTTTAGTTATTTTATGGAATTTGCAGGATCAGTGGTCAAAAAAATTTCAAGGGCATAAAAGTCCAGTGCATAGCGCTATTTTTAGTCCAGATGGTCAATTCATAGCCAGTGCTGGAGGCGATAAAACTGTTCTTTTGTGGGACTTACAAGGTAAAGTTGTGCAACAATGGAACCACGATCAAATCAAAGTTTGGGACTTAGCTTTTAGTCCAAATGGTGAGCAAATAGCTACGGCTGGAGGTGATGGGACTGTTCGTGTTTGGCATACCCAAACTCAGGAACAACCCCAGGAAAAAGCTAAGAAAAAAACTCAGGCACAATCTCAGGAATTAGAAAGATTTGTCGGACATCAAGGCCCTGTGAGAAACATTAGTTTTAGTCCAGATGGACGAAAAATTGCTAGTGCTAGTGATGATCTTTCTGTGAGGCTGTGGAATTTGCTAGGTCAAGAATTTGCCACATCTCAACAGCAACAAAAATCCATTAAAAGCATCAGTTTCAACCAGGATGCTAGCTTTATTGTCAGTGTTGGTGATGATGGTATTTATCGTTGGGATTTGAAGGGTCAAAATTTACTTGGCTCGAAAATAGCTTTAGGGCGATTTAGCAGTATTAGTGTTAGCTCTGATGGTCAATTGTGGGCAAGTGGTAGAACAAATGGCAGCATTTACATTTGGAATATACAAGGTCAAAAGTTGGCAGAATTAAAAGGATATCAAGGCCTTGTTAAAAGTATCAATTTTAGCCCAAATAATCAAAAATTAGTCAGTGCAGGGGATGACGGGACTATCTGCCTCTGGAATGTGCAGAATCAGCTATCGGGAGATTCTCAGTCACCCAACTGCCAAAAACCGCCTTTAGTTGGGAACGGACAGCAAAATGGGATTAACAGTGTCAGTTTTAGTGGGAATGGAGAGTTAATTGTCAGTGCTGGCGAAAGTGGTATTATCCATATTTGGAACTTAGAGGGCAAGCTAATCAAACCACCGTTTGACGGACATTTAGGCTCTGTCAATAGTGCAGTATTTAGTCCAGATGATCAAAAAGTTGTCAGTGGCGGCAGTGATGGTACTGTTCGGGTGTGGAACTTGCACAATCAGGAGCAGCAAATTGAACGTTTGTTTCAGCTTTATGGCCCACAAGTGATGTCAGTAGCATTTAGTCGTGATGGTAAGAGGATTATTAGTAGTTCTGATAACGGTAATGTGCAGTTGTGGGATACCGAAATACAAACCCAATTGCCTTTAGCTGCATGGAGAACCGAGCAATCATCCTTAACCAGTATTAGTTTGAGCCAGAATGACTCCTTACTAGCTACCGCAGGAGAAGACGGGAGTATTAAACTATGGCAACTAGAATCTTTTACACAACTCCAACAACGAGCGTGCGATCGCCTACGCGACTATCTCCAGAATAGCCTCTATGTTCAGGGGAACTATCGTACGCTCTGTAACTGGTAGTCATGCAAGGCGGGTGGTACTGGGTTGAATCTGACTGCCGCCGATTATGTCATCCATAAAGACCCTTGGTGGAATCCAGCAGTAGAAGACCAAGCTTCCGACCGCGCCCACCGTATTGGGCAGCAACGTCCAGTAACTATCTATCGCTTAGTGGCAAAGGATACTATTGAAGACAAGATTGTGGCATTGCATCACCACAAGCGCGATTTAGCTGATAGCTTGCTGGAGGGTACTGATATGAGTGGCAAGATTTCCACTGAGGCTTTGCTGCAATTGATTCACGAAGATTAAAAACCTACCCTTGTGAAGTTCTCCCCCCTGCACCCCGCCCCCTGCCCCTTGTCCTCTTGCTTGACGCATTATATTGTTACAGCTAGAGACTATTGTTAATTATTAAAAATCAGGAAAAATACAAGATTATGCCTAGTTGTGCTATACCTCGCCTAGTATTGATTTCCTCTGCTTCTCCTTTGGGTGATGTGTTTCTGGCGGAGCAACAAGTACAAGCTACAAACGGCAAGATTTTTGAGTTAGATATTTTACCTACACACGATATTCAAGATGGTACTATTACGCCTGCTCAAGTTCTAAAAATTATGGGTGCTGCTAAAGCAGTCATGTTCGATTTGCGGGGTACACCAGATAAAGTTTTAGCTTGCTTACAACAGGCGTTTGTGGCTACACAGGAACAAGATATTGCCTTTATTCCTGTGTTTGGTGGTGGGCCGAGTGTGATGGCGCTGACACGGATGAAGGAGTTCACCTATACTAATTTGCCAGGTACAGATTATCGTCGCATCAAACAATTTGGAGATTCTTTGACATCTACACCAACTCAGATGTCACCGCAAAAAATATATCATTCTCAAAATTTAGCTAAATGCGTCAGTTATTGGACAAATGCTGGCGGAGAAAATCTGGCAAATTTATTGCGCTTTGTAGCCTGTGAGTACGCTGGTGTGGAAGTAACGGCAAAAGAACCAATTATTTACCCAGATGCAGGGTTTATAGATATTGCTACAGGTCAGCGTTATCCATCCTATACAGATTATATTACTGCCCATCCCCTCAACCCAGACCTACCCACGGTAGCAGTGCTGTTTTATGGTGGGACAAGTATGAGTGCAAATTTAGCTGGAGGGGAGGAATTTTTGACTGAACTGGCGAAAAAATCCAATGTTTTGCCATTCTTTGCTGATGGGATTAAAACTACCGAGGCGATCGCACATCACTTTTTTCATGATCATAAGCCGATTTGTGATGCGATCGCTTCCTTATTATGGTTTCGTTTAGATGGTGGCCCTTTGGGTGGAAATGCCAGTAAAACCATTAATCTTTTAAAACAACTTGATGTCCCTTACCATGTCGCCTCTACTTCCAATAATCGGGAAATTACGGCTTGGCAAAACAGTCCCCAAGGACTTCCCCCTGTAGAAACTTTATCGACAGTAGCCTTTCCCGAAATGGATGGTGCTATTGATCCCGTATATCTTTATGGACTGGACAGCGAAAATACCAAGATTGGTCAAACTCATTCGCCAGTTCCAGGTAGAGGAACGAGATTTGCTAACCGCATTCTCCACCGTATCGCCTTACGTCATAAACCCAATTCACAAAAACGCATTGCCATTGTTATCTTTAACTATCCACCCAGCGAAGGTACTTTAGGGACTGCATCTTTTCTGGATGTTTTCGCTTCTGTAGAAAATATTCTTGGGGAATTAGCAAACGCAGGTTACAAAGTCACCCCACCCGATAGCGGAACTCTCAAGGATATGTTTCTCCATCGAGGACTGGTGCATAATGGCGAATTTACTGGACATCAGCTGACAGCCCAAAACGCTTTACGTATTCCGTTAAAAACTTATTTGAACTGGTACAATAAGTTACCTGAAAATCTGCGAAATCAAACAGAGAAACTCTTTGGAATGCCGCCAGGAGATTTAATGGTGGATGGCGAAGATATCCTAATTGCAGGTA
This sequence comes from Nodularia sp. (in: cyanobacteria), assembly GCA_007692755.1. GTDB lineage: Bacteria > Cyanobacteriota > Cyanobacteriia > Cyanobacteriales > Nostocaceae > Nodularia. Next base: position 10,390 of record REBL01000116.1, on the reverse strand, counting down.
TAGAATTTGGCAATGTAGTTGTAGCTGTCCAACCTTCACGGGGGGTACACGAAGACCCGGCTAAGGTACATCATGATGAAAGTTTACCAGCCCATCATCAATATAATGCTTTTTATCGTTGGTTAGAAGAAGCCGACGGTTGGAATGCTGATGCAGTGGTACATATTGGCACTCACGGCACATTTGAATTTTTACCTGCCAAACAGGTGGGGTTATCTGGAAAATGTACCACAGATGCACTGTTGGGAGATTTACCTCATACTTATGTTTACCATGTCGTCAATGTTTCTGAAGGCACAATGGCTAAACGGCGCAGTTACGCCCAATTAGTCAGTTATGCTTCTCCAACTTTTGTCCCGGCGGGTTTGTACGAACATTTTGACCAATTAGAAGATTTATTAGATGAATACGAAGAACAACAACGCCATAGCTTACCGCGTGTTCTGAGTATTTTACGGCAAATTATCGCTGTGTGTGAGCAACATGATGTCCCTTTAGATTTAGCAGATGAATTGCGGAGTCAACTTCAGGAAGAAGTACCAGCAGAATTTGACTTGACACCCTATGAAGCAGCGTTAGAAAAGCTGCACGTTGATTTATTTGAACTGAAGCGGGTGGTAATTCCTATGGGGTTACACACCTTTGGACAAAAGTTACAGAGTGAAGAATTAGTTGATTATTTAAATTTAATTGCTCGTTATGACCGTAGTGAAACTCCAGCTTTACCCAGATTATTAGCTCAAAAATACAATCTTGATTATGACCGATTATTAGATACGGCTGATTCTCATTGGCAAGAATTATCTGATCAAAGTCGAGAAATCATTCAAGCCATGTTACAGGGAACAACTACACCTAATGAAAAGTTAACACCAGCCCTGACTTATTTACAAAATATAGCCAATTTAGTCAGCAGTACCGACGAAACCAAAGGACTGTTACACGCCTTAAATGGCGGTTACATTGAACCTGCTTGTGGTGGTGATCCTGTGCGAACTCCGACAACTTACCCTACAGGACGCAATACCTTTCAGTTTGACCCCACCAAGTTACCCACAGATAGCGCTTATGAAAGAGGCGCTGCGATCGCAGACGAAACAATTCAGCGTTATTATCAACAACATCATGCTTATCCTGATGCTGTAGGGGTGATACTTTGGGGATTTGAAACCTGTAAAACTCTGGGGGAAACCGTCGGACAGGTGTTGCGTTATATCGGTGTGAAGGTGGAACGGGGTCAAGGCTACTTCATGAAACCCGTAGTCATTCCTTTAAGTGAACTCGGTCGTCCCCGTGTTGATGTCACTGTGAATATTTGTGGCTTCTTCCGTGATTTGTTTCCTAATTTGGTGAATTTAATTGATTTGGCTTTTCAGACTGTAGCCCAGTTGGATGAACCGTTAGAAATGAACGCCGTCCGTCGTCACACTCAAGCTTTGGCTGAAAAAATCCATGATCAACATTTAGCCGCTTCCCGAATTTTTGGCCCTCCTCCTGGGGAATATGGAAATCGCCTGAGTACCTTAATTGAAACTGCTGCTTGGGAAAGTGAGGCGGATTTAGGTGATATGTATATCAAGCGCACACAGTATGTTTACGGAAACAATATCAATGGGTTAGCAGCACCGGAAATATTCAAAGCAGCTTTGAGTCACAACAAATTTATTACCCAGGTGCGAGACTCCCATGAATTTGAAGTTACCGACTTAGATCATTACTATGAATATTTTGGGGGGATGGCACAAGCCACAACTGTAGTCAGTGGTCATCGTCCTGATGTAGTTATTGCTGATACTACCAAAGAACGTATCCAGGTAAAAACCATTGCTGAGGCAGTACGCCAAGGCGTTGTTAGTCGGTTGCTAAATCCCAAATGGATTGACGGAATGCTCAAACATGACCATCAAGGAGGACAGGCGATCGCAGATCGAGTAGAGTATCTCTTGGGTTTAGATGCCACTACCCAAAGTGTCGGTACTGCTACTTGGAGTAAAGTAGCACAGAAATTTGTATTTAATCCTGAGATGCGCGATCGCTTACGGGCAAATAATCCTTATGCTGAGGCGGAAGTCATTAAGAAATTATCTGAGGCTAATTATCGCGGCTATTGGCAAGCCACACCAGAGGAACAAGCACAACTCAAAGCAGCCTATACAGATATTGACACTTGGATCGAAAATCATCAATAACGGGGATGAGAGGTTTTTGAGGTAAATCTTAAATAAAAAACCAAAAAATCTCTAACTTTGCAATAAGTTGTCAAGTCAATTGATAATGAGAAAGATGAAATTAGATGTTTAAACTGAAAAACAATGGCAGCAGAATTTAGACACGTCATGTTAATGGTTAAGGATGTCCCGGCTGCTGTGAAATTTTACAGCGAAGGTTTGGGGCTACCAGTAAAAGTTGCTAGTCCTGGTTGGGGAGAAATTGATGCTAATGGTACAATCATAGCCTTTCACTCTATGGATTCTGATGTTGTGACTGGTTCATCACCAATTTTAAGTTTCCATGTTGATGATATATACGGCAGGATCGCTACTCTAGAAAGTCTCGGTGCAAAACTTGAAGGACGTATCCGCGAACCTTCTTTTGGCAAAGTAGCAGCTATGCGTACCCCTGATGGACATTTACTCAGTCTCTTGCAACCTGCAACTGTAAATGCTACAAATACGCATTAAACTTTTGGTGAAATGTCAATCAACAAGATTTATGACCACAGATTAAAGCTGATAATTTAGTTTTTTTCTGTGGTTTTATTAAAAATATTTTGCATGAAATTATTCCAGAGTTTACAACCGTAAAAATACTGGTAATATAAGAAGAATTGTTAATAATTAACTAAGGCGAGACTTTAGTTATCAGGGGTGTGATTTGTGCAGAAATTAAATTTTTTGAGTCTAGCGATCGCAGGTACTTTATCAGTATCTATTACTCAACCAGTTTGGGCGAATGTCAATCAAATTACTGATGTAGCAATTAATGAAACACCTGATGGGATTGAGGTAATTCTGCAAACCAACAACGGCGAACTATCATCAGTTCTGACATCAACCGAAGCGGAAAACTTTGTCGCCGATATCATTAACACCCAGCTAAACCTAGAATCTGGTACAGATTTTACCATCAACAATCCTGCACCGGGAATCACACTTTTAACTGTCACTGCTCTAGATACTAATAGTGTCAGGGTAACAGTAACTGGAGAAACCGCACCACCAGATGTCACCATTGGGCAAAGAAATCAAAATTTTCTTCTGACTATCCCTACCACCACAACCCCAACACCCATTGGTGAAGTTCCAACTCCTGAGACACCAGATACCACAGAACCAGATATTGAACTTGTAGTTACAGCCACTCGTCGCAGCACACCACTAGAAAATACTCCAGCCACGGTAGACATTAAAACGCAAGCAGAAATACAACGGGAACAACCCTTAAATAGAACTGTAGGTGATGCCCTGCAAACTCTACCAGGAATTGTGATTAACCGCTTGGGTTTATTGAGTGGTTCTGCTAATATTCGTGGTTTAACTGGGGAACGTATAGGAGTATTAGTTGATGGTGAACGCCTTCCCAATTTGGAATTTGGGCCGGACTTGGGAAGTGTAGACCCCTTTCGTGTCCAACGCTTAGAAGTTCTCAAAGGCCCCGCCTCCTCTGTCTATGGTGCTGATGCTTTTGGTGGCGTAATTAATATTATTACCACCACACCCCGACCAGATGCACCGTTTAAAGTACGTAGTTTCGCCTTTGCAGGTGGTTTTGCTGAATACGGTGGAAATTTGGAAATTACAGGCCCCAACTATGTAATTGGCACTTCTCGACGCGTAGCGGGTGATGCCAAAGATGGGGCGGGTAACTTGATTCCTCCCCAGGGAACTGCTTACGAAGTCTTTGATATTTATGGGACTGGTAGAGTTGATTTAGATGAGAATCAACGGTTAGAGTTGCGTTTTGACCGCTATCGTCAAGACAACGCCGATTTAAACGGATTTCCCAGTCCCCCATTTATATCAGCCGAGAACGTATTTAGAAACCGCGATCGCTATTCTCTCAGTTATATTAATGAAAACCTAGATGGTGGTACTAGTTTTAACTTACGCACTTATTACCAAAAAAGCGCCCGTCGTTTCGACAACGCCACCCAAGTGACAATTGCTATACCTCCCACCTTTCAACCACAGACGATTACAACACCAAGTTCTACTTTCACTCTAACTGAAAGTTATGGTTTTTCTGGTTCTGCTGATACACCCTTGGGTGAAGCCGGAATTTTAACCTACGGTATTGATATTAGCCAAGATAATTCCATTTCTGATAACCTGATTAACAACACCACAGGACCATTAGGAACACGCAACTTTTACGGTGCTTTTGTCCAGTCAAATTACAACCTAGCCGATAATCTCACGCTGGCTGGTGGTTTACGCTACGATATCTTTAATTTTCGTGAAAGTATAGATTCAGAAAATAACACTAACGCTATAACTTTCAATCTTGGTAGTGTTTATCGCTTCACTAATACTTTAGCTGCAAGAATTAACTTTGCCCAAGGCTTTCGTCCTCCTAGACTGATAGACTTATTTGGGAGTGATAGCGACAGAACCTTTTTTGCTCCAACTCGCGGTAGAGTTTTAGCAGACCCCAACCTCAAACCTGAAAGAGCAAATAATTTTGATATTGGTTTAAATTACGCTAGTAATACAATTAGAGGTGGAATAACTTATTTTCGCAACGATATTTCTGACTTTATCGGATTTAATAGTATTACTCCACCACCATCCACAGGATTTGGCCCTCCTCCGGCGACGATTCAAGTTGCCAATAAAAATGTTTTATTACAAGGAATTGAGCTTAGTACAGCCTATCTGTTAAATCGTAATTTGAGTGTAGAAGGTAATCTCACTTATGTAAACGGTGAAGATAGATCAGGTACGCCTTTGAGTCAGTTAGAAGTATTTCCAGTGACGGCTTTATTACGTTTACTGTATGACGACAATCAATTTAGTGGTTATTTACAATCGCGTTTTTATGGTGGTCAGGGAAATGTTTTGTTATCAAATAATCAAATTGGATCGGGTAGTCCAGCAGCAACGGTATTTGATTTAGCTATTGGTTATCGAGTCACACCTAGTACACAACTATCTTTAAATGTGGAAAATTTATTTAATGCTGAATATATCTATCCCACTGTGAATTTTTCTGCCCCAGGGATTAGAGTTTTGGCAGGTATACGTGCTGAGTTTTGAGGAATAAGATGAATCAATGCAAAATTCAAAATACCTAAAAAAATAAAATATGACTTACGCACTCGCTACGGAAATCAAGGCTTTGAGATTGCTTCCCTACGGTCGCAATGACGAAAATAACTTAGGTTTACGTAAGTCCTATAAAACTTGGAAAAAATTCCTTAACTCTTACTCTCTGCGCCTCTGCGCCTCTGCGTGACACCATAAATTTTTACACTATGAAAACACCAATTTCCCCGACTCAAACCAAACAACGTTGGCAATTAAAAGATTACGTATTTGCGGCGTTTATGACTATTGGTATTGCGATTTCTTCCATCCTCACCGTACCTCTAACTCTTGCTATTCCCTTACCAGGAATTAGGACAATTGTCTGGGCTCCTTTAGCGGGAATTTTCTTAACGTTGGGTATGGCGAGGTTGCAACGTCGGGGAAGTGTGGCTTTAATGATTGGAACTTTAGCACTACTATTAAGCCGCACCTCCTTAGTAATTACTGCTTTTTTAGTTGCAGCATTACTATTAACTGAATTAATTATGTGGACAAGAGGCGGTTACAAAACCAAAGCTAATCGTTGTTTAGGAAATATTGTATTTTTCAGCACAACCACAGTCGCAGGTGCTTTAGTTGGTGCTTATGTCGCTGGAGGAAATTTTGCTGCTTGGTTAACCCAGTCATGGATATTAATACCCATGACATTATTATCTGGTGTAGCTGGTGGGGTTGGTTGGTGGTTAGGTGAATCAGTTATCAAACAGTTAAAACGTGCTGGTAAGTTAGATGTTGATATCTAAATCAGTGGTGCATAGAGAAGGTTTTTTAACCAAGGTTAATCCCTTACTAAAAATTACTTTCACCATGATTACAGTTAGTATCGCATTTGCTTTACGAGATTTATTAGCTGCATCTTTACTGGTGGGAGTGTTATTGCTTTTATTGCTGTTGTCTGTGCGAATTAAACTCAAAATTTTACTCACAGCAATTTTAGGTTTGATTTTATTTACAGCCTTAGCAACATGGACTTTAGGGGATTTTCGCGCAGCTATGATTAATTCTTTGAGACTTTTAGCCATTTTGTTACCCACTCCTTTACTCTCAGCCACAACCCTACCGGCGGATTTAGTCAAAGCTTTACAAGCGATACGTTTACCAGCTTTTTTAGTATTAGGAATTATGTTAACTTGGCGATTTTTGCCAATTATCTATCAAGAAGCGCAACGCATTATCGAAGCTAATCAACTGCGTGGAGTTGATTTACCTCGTCAACCCCAGCGTTGGTTTAGCAGTTTATTTGTGCCGTTGATTTTTCGCATTGTCACCTATGCTGATGATGTGACTGTTGGTTTAGAAACTAGAGGCTATGACCCCAATTCTCCTAGAACTCAAGCTAAACCCCTACAATGGCGATTCGGTGATACTATATTTACAGTGGGTGCTGTATTGCTACTGGTAATTGTGGGATGGTTGCAGTGGCAAAGTTAATAGAAACGGTAAATCTCTGTTTTACTCACATTGGTAAAACTCAACCCACACTCCAAGATATAAATTTAGAATTATATCCGGGGGAAATAGTCTTTTTAGGTGGTGCTACTGGTAGTGGAAAAAGTACACTGCTTAACTGTTTGACGGGAATTTCACCCCATCACATTGGCGGTAAGTTCACTGGAGATATTTTATATGAAAATAATTCAATTTTAGAGCTTTCTGTGAGAGAGCGATCGCAGTATATCGGCACAATTCTCCAAAATGTGGAAACCCAGATTTTCACCGATAAAGTTATAGATGAGGTAATTTTTGGTTTAGAAAACCTCAATATATCTCCAGAAATTATTACACAGATAACTCATCAAAGTTTACAAGAATTTGGTTTACTCCCTCAGCAAAATTGGTTAATTAGTCAACTTTCCGCCGGACAAAAGCAACGTTTAATCATTGCTTGCGTTTTAGCTATGAATCAACCAGTTTTATTATTAGACGAACCTTTTGCTTATCTCGACCGTGGAGGAAGTGAATTATTACTACAATTACTCGTCGAGCGATCGCACCAGGGACAAACAGTGTTACTAATAGAACATCGTCGGGATTTAGTCAACGAGATATGCGATAGCACTTACTATTTTGATCAAGGTAAAATCCATTCAGGAACACCTAAAACTTTTTTTCCTCAACTTTCCGTAACTTCATCACCAACTTTATCTCATATCATCCTGCAAACACATCAACTCAGTTGGGGAGGATATCTACCTTTTCCAGACTTAGAATTACACAGTGGGGAAATCATCTTACTTCAAGGTGAAAATGGTTGTGGAAAAACAACGCTCCTCAAGTTATTAAGTGGATTACTCAAACCTACCACAGGAAATATCGAAATCTGTGGTCAAAGTATCATCAAAAAAAGCGTTGTCCAAATAGCTAAAAATATAGGATTTGTACTGCAAAATCCTAATCATCAATTATTTGCGGAAACTGTGTATCAAGAAGTAGTACAAGCAAGTGTTTCTGCTCATTTAGGGGAAGAACTCTTAGAAAAACTCAACTTAAAAAGTTTGTCTGAATTACACCCCCAGTCTCTTTCCCAAGGACAAAAAAGACGATTAGCTTTAGCCGCAGTATTAGCCAGAAGACCAAAAATCTGTCTACTCGATGAAATTACCGTAGGACAAGATCCCCAATCTTTGACACTAATGTTACAAGTGTTAATTGATTTTACTAAACAAGGAGCAGGCTTGATATTAACCAGTCATGATCAGCAAATTGCTAATTATCTTCCAGCTAAAACTTGTGAATTAGTCCCTTATGGAATGGCACGAAGATAAGCCACAAGCTCCTTGGGGCAAGGTGTTAGGGATAGGGTGTGGAGTATAAGTGTAGTGTTTAAGAAAATTGAATTGTAGTACGTTATAGAGTTCAATATCTTCTTAATTCCCCACACTCAAAACCCTTGTTAGATTTGAGGTTAGCTATGTATGAAATTAAAGCCAAAGTCTCTTAAGTGCAAACTGAGTTAACCTTAAATTAAGCGGGAAAAATGAGTTTGTTTTGATAACTGATAACCGTCAACCACTAAGATATTATGTATAACTATAATCCCTTAGAATGCCTACCTTCCTCGGCAGAATTGCCAGATTCTGATGATACCCCTGTGGATAACGAACTACAAATATTAATTCCCAACTTATTATTAGCCATCTTAGCCGCGATTTGGCAAAACCGCGATGACTGGTTTTTCGGTATCAATATGGGAATTTATTATATACCCAATCAACCTGCCATAGTCCCCGATGCTTTTCTGAGTTTGGGTGTAGAGCGTTTTGTGGGCGAAAATGGACGTTCTAGTTACGTTTTGTGGGAAGAAGAGGGAATTCCACCCATTTTTACTTTAGAAGTTGTTTCTCAAACTTATAATGGCGAATATGAACAAAAGAAAATAGACTATGCTCAATTAGGGGTTTTGTATTATGCCATTTATGCCCCAACTCGGCTACGTCGTAAGCGTCAACGTTTAGAAGTTTATCGCTTAGTTGAAGGTAAATACATTTTACAGCCAGGGGACAAGGTTTGGATGCCAAAAATTGGTTTAGGTATTGGAAGGGAACAGGGTAATTATCAAGGACGAACACGAGAATGGCTATTTTGGTATGACGAAAATGGTCAGAGATACCAAACCCCAGATGAACAATTGCAAAATTTATTAGCCAGACTACAACAGCAAGGAATTGACCCAAATGCACTTTAATTTTGTTGACGATTGACGGTTATCAGTTATCAGTCATCAGACAACCAATAAGGAGATAATTAAATATGAAAATAAGACGCATAAAACGTGGTCAAAACATTAAAATTTTAGAACAACTTAATAATATTCCAGATGGCACCGAAATAATTATAGACTTAGAATCGATTGCCAATGAAATTTCAGAACCACAACCACCATTAACAGAGGAGGAAAGACTAGCTAGACTCAATCAATTATTTGGGGCTTGGAAAAACCAATTACCACAAGATAGTATACAGCAATTATATCCACAGCTAGTTTTGCCTTCGATTTCAAAAATTTGTGGTTGATTGACTTTTTTGGTTGATTACTTTGTCGTGGTGTAACATAATCGATTGCAAGATTGATGGTAGTTTATTAAACTCAGCAAATCGCGTTGCTCCCCGTTAGATTTGTCTCAATTAAGATCATTACGATTGAGTGTGGGCAATTGCATGATCTCAGAAAAACGTGAATACTTAACTTCATCTGTAGGAGGATAATCTGCTGATACAGCAATTAAGCCAATTTTTATATCCTCGAAATAAATTACACCCCCAATACGTCTTTCAACTTGGAAAGGGGCATGAAAAAAATGATAGTCTGCAATGTAAATCGGGAGAAAGTTAGTAATTTTTATGGACTTACCAAACATTTGCTGACAAGTGTTGTGCAGGACAGCATCTAGGTATTGATTATAGGCAGGCTTACCCAGTTCAGTAAATTCAGGATGATCCGCAAAATGATCCATATAAAATAACCAGATATCGGATAAGTCTGCTTCAATAGTCAGTTTTTGCTTAAGTTCCTGCAATCGGTCGATGTTCATGTTCGGATATTGATGAAGTGGGACGAGCAGACAGCACTCTTAAAATCTAGCATGAGCATATCTTTATTCGGAATTATTGCATATTTTGGAGATGGTGCAGAGTTGTTTTGAGAAATCCCGGTTATTTATGCTCTGTTCAGCCCATCGATGCTGGCTGGTGCTGCTTGAAGAAAAACGGGTGAGGTTTGGCAATTTGCATCAGTTGCCACACTAGAAGATTTCATTTGGGATAAAATCTACAGCAGTTATTACGATTTACCACCCTAAAGCAACAATAATCTGTTAAAGGTGAAGTCTGCGATATTCTAGCCGTTAATTAACCCTAAGTAATCGCCTTCAATATCCTAGCCAAAATCTGTAAGTTAGCGGCTTCAATCAAACCCACTTGTCCACAAGCGAATTCGGTTCAGAGATAACACGGAGACAAAAAAGTGCAAATTACGAAGCGCAATGTCGAGTTAAGAGTAGATGACAGTTTAATGCGTGTTTATGTAGCGGCTCCCAAAGCACCAGGACTTTACCCAGGTATTGTATTTTACAGTGATATTTATC
>REBL01000189.1 GCA_007692755.1 Nodularia sp. (in: cyanobacteria) | reverse complement strand
TTTTAAGCTAAATGATATACTAATTTTTCCTAAACCCTAAGTAATAATTCTGTGTTGTGAGGAATATTACTACTATGTCTGCTTATAAGACAGACAAATTCTGGCGTTGGTTGATAGCCATAACAGTTGTATTTGTGCTTTCACTAACTCTGATTGTTTTTGCATCGTCCTACCTGGAGGAATTGACAGTTGACCAACGAATACAATCTCGAAATCAGGTATTAACAACCACGGCCATAGTTTTTCTGGGACTGGCTGTGTTGATTAATGCTTATTATGCAGCAAAGCGTGCGGAAGCTATGCACAAAAATGCGATCGCGGCTGAAAAAAGCAACGAAATTAACATTCAAAATTCCCAACTTAGCCAAGAAAAGCTGATTGTAGAACGCTTTATGGGCGCAATTACCCAGCTTGGACATGAAAAAATTGAAACCCGAACAGGTGCAATTTATGTTTTAGAAAGAGTTGCACAAGATTTCCCCAAAGAACACTGGACAATCATGGAAATCCTCACGGCTTTTGTCCGGGAAAATGCTCCCATTCAAACAGAGGAAGAACAACAAAGGCTGGAATATTTACAGCCAATATACTTGGGTAAATACAAAAGTGGGGCGCGTCGGACACAGAAGGAGGAACAGAACACCCGCGAAGTCTTACCCAAAATTCGTCGGGACATTCAAGCCGCCCTAACTGTGATTGGACGGCGTAATTCTCTGTTAGAAGAGGAAAATCAAAACCTGGATTTACGTAATATTGACATCCGGCGAGCCGACTTGCTCGAAGCGAACCTAGAAAGAGCCGATTTGCGCGGTTCTAACCTTTGTGGAGCTAACCTGCGCGGTTCCTACCTGTGTGAGGCTAATCTTGATGGCGCTCAATTGACTGGCTCTATTCTTTATGCAGCCAACCTGCTCAAAGCCAACCTGAATCGAGCCAACCTGTGTTGGGCGAACTTGAATCACGCTAATCTTTCTGGGGCAAATTTACGAGAAGCCAACCTTTTGGGAGCAAGTCTGCGTGCAGCTAACCTCTCTGGGGCTAACCTTTATAAAGCTAATTTGCAACAGGCGACCTTGAAAGTTGCTAACCTCTCTGGCGCAAAGTTGTTTCTAGCGAACTTGCAATGGGCGAAACTGGGTAAAGCCAATTTGCAATTTGCCGGACTAATTGGAGCCAACCTCCAAGGAGCTAACTTAAATGGGGCAAATTTGAATGGGGCTAACCTGAATGCGGCTAAATTACAACAAACAGAAATCTTTTTTGCCGACCTCACAGAAGCCAGTTTTGCGGAAGCTGACTTAGATAGAGCCAATCTCATGGGTTCAGACTTGAATAAAGCTAGTCTTTTTCAAGCTAACCTTTCTGGAACTAACCTCATGGGAGCTAACCTCTCGGATGCTAACCTCTGTGATGTCAAACTAGAAGGGGCAATTTTGACCGGGGCAAAAAATGTCCAGTTACAACAGATTAGAATGGCGCTAGGCGATCGCACAACTCGTCTACCTGATTATTTGGAAACTCCCGTAGATTGGCGACAATCTGGGTGATTATCCGCAGCATTAATTATTGCGGTGCATCTTACATAATTTTTTTTTATATCCATAATTAATGTCCTGATAATTCCTTGACATCCATAGTCTTTTCTCTATGAATTGAATTTAATAATTATTTAAGCTTAAAGCTTGCCAATGAATTATATTGACCGATAAGGCTGTAAACTATCTTTAACAGCATAAAATTTGGCAATAAATAGAACTTGTAATCCATATAAGTTTTGTTAGCCAAGTTTTGGAAATGTTTTTCACCTAAGCCTTCTCTATGAGGGATTCGTACTCAGCGAATCGCCATGTATAAAACTAATATAGTCTGCTGCTTTGCAAAGAATTTAACTTTTCTTTGTCTAATTTTTTATGTTCATAAAACATGAAACTTTCTGAAAGTAGCTGGCAATCTTTACAAATCAAAATTTGACTATTTTCCTCATTACCACCCCAGCATGAAATTAACTAATACAATCCATTTTAGAAACTTACAAGGTGATTTATTTGGTGGTCTCACTGCGGCTATTGTTTCCTTACCCCTAGCGTTGGCATTCGGTGCTGCTTCCGGTGCTGGTCCCGCATCTGGTCTTTATGGTGCTGTTTGCGTCGGCTTTTTCGCCGCCTTATTTGGTGGAACACCAACCCTGATTTCTGAACCTACCGGGCCAATGACCGTAATCATGACGGCTGTTGTCAGTGCCATGATTGCCAAGAATCCAGAAAACGGCTTGGCAATGGCATTTACAGTAGTGATGCTGGCCGGGGTATTTCAAATTTTATTGGGAGTATTCAAGCTGGGTAAATATATTACCCTCATGCCCTACAGCGTAATTTCCGGTTTCATGTCTGGGATTGGAGTCATCCTGATATTGCTGCAAATCGCCCCTTTTATCGGACAATCCAGCCCTAAAGGTGGCGTATTAGGAACGGTGCAAAATTTACCCCAGCTGTTCGCAAATATTAATCCTGTGGAAACAGCTTTGGGCGCAATGACCTTGGCAATTATTTTCTTAATACCATCTAAAGTCAAGCGTCTTGTGCCACCACAATTAGTAGCATTAGTATTAGTCACAATAGTTTCCCTGGTATTTTTCGGGGATGTTGATATCAGACGGATTGGCGAAATCCCAATGGGACTGCCAACATTGCAAATCCCTACCTTCAGTGAATCAGAAATCACTGTAATGCTCGTTGATGCAGCCATGTTGGGAATGTTGGGTTGTATTGATACCTTGTTAACGGCAGTAATTGCAGATAGTTTGACTCGTACTGAACACGATTCTGATAAAGAATTAATTGGTCAAGGTATCGGTAACGTCATATCTGGTTTATGTGGTGGACTCCCTGGTGCTGGTGCAACGATGGGAACGGTAGTGAACATCCAGACTGGTGCGAGAACGGCTGTATCTGGTTTGACTCGTGCTTTAATTTTACTGGTTGTAGTTTTGTGGGCGGCTGGTTTAACTCAAAGCATCCCAATGGCAGTATTGGCTGGTATTGCGCTGAAAGTGGGGATTGATATTTTAGACTGGAGCTTTTTGCAACGCGCTCATAAGGTATCCCTGAAGGGTGCGCTGATTATGTACGGTGTAATGTTCTTAACCGTATTTGTGGACTTAATTGTGGCTGTGGGCGTGGGAGTTTTCATTGCCAATATCTTAACTATTGAACGTCTTTCTCAGTTACAATCTCATGATGTGAAAACTATTACGGATGCGGATGATGCCATTGTTTTGAACGACGAAGAGAAGCAATTACTGGATCAAGCGAATGGACGCGTGCTGTTATTCTACTTGAGTGGACCGATGATCTTTGGAGTTTCTAAGGCGATCGCGCGTGAACATTCAGCAATGGTAGACTCTGATGTGCTGATAATTGATTTAAGCGATGTCCCCATGTTAGGCGTGACTGCTTCTTTAGCAATTGAAAACGCCATCAAAGATGCTAGTGAACAAGGTCGTTATGTCTTAATTGTCGGTGCATCTGGTAAAATTAGACGGCGTTTAGAAAAGTTTGGCATTGAGAGATTCGTACCTGCACATCATTTCTTTATGAATCGTTCAGAAGCACTTCAGCAAGCCTTGACCTTAGTTGACCCTTCTGCCCTCAGTGAAAATTTTACTGCTGCTAGTGAATATGGTTCCATAGCCAGTGACTCCGACACCTACGGCTATCGAACTTAATGAAGCCGATGGCAACCACCCACCATTTCAATATTACTTTTGGATTTTTCCAGGACTTAATCTAACCACAGCATTCATCAATACAACAGACAGATAACATGATTTTCTCCGAATTAATAGTTAACTCAATGTGGCAGAATCATTTACTTGCAAATACAAACGAAGCAGAAAATGCCCCCATAGTCTTAGCTGGTGTATTACTCAGTCTAATAGTCATTTATCTAGCCAGTAAAATTGGCGGTGAATTGTCTAAAATGATCGACTTACCTCCCGTTTTAGGTGAGTTACTGGGTGGTGTAATCGTAGGGGCTTCAGCACTAAACTTGGTGGTGTTTCCTGATAGTGGTGCAGCTGCTTCAGACTCCATCATTATGACTATCCTGCAATTTATTAACGAAATCAGTCCCGAATCCGTCATATCAATTTTTCAAAGCCAGAGTGAAATCGTTTCTGTTCTCGCCGAACTGGGTGTAATTATTCTGTTATTTGAAATTGGGCTAGAATCAGACTTAAAAGAATTGCAAAAAGTCGGTTCTCAAGCGGTAGTTGTCGCTTGTGTTGGGGTAGCTGTTCCCTTTGCGGCTGGAACTACAGGATTAATGTTGCTCTTTCATGTCCCAGTAATTCCAGCGATTTTTGCGGGTGCAGCACTGACAGCTACTAGCATTGGGATTACCTCCAAAGTTTTATCAGAAATTGGACAGTTAAAATCTCGTGAAGGTCAAATTATTGTCGGTGCAGCAGTCATTGATGACATTTTAGGCATCATTGTATTAGCAGTAGTTGCGAGTTTAGCTAAAACTGGTGAAGTTGATATTCTCAACGTAATTTATTTGATTGTCAGCGCTACAGTCTTTCTCATTGGTGCGATTTTATTAGGTAAATATTTCAATCAGACTTTTGTCGCCATTGCTAATAAGTTGCAAACGAGAGGAAACTTAATTATCCCGGCTTTAATCTTTGCCTTCTTCATGGCTTTTCTGGGTAATGCCATTCATTTAGAAGCTATCTTAGGAGCATTTGCGGCTGGCTTAGTTTTGGATGAAACCGATAAACGCAAAGAACTAGATGAGCAGGTTAAACCCATCGCGGATATTTTAGTTCCAATTTTCTTTGTGACAGTGGGCGCGAAAGTTGATTTAGGTGTTCTGAATCCTTTCATTCCAGAAAATCGCGAAGGATTAATTATTGCTACCTTCTTACTGGTAATAGCGATTATCGGCAAAATTGTGACAGGTTGGGCGGTTTTCGGCCCAGTTAAAATTAACCGTTTAGCAGTTGGTGCAGGAATGATTCCCCGTGGTGAAGTTGGGCTAGTATTTGCAGGAATTGGTGCAGCTAGTGGTACTCTGGATAAACCACTACAAGCTGCAATCATTATTATGGTGATTTTGACCACCTTTTTAGCACCGCCTTTATTACGGTTTGCATTTAAACAATCGCCCGCAGAAAAAGAAGCTTTAGAAAAAGCCAAAGTAATCAGCTAATACCTCCGCACGGAAATAAACCCCCATTCCAAATCAATCAAACCCTTCTAGTTTCGGAATTACGTAAAGCCTGCGGCATAGCTAGAGCCTCCGGCACGCTACCGCGAACGCTTAGAGCGTAGCATTTCCGATAGCGCAGCGTGGCGTTAGCCATAGGAAATATTACGAATTACGAATTACGAATTACGTATCGCTAAAGCGAAAGCTCCGCTAACGCGTAGCGTTTCCGAAGGAAATATTACGAATTACGAATTACGAATTACGTATCGCTAAAGCGAAAGCTCCGCTAACGCGTAGCGTTTCCGAAGGAAATATTACGAATTACGAATTACGAATTACTAGCCAATTTTCTCCCACTACCCAACAAGCAATTCCCGTGTTAGAAGCATTCATATTCGCCACAATACTGTGCGGGTTTTTCGGCATTATTCTGAAAAAAAACCTGGTAATGAAGATCATTTCAATGGATGTGATGAGTACAGGGGTTATCGCCTATTACGTGCTGATTTCATCACGAAATGGCTTTTTTACACCGATTGTTGTCAACGGCGAAAATCGCGCTTATGCTGACCCAGTTCCCCAAGCGGTGATCTTGACGGCAATTGTGATCGGATTTTCGATTCAGGCCATAATGCTGGTAGGTGTGATGAAACTAGCACGGGATAATCCGACTTTGGAAAGCAACGAGATTGAGAAAAATAATACGCCATGAATAACATTAATAACATTACTGTTGCATGGATCGCATTACCGTTGTTTTTGGGATTTGTGATTTATCTGCTTCCCAAACTTGACCGATACCTCGCCCTGTGTGTAGCGCTGGTTTCGGCTGGATATGCGTTGTCGTTATTTTTCAATCAGTCAACGTTGACACTAAATTTACTGGATAATTTCGGTGTCACATTAGTAGTTGATCAATTGAGTGGCTACTTTATATTGACAAATGCGCTGGTAACTGCTGCGGTGATCATCTACTGTTGGCAAACTGATAAATCAGCTTTCTTTTATACACAAATTATAATTCTGCATGGCAGCGTTAACGCCGCTTTTGCCTCTGCGGATTTCATCAGTTTATACGTGGCGTTAGAAGTAATTGGGATTGCGGCGTTTCTCTTGATTGCCTATTCCCGAACTAATCGGTCGATTTGGGTGGCGTTGCGCTATCTGTTTGTCAGTAACACGGCAATGCTGTTTTATCTGGTGGGTGTGGCGTTGGTCTATCAGGCGAATAATTCCTTTGCTTTTACAGGTTTGGCTAATGCACCGAAAGAGGCGATCGCCTTAATCTTTGTCGGACTCTTGACAAAAGGTGGCATCTTTGTATCAGGGTTATGGCTACCCTTGACACACTCCGAATCAGAAACCCCAGTCTCCGCCTTACTCTCAGGAGTTGTGGTCAAAACAGGTGTATTTCCCTTGGTGCGCTGTGCTTTGCTAGTGCCAGAGATTGATCCCATTGTCAGGATATTTGGAGTAGCCACAGCGTTTCTGGGAGTAGCTTATGCCTTATTTGAAAAGGATACGAAGCGTTTGCTGGCCTTAAGTACAATTTCCCAGTTAGGCTGGCTTCTCGTTGCACCGGGGGTAGCAGGTTTTTATGCCTTGGGACACGGACTAGCAAAATCAACGCTTTTCCTGATTGCAGGTAACTTACCCAGTCGAGACTTCAAGGAACTGCAAAATCAGCCGATAAATCATGGGCTGTGGATTGCCCTTGTCATGGGTAGTCTTTCGATATCGGGTTTTCCCTTGCTAGTTGGCTTTGGGGCTAAGATGCTGACGCTGAAAAATGTACTTCCTTGGCAAGTTATTTTAATGAATATTGGGGCTGTAGGAACGGCAATTGTCTATGCCAAATTCGTCTTTCTACCTCATGGACAAGGAAAGGAGGTCAAACCAGGTTTGTGGCCACCACTGATCCTATTACTAGGGGCGCTCATTGCTGCAAGTAGTCTTTACTACGAGGCGTACACTGTGGCAAATATCACAAAAGCATTAGCGATCATCGGTATTGGCTGGTTAGTACATTTTTTAATTTTTCAGCGGTTAGTTGTCAACTTACCACGTGTATTTGAGCAACTTGAAAATCTGATTGGAGTAATGACTTTGATGTTGCTTTTGCTATTAGGGATGGTATTGGCATGATTGGACATCTGAATCTGATATTGCGACTGACTATTTGGTTTTTGCTCACCTCTGATTTTGGTGTGGCAAATATCATCATTGGTGTCAGTGTTGCCCTCCTCTTACCGGGTCGTAACAAAGCCCCGGAAGCTTTAAGGGATTGGTTACGTGTACTGGGTGAGGTAATAGTGGCGATTCCCCAGGCGTATATTGAGGCATTTGAAATTATCTTCCGTCCCCATAACCACGAAGATGTGATCATGGAACGAGTCAAACCTCAACGCACACCTGGACTCATATTTCTAGATATATTCCTGATTACCTTTACACCCAAAACGATTGTTTTGAAATATCACGAACAGGGTTTGTATGAAGTACACCGGGTGAGACGGAGGAAAAAAGCGTGAATCTGGTATTGTTTGCAATGATTCTCGCGCTGCTCATACCCATGTATGAAGCTTGGCAAGATGATGATATTTGGCAAAAAATGTTGGCTTTTGCCAGTATTGCCACCAAAACATCAATTATGATCTTGATTGTCTCCGTGTTACGGGATGATTGGATGATTGGTCTAGTAGGGATAATTATCCTCAGTGTGGGTAATGCCGGATTAATGTTATTAGCACATCTACTCAAACGCATGAGTGACTTATGATTGACTTGTTGAGTTATAGCTGCATAGCTTTAGGTCTGTTCTTCTGGTTTTGGGGAACTTTTCCCCTACTGGGTCATCGCTCGGTATTATTTAAGCTGCATAGTCTTTCGGTTGCAGATACTTTGGGATCTATGAGTATCATTTTTGGGCTACTGCTGAAGATACCCAGTGAATGGCCGCTACTCCTTCTGGGCATCATCTCTTTGGCTATCTGGAATACAGTGCTGGGTTATGTTTTGGCATACTGTTCTAGTCCCAATGATCGCCATGAATGATAATAGTTATGTGTATATAATCACCGCCTTGTTGCCGTTATCCGCGTTAATGCTGGTACTTCAGGTTAATCCATACAATGCCCTGGTAGTTCAGGGAATACTGGGCGCTGTGGCGGCCTTGGTGTTTGCAGTTTTGGGGGCGGCGGATGTGGCTTTAACCCAAGCATTAATGGGGACTTTGCTGGCAATTACACTATATGCGATCGCCGTCCGTTCTTCCTTGGTAATGCGTCTGGGTGTCCTGGAAGACGAGTCACAGGAGGCAGATGCAGACTTGAAATCTGAAGGTGATTTTGGGCAACTGCTGGACGACTTACGCCGAATTTTTAGCAAATACTATATGCGTCTTGAGCTAGTCCCATACATGAATATTCAGGCTTTGCAGCAAGCACTGATGGATAAAGAAGTTCATGCGACTTGTGTCAGGAGTGACCAAAATAATTCCCTATCTGGGGAGGAAGGAAAAATATATCATACTGCGACTAGAGTTCAACGGCTATATGACATTATGGAGTCTGAACTTTTGTCACCTGCAATCATCGTTACTTATGTAAATACACCAGATTCAGGGGAGAAACATTAATGAAATGGGTCTACATTGCCGCAGGGATAGCGCTTTACATGATCTTCCTAGTTATGCCCAATCAAACACCAGATGTATCGGATATGTCTATTGTGGAATCGATTGTAGAAGATAGTGGAGTACCCAATGCAGTTACAGGGATTATTCTCAGAAATCGGCTCTATGACACTATCTTTGAAGTGGTAGTATTTACAATCGCAGTCATGGGGGTACGTTTTCTGCTGGCTGATGAAAGGCTATTCTGCACAATCTATCAGTTTACAGATCAACCGTCTATTGTTTTGGCGCGTCTGGGAGCGACTATTTGCTCATTGGTGGGGATTGAACTGGCGATTCGGGGTCATTTAAGTCCGGGTGGTGGTTTTGCGGCTGGGGTGGCTGGTGGTACTGCTATCGGCTTGGTTGCGATTACCTCCTCACCAGAGTGGATGCAGGAAATCTACCAACGCTGGAATGCAGCTATTTGGGAAAAGGTTTCGGTGCTGATTTTCATTGTACTAGCGGTAATGACTTTGACTGGAGTGGAGTTACCCCCAGGAGAATTGGGCGCACTTGTCAGTGGTGGGGTAATTCCTTTGCTCAATATCTTAGTTGCAGTTAAAGTTGCGTTGGGTTCGTGGTCTGTGATTTTGGTTTTTATTCATTATCGGGGCTTGTTGTGAGAGATAAATGTTTTGAGACGCGATAAAGAAAGACGCGATAAAGAAAGACGCGATAAATCGCGTCTCTACAAGTGGGATTTGATTATTTCAACCAAATATGACGGCTTAAAATGCTCATGACTTCACCTGCGTTAGCTGTTGGTAATAGTGGACTCCAATCTTTGACGTTTGCATAGCCAATAACTTGCAATAAATGAATTGTGCTGGTGACAGCTTTTGGTGAACCAATTAGTAAATGTTTAATCGGTTCTTTTGCCGGTGATGCCTTGTCTATAGATGTCGTCAGGTTGGATTCTTGATTGGCGACTAATTGTTGTACTTGTGTCATGATTGTATTTGACTCCGTTTGTGGGGTTAAGGGAAAGGCGATCGCATACTCTTGGGGGAGGACGATCGCCTTTCTTATTTATCAATATACAGTAGTATTTTATACGTGTAAATACCCTGAGAGAAAATTTTTTTATGGCATGGCAAATTGATAAAAATCCTATAATAAATGGACTTTTAGCCGAGGGCGATCGCCTTGATTAATCAAAGTTAATCAATATATTTTTATACTTTTAGCCTAAATATATTTAACTAGCTTAGGCTTTCCGTTCTCACCGATGAAAGAATTAGAACCAGTAACTTGATACAGGGTTACTTTTCATACAGTGCGTTTTATGCGAGAATTAAGAATATTTCTTATTTAAATAACTGGTTAGAGAGCTAAATATTAAGAGCGATCGCCATTCCATCTAGTATAGTGTTGCCTTTCGGGTAACTTCCAAGTAGTGCCTTAGCCCAAAACATATATCAGCTTGATAATGACAGCAATTATTATTAAACCATGACAAAAATTCTTACAGACACAGACTGGCAAGAACTCAAGGCAGAAAGTGAGCAAAAGGGTATACTTTCCATTCAATCAAAGGGAGTTGAAACTATCAGCCAAGGGAAGATTCTCGATGTCTGTAATACCTATCATTGCTGGACAAAGTTACGAAGTGGATTATCTATTTTGATACACGAAGAAAAGTTTACTGATGACCTTGTGTGGATTAGAGATAGTTTCGACGATTATCGATTTGGGTTGAGTTTTTTTCTCTCAGGAAAAGTGAAAATTGAACGCCACGGTTTAACTGATGAGACTGACGAATCAGTAGGCAAATATTATTCAGAATGTAACTGCGATATCAAAGAAACTGAATACTGGAAAGCCGGAGAGAAGTATTCCCGAATTTATCTGAAAATCGAACCGCAGGAATTTTTCTCAAGTTTTGGCGATGAAGATTTAGAACAGATCCCAATTTCTCTGCGTCAAGCCTTAATGGGCGATAAATTACAGCCTTATTACCAGCAAGGGGAAATCACACAGGAAATGTGGGTTGTATTATCTCATATTCTCCAGTGTCCCCATCAAGGCTATCTGAAGCAGATGTATCTAGAAAGTAAAGCGATGGAATTGATTACCCTTCATTGTCAGCAATTCCAGGAGCAGGATATTTCTAATTATCGCTCTCCAGTCAAGGATTTGAGCGATGTGGACAAAATTTACCAAGCTAAAGAAATTCTACTACATAATTTAGAAAATCCACCCAGCCTGATGGAGTTAGCACGGCAAGTAGGGTTAAATGATTTCAAATTGAAACGTGGGTTTCGTAACGTTTTCGGCACATCTGCATTTAAATATTTGCACGACTATCGCCTAGAAAAAGCCAAACAACTTTTAGTATTAGGAGAAATGAAAGTTGAAGAAGTGGCATTTAGGGTTGGTTTTGACAGTCGCAGTTATTTTGCCTCTGCTTTCCGCAAAAAGTTCGGCTTAAATCCCAAACAATACTTTCAGTATCAGAAAAAATCCGTCTAGCGTTCAAAAAAAATCCGTCTAGCGTTCAAAATCAAAATCCGCATCCCCTAATATACATACACTGCCAGTTTAGTTAGGAAGATTTCTTAATACTGCCAAGTGGTGTCAGGGAGTGTAGGTAAAAAAATGAAGTTAGATAAATTGTTTCAAAGTCTGTTGCTGACGGGTGCAGTTGTGGTGTTGATTAGCACTCCTGCTAGAAGTGAGGTAAATCAAGGTGAGTCTTCTACTGGGGCGGTAGGAGAATCTACATTCAAGGACACCCTGGGAGTGAGAAATAGTAAATCACCAGTATTGACTGCTAGTCACAGGAAGCACCGAGATTTTCCGTCTCAAGTCACCAGTTCTCTGCAAAGAGCAAAGTTAGAGAAATCAAACAGAAAGATTCTTCAACTGAATGAGATTTCGCAGGTTTCCCAGAGTGCAGAATTACTTGTACAGTCGCCAGCATCTTCAGAGGTAATACAGGTGACGGGGGTGCAAGCTAATCCCACTGATAACGGTGTGGAGGTGATATTACAGACGACTCAAGGCGAACAACTGCAAATTACTAATAACAGTGCTGAGAATAACTTTATCGCTGATATTCCCAATGCTCAATTACGTTTACCCAGTGGCGATGGGTTTACATTCCGTTCCCAAAACCCAATTGAGGGGATTACACAGATAACGGTTACTAACCTTGATACTAATACTATTCGGGTGACAGTTGCAGGTGAAACAGGATTACCAACAGTTGAGTTATTTGATGGTGATGAAGGATTGATTTTTGGTTTCACACCTGCTGCAAATGCAATGCAGCCTGAAACAGAACAGCCAAGGAGTGAAATACCGCAAGAAGAACCATCAGCGCAGGGTGATGATGTGATTGAATTGATAGTCACAGGACAGCAAGAAGATGGGTATCGCGTACCAAATGCCAGTGTTGGCACAAGAACAGACACTCAACTACGAGATATTCCTCAATCAATTCAAGTAATTCCCCAACAGATACTTAAAGACCAGCAAATAACTCGCTTAACCGAAGCAGTGAGAAATGTTCCAGGTGTTGAAACCGACGGGTCCTCCAGATCTTCATCCGATTTTTTGATTATTCGGGGTTTTGAAACTGGTTTTAATAACGCCAGCTTTTTAAGAAATGGAATACAAGATCCTCGACTAATCTCTGGTGGTTTTAATCCTGCTACTATTGAGCGCATTGAAATTCTTAGAGGCCCAGCTTCAGTTCTTTTCGGCAACTTAGAACCAGGAGGAGCAATTAATTTAGTCACCAAACAGCCTTTAAATGAACCATTCTATGCAATTGAAGCTTCCGTGGGTAGTTTTAACTTTTACCGAGGTGCAATAGACTTGTCTGGTCCCCTGAATGAGAATGGCACAGTGTTATATCGTTTCAATGCTGCTGCACAAACCTCTGATAGCTTTATTGATTTCCTTTTTGATCGTCGCTATGTGATAGCACCGACATTGGAGGTTAATTTTAGTGAAAATACCAGCCTAAATATTTGGGGCGAATACTCTAAAATTGAAAACGCATTTGACTTAGGAGTTCCTGCGGTAGGAAGTGTACTTCCCAATCCTCTTGGTAGTATTCCAAGGAACCGTAACCTCACAGATCCCAACAATTTTAATGTAGATGAAACCTATCGGATAGGTTTTGATTTACAACATAAATTTAATGATGATTGGCAGTTGCGTAGTGCTTTTTTATCCTCATTTTATACACAGAATAGAGATTTTGTTTTCACCATAGCACTGCTCCCTGACAATCGGACTCTAACGAGAGGATTTTCCAGGGCAAATCCTGCTTACAATGATGATTTGTATAACTTGGATACTCATGTCATAGGTAATTTTTCAACTGGGAGTATTCAGCACAGGTTAACAGCAGGAATTAATTTAAATTGGAGAAATAGTTTCGTTGATAATGAAGGCGCTACTGCCGAGCCAATTGATATTTTTAATCCAGTGTATAGTTCTCCGATAAGTCCTTTTAGTAGAAATTTTCGAGTTGAATATGATTCAAGGATAGTTGGTGTTTATATTCAGGATCAAATGACACTGTTAGATAATCTCAAGTTTTTATTAGGAGGGCGATTCGATTTTGCTCATCAGAACCAACGAGATATACTCTCAAACACTGAAACAGAAAATAATTATCAAGAGTTCAGTCCCCGTCTAGGTATTGTATATCAACCGATTCAACCTATTTCTCTCTATGCAAGTTATAGTAGGTCTTTTAGCTTACCTGATGCTGCTTTTTCAGATATTACTTTACAACCAGAATTTGGCACTCAGTATGAGGTTGGGGTGAAGGCAGAACTCAATCAACGGTTGTCAGCAAATTTAGCATTTTACAATTTAACTCGTTCTAACCTTCCTACCACCGATCCTGAGAATCTATTAAGAACAATTCAAGTGGGTAAACAGCGCAGTCGTGGCGTAGAATTTGATATTTCTGGTGAAGTTATGCCGGGATGGAATATCATAGCGGGTTATGCCTTAACTGATGCAAAGATTATTGAAGATAACAATTTTCCGGTTGGTAATACGTTGAGCAATGTTTCCAGAAATAGTTGGAATTTGTGGACAACATACCAGCTTCAGTCTGGTAATTTACAAGGATTAGGATTTGGTCTAGGGCTTTTCTATGTGGATAATCGTCAAGGTGATTTAGCTAACAGTTTTGAGTTACCTAGTTATTTTCGTACTGATGCTGCCATTTTTTATAACCGAGATAATTGGAGATTATCAATCAATATTAAGAATTTATTTGATGTAGATTATTTTGAATATGCCCAAAACAGAAATCGTGTTGTTGTGGGTGATCCATTTACAGTACAAGGTACAATTTCATGGCAGTTTTGAGAACTTAGACACTCATCAAAATGTTTTTACGTCGCCTTATCCATTGGTTTTTGTTAACTATATTAACCTGCTTACTTGTTTCAGCTTGTAGTAAAAATGTCAATCAGAGTGCTACAAGCTCGAAGCAGTTATTGTCAGAATGCCGAGTAGTGCAGCACGCAATGAGGGAAACCTGCGTTCCTAAAACTCCTGAGCGTCTTATAGCATTGAATCCAGTTGCTTTAGGAAATGCAATTTCCCTTGGTATTCAACCTGTTGGAAGTGTTTTTGAATACAATAATCAGTTTCCTGATTATCTCAAAGGCAAGACCGAGGGCATTCAAGCAATAGGAAAATGGGGACAGCCTAGCATTGAAAGTATTATTTTGCTAAAGCCTGATGTCATGATTGGTTGGAAACATAATTATGAATCAATTTATCCTCAGTTATCAAACATTGCTCCTACAGCCTTATACGATTGGCGCGATAACATCACAAAGCAGGATAATTGGAAAGAATATTTTAAATTTATGGCTGAGGTTTTAGATAGAGAGGAGATTGGAAGGCAGGTTTTAGAACACTATAATCAGCGTATTGAAGAACTGAAGATGGCATTAGGCAAGCACTACAAAGATAAAACGATTTCTTTTGTGAATTTTTGCTGTGGCGGTATACAAACTGAGACAGATGATGATCCAAGTTCATTTATTAGTTCTGTATTAAGAGATGCGGGATTGCAACGTCCAAAATCACAACGATCTAATCCGAAGGGATCTATTATGATTTCTGAGGAAACTTTAGATATGGCTGATGGCGATGTGATGTTTGTCGTTGTTTATGGCGGTAATGAAACTGGTGAGCGTGACTTAAGTATTCTTCAGAAGAACCCGCTTTGGCAAACCCTGAAAGCAGTTCAAAACAATCGTGTTTATTATGTAGACCCTACAATCTGGAGAGGGCGAACTCCCCTTGCAGCCGATGCTGTAATAGATGACTTGTATAAATATCTTGTCAACGCACCTTAAATCCATGCCCAAACACAGGTTATTCTTCTGCAAATCTTGTCACCGTTTATCTGAAGAATGAGCAGTGCGATCGCCGCACTATTTTACTTTAAAAACTAACACTTTATTGGTATCAAGTCGCCGCCAAATCAAAACAGTGCGATCGTGATAACTGATAACTGATAACTGTTCACTGATGTACCTGCAACCAAGACTGCAAATCAGCAACACTTGTAAAATCAAGCAAAGCTTCACCCAAATCTTCCAACATCGCCAACGACAAACCCAAAATTACAGAACGCACCTCCTGGGGCAATTCTCCCAACCGCTTCCTCAAAAGCCGAGTCACAAAATTAACAGCCTCTTCCTGCCGTCCTTGTTCTAGTCCTTGCTCTAATCCTTCCTCTCTTCCTTCTTCCTTAATTTCCCGATAGACTCTCGTTTCCTTGAGTGTAATATCTAACATTGCTTCTACCTCCACTCTACTCAGTTGATCAAACCGATAAGTCATGATTGTTGTCACTATCTCAATTATCGCACGACTACTTGGTGGCGATAACTCAGCGCGAGTTCGACTTAACAAATATCGGGCTTCTTCTGGGGCTTCTTCCTCGTTGACAGTAGTTAACACCATCGCGGCCACCCACAAAGGCAAAGAACGAATATCTCCTAACTCATCCAAATACACCCGATGTACTTGCTCACCATTCAAAAAACCTCGATGCGGGTGAAGATCACTTTGTTCAGTACTACGTGACGGATAAATGATTACTGCTTGCCAATCACTAAATCTGTCACGATTACGGTAAAAATATAATGATGATTCTGCAAATACCCGTTCATAGAGTTTTTCATCCTTCTGAAACTGCACCTCACAGAAATATACAATTCCCGGACTTGTATTTTCAGGTGGTAGAAACACCCCATCAATTTCAAACTTAGGTTCTTTGACAGCCACCGAGTCAAACCGATAGACATCAGCATTCT
Organism: Nodularia sp. (in: cyanobacteria); assembly: GCA_007692755.1. Lineage (GTDB taxonomy): Bacteria > Cyanobacteriota > Cyanobacteriia > Cyanobacteriales > Nostocaceae > Nodularia. The sequence goes on along the minus strand of REBL01000189.1, from coordinate 9,503 downwards.
CTGGGGGATTTGTCAATAGTTCAAACAGTAAACTAGGAGATTGTTGAAATAGTTTATAAAAAATCGAATCACGCCGCATGAAGCATTCCAGTGAATAATTAACCCTCTCAAATATCTAACCACACTTTCCCTAAAAAGAGACTTTATACCAGTTGCTTTTTTAACAGTGTATCTTGTGCAATAATTAAGAATATTTCTTATTTAATGAAATAATTATACAGCTAGCTGGAGTGTCTACCGCCAGAGCGATCGCTATGACCATCACCATTTCAAATCAAGATTACTGGGATTTGTTTCAAGAAGCAAACATCACACACCAAGAAGAATCAGAAGTATTGGATGTTACCTGGAAATATCCTGCTGTATTGGGGCAAGGGTATCGACGGGAAATTGAATTGCAACCGGGGTTAAATTTGAGAGTTGAGGACTATCAACTTCACAAAAATTTAATCTGCAAAGGTGACGAACATCAGCATCCCATTCAGTATGGATTTCTGCTTGCAGGTAATTTCAAATCCAGAGAAGACAATATTAGCCCTGGGCAGAATTGGTTTTGCGGCTGTGGTTTAGAACAGAGTTGCATTGCTCAACAATCAGCACAAAGCCGAATGTTACAAGTCAACGTTCATATTGCACCGCAACTATGCCAATCGTTTATTACCAAACCAAGGGGGGAAATTTCCCCAGAGTTACGGCATTTGTTTCGTGAACCATCTCAAGAATACTACTATCGCTATGGTCAAGTGACAACAGAAATGCAGTTGGCGTTGCAGCAAATTTTACGCTGTCCTTACCAGGGAGTCACCAAAAAAGTCTATCTCGAAAGTAAGGTATTGGAAATTTTAGCATTGATGCTAGAACAGGAAATTGAACTACAGCGAGGTAAAGTGTGTCCATTGTCATTAAAGCATGACGATTTAGATCGCATTCACCAAGCTAAAAAAATCTTACTGCAACGTTTAGATAATCCCCCATCCCTGATAGAACTGGCGCGTCAGGTGGGGTTGAATGATTACACTCTCAAAAGAGGTTTTCGACAAGTGTTTGGCAAGACAGTATTTAGCTATCTCCATGACTATCGTTTAGAACAAGCACAGCAGTTATTAGCCAGGAGTGAAATGAAAGTCACAGAAATTGCTGGCGTAATTGGTTTTGACAGCCGCAGCTATTTTGCCGCAGCCTTTAGAAAAAAATTTGGTATGGGGCCGAAAGCCTATCAGATGCGGTATAAAAATTCCGGTTAGCGTTCAAAAATATTCCGGCTAACGACCAAAAACGCTTTAACTTTTCACGCCAAACTGGTAATTTCTTGAAAATACTTCTCAGTTGGATGTGGTGTGATGGTTCGTTTGCGTTGGTTAATTTTTATAGCAAGTATCTTCTCTGTGCTAATTGCCCAATCAGCTCAGGCTGAAGTCGGATTAGAAGAAATCAGTGATGGACAAGCAGCAGGGAAACAGGAGCCGAAAAAAGAACTACACTCGGTGGCAAGAAAATCCTTAATCAACAAGGTGCAACCTGTTACCAAGATGCAGCAGTTGAGTGAAGTTGAGCGTCCCAGAACTAACGCCCAAATGTTAGTACAGTCGCCAGCATCTTCAGAGGTGATCCAAGTGACGGGAGTGCAAGCTAATCCCACTGATAACGGTGTGGAGATGATATTACAGACGACTCAAGGCGAACAACTGCAAATCACTAATAACAGTGCTGAGAATAACTTTATCGCTGATATTCCCAATGCTCAATTACGTTTACCCAGTGGCGATGGGTTTACATTCCGTTCCCAAAACCCAATTGAGGGGATTACTGAGATAACGGTTACTAACCTTGATACTAATACTATTCGGGTGACGGTGGCGGGTGAAGCAGGATTACCGACGGTTGAGTTATTTGACAGTAACGAAGGGTTAATTTTTGGTTTCACGCCTGCTGCAACAGCAATACAGCCTGAAATAGAGCAGCCAACGAGTGAAATACCGCAAGAGGAACCATCAGCTCAGGGTGATGAACCGATTGAGTTAGTGGTTACGGGACAGCAGGATAATTATCGCGTACCAGATGCAACCTCTGCCACCAGAAGCAATACGCCCCTACGGGATATTCCCCAATCGATTCAGGTAGTCCCCCAACAAGTTATAAGGGACCAACAAGCAACCCGTCTGAATGAGGTATTACAAAACGTACCTGGTGTAGTGCAAGGAGGTGCATCACCTCGTACCTATGCCAATGTCTTCAATATTCGGGGATTTAATTCTTTTGCTCAAACATTAGTCAATGGATTGCCAGACCCCACAGTTGGAAACGTAGGCTTTGGCTCCAATATTGAGCGTGTTGAAGTTCTCAAAGGACCAGCTTCGGTTCTTTATGGGCAAGGTGGGCTGGCAGGAAAAGTCAACTTAGTCACAAAACGACCATTGCTCGAACCTTTCTATGAGATAGAAGCCTCTGCTGGTAGTTTTAATTTCTATAGAGGGGCAATCGATTTATCTGGTCCACTGAACCCTGAAAAAACAGTTTTATATCGCTTAAATGTTTCTGCTCAGACAACAGAAAGCCTGACTGATTTCTATGAACAGCAGCGATACCTAATTGCACCTGTTTTAAGTTGGCAAATTAGTGACCGAAGCAAGCTAACCTTAGAAGCCGATTATTCTCGCGCAGAAGGTCCCTACGACTTTGGTATACCAGCGCAAGGAAGCGTACTGCCTAACCCCAATGGCAAAATTCCTCGTAATCGTAATGTTAGTGAACCCAATATTGATAATAGTCAAAATCAAGTATTTAGGGCTGGTTTTGATTTTGAACATCTTTTTAGTGACAACTGGCAGATGCGTAGCGTGTTTAGGGCTTCGTTTCTTCAGTTAAATAGAGAAATTGTTTTTCCTACATCACTAGCAAATGATCAACGTACCTTATCAAGAGGATACGGACCGCAAGACTATAAAGAAAACATTTATAACTTGGATACCTATACTGTCGGTAACTTTACGACTGGGAGTATTGAGCATCAATTGGTCGTAGGGTTAAATTTATTTAGACATGATACCGATACCGCAGGTTCCAACCGCTCAATTGCTCCTCTGGATGTGTTTAATCCTGTTTATGGGGCAGTTCCAACAGGTGCAAGTATACCATTCTATGATGTTAAAGATAGAATTCAACAACTAGGTTTTTATGTTCAAGACCAAATCACGCTAACAGAACAACTCAAACTACTTCTGGGTGGACGCTTTGATATTGCCAATAAAAACTATAGAGATGCCACTGGAAATTTTGGATCTGCTACTGGCGACTTTAAGCAGGAAGAAGCTTTCAGCCCTCGTATTGGTATTGTTTATCAGCTTATTCAACCAATATCTATTTACGCTAGTTATAGCAGTTCTTTCAATCAAGCTACGGATCCATTTTCCCCAGCAGAATCAGAACCAGAACGGGGTAAGCAATATGAAATCGGTGTCAAAGCTGATTTGACTGACCGATTATCTGCCACACTTGCATTTTATGATTTAACTCGTTCTAATCTGCCTACAGCAGATCCAGATAATCCTTTACAAACTATTCAAGTTGGAGAACAGCGCAGTCGTGGCATTGAGTTTGATATTTCTGGTCAAATCTTACCCGGATGGAACATTATTGCTGGCTATGCTTTGACTGATGCAGAAATTACCAAAGACAATAATTTCCCAGTGGGTAATCAACTCAATAATGTGCCGAGAAATGCTATAAACTTATGGACAACCTACGAACTGCAATCCGGCAATTTACAAGGATTCGGTTTCGGTTTGGGGGTCTTCTACTTTGGAGAACGGCAAGGCGACTTAGCTAATACATTTGTCTTACCTGGATATACACGCACAGATGCAGCTATTTTTTATAAACGGGATAACTTCCGGGCTGCCCTTAATATTAGGAATCTGTTTGACATTGATTATTTCGTATCTGCTCAAAGCCGCGCCCGTGTTTTTCCGGGAGATCCTTTTACAGTGGTGGGAACCGTTTCTTGGCAGTTTTAAGCACATTTATTGTGCATTCTACGCTTCTCTGCGTCAGAATGAAGCGTAGAATATTCATTTTCTCGATTGTGTAAATTAAGTGTTCATGAAAATATCTATACGTCGCCTTATCTGTCTTTTGTTCTTAGGAATTTTGACGTTTACACTAGCTGCGGCCTGTAGCAAAACTATTGATAATAGTACGACAAACTTAAAACAGTCAACGGCAGATTGCCGCCAAGTGGAACACTTAATGGGAGAGACTTGTATTCCTGTCAACCCCAAGCGAGTGATTACATTATGGACAAATATTTTGGCTAATACCCTAGCATTAGGTATAAAACCAGTGGCTACAAGTTACTATACAGGTGAACCTTTTCCAGAATATCTACAAAAGCAAGTAGATGAAATTGAATTTGTTGGTAATGGAAATGAACCAAGTTTAGAAAAGATTTTGCTACTTAAACCTGATTTAATTTTGGGTAACTATCGGTTGAAAAATATCTATAAGCAGCTCTCTGAAATTGCGCCCACAGTCATGATGGACTTTCCTGCTACACCTCCTCCCTGGAAGCAACAATTAGTAGACCTTGCCAAAGTGATGGACAAAGAAGAGAACGCTCAGATGTTGATGGATAAATATTGGCAGCGTATTGAAACACTTAGACAAAAATTAGGCATTGACGCAGCTTCTCCAAAGGATAATCACCGCCATCAATTTCAAATATCAGTTGCTACTATATCTTCAGATTATGGAATTTGGGCTTATGGAGAAAAACACGCTGTCGGCATGATCTTGAACGATATTGGACTACAAAGACCACCAGCACAAAGGGGAGATTTCTACGTTATAAACAATATTTCTGAAGAACGGTTATCTGATATTGATGGTGATGTCCTCTTCTTTTTACGTTGGAAAAGTAGGGATACCAAAGAGATTTTAGAAAAACTTCAAGAAAAACCTTTGTGGCGACAACTCAAGGCAGTGCAACAAAATCAGGTTTATTTCGTAGATGCAGCGCATTGGCATAATTTAGATATCTTATCAGTAAATGCAGTTATTGATGATTTGTTTAAATACCTCGTCAAGACTCCCTAAATTAATAGATTTTGATAATCGTAGTTACTTTGCCTTAGCTTTTTCCAAAAAGTTCAGCTTGAATCGCAAACAATAGTTTCAGCAACGCCAAAAATCCGTCTAGCGTTCAAAAAAAATCCGTCTAGCGTTCAAATTCAAAGCCTGCATCCCTTATGATACATAAGCTGCTAGTTTAGTTAGGAAAATATCTTAATACTGTCAAGTGGTGTCAGGGAGTTTAGGTAAATAAATGAAGTTAGATAAATTGTTTCAAAGTCTGTTGCTGACGGGTGCAGTAGAAAGTCAACCAGTGGGATGTTTATAGACGTGCAACTATAGCTCTGTTGTCATCCAGATAACCCCACTTATCTCACAGTAGATTAATTGATTCGTGCTTTCAACCAAGCCTGCAAATCAGCCACACTGGTAAAATCAAGCAAAGCTTCACCCAAATCTTCCAACATCGACAACGACAAACCCAAAATCACAGAACGCACCTCCTGGGGCAATTCTCCCAACCGCTTCCTCAAAAGCCGAGTCACAAAATTAACAGCCTCTTCCTGCCGTCCTTGTTCTAGTCCTTGCTCTAATCCTTCCTCTCTTCCTTCTTCCTTAATTTCCCGATAGACTCTCGTTTCCTTGAGTGTAATATCTAACATTGCTTCTACCTCCACTCTACTCAGTTGATCAAACCGATAAGTCATGATTGTTGTCACTATCTCAATTATCGCACGACTACTTGGTGGCGATAATTCGGCGCGAGTCCGACTTAACAAATACCGGGCTTCTTCTGGGGCTTGTTCCTCTTCTACAGTAGTTAACACCATTACCGCCACCCACAAAGGCAAAGAGCGAATGTCTCCTAACTCATCCAAATACACCCGATGTACTTGGTTTCCGTTAAGTAATGAACGATGGGGATGTAGTTTACTTTGTTCAATACTCCGTGACGGATAAATGATTACTGCTTGCCAATCACTAAACCTGTCACAGTTACGGTAGAAATACAATGATGATTCTGCAAATACCCGTTCATAAAGCTTTTCATCCTTCTGAAACTGCACCATGCCTCCGGCACGCTACGCGAACGCAGAAATACACCACACCCGGACTTGTATTTTCAGGTGGTAAAAATACCCCATCAATTTCAAACTTAGGTTCTTTGACAGCCACAGAGTCAAACCGATAGACATCAGCATTGTCTGGGGAATTTGTCAATAGTTCAAACAGTAAACTAGGAGATTGTTGAAATAGTTTATAAAAAATCGAATCACGCCGCATGAAGCATTCCAGTGAATAGTTAACCCTCTCAAATATCTAACCACATTTTCCTTAATATTGCTATTTTATTACCACTAAACCAATGCCCAAACATACGTTACTCGTTTGCACATCCTGCCACCGTTCTTCTGAAAAACGACCAGATCATCCACCGTTTGATGGCAACATTTTACTTGAGGAACTCAACAGTTTATGCGATAAAAAATTCCCAGATAATGAAGTAGAAATTCAACCAGTGGGATGTTTATGGGCGTGCAATCATGGCTGTGTTGTCTCTGTTGCCAGTTCAGATAAATCCACCTATCTCTTCGTCAATCTCACTCCCGGAGAAAGTGCCACAGCTTTACTAGATTTTATGCAACTCTATATCAAAAGTGCTAAAGGGGCTGTAATTTGGAAACAGATTCCCGAAATCTTACAATCTGCTATTTTCGCCCACATACCCCCACAGAATAATTCGTAATTCGTAATTACTAAATTGGCAGTACCGTCCTTAGACGCGATTCATCGCGTCTCTACAAGGGAAATGAATTGCAATTTCTATTCATATTAAATCTGTTTGGGCTGTATTATAATGATATCTCATTCTATTTCTAAACAACATCCACTGCTACGGTTATTCAACTACGCTAAAAATTACCGCTCTCAAGTTTGGACTGCGGCAAGTTTTACCATCCTCAATACCATCTTTGACCTCGCCCCAGCTTATTTAATTGGGTTAGCAGTAGATATTGTTGCCGAACAAGAAAATTCCATTATTGCCCAATTTGGCATCACTAATACTATTGGACAACTGGCAATCCTTTCATTATTAACATTACTAATTTGGACTTTAGAATCACTATCTGAATTTATTTATGACCGTCTGTGGCGTAACCTCGCTCAAACTATGCAACATGAGTTACGCCTTGATGCTTATAGTCACTTACAAGAACTAGAACTCAGCTACTTTGAAGAACGCTCTACAGGCACACTTTTATCAATATTAAACGACGACATCAACCAATTAGAAAGATTTCTTGATTCTGGTGCAGCTAGTATTCTGCGATTTATCACCACAGTATTAGCTGTAGGCGGTTCATTTCTGCTCATCGCCCCTAATGTAGCGTGGCTGGCTATACTACCCACACCCTTTATATTCTGGGGTTCATTAGCATTCCAAAAACGACTTGCACCCCGTTATGCAGATGTGCGCGACAAAGCCGGATTTATCAATAGTCGTTTAGCTAATAATCTCTCAGGAATTGCCACCATTAAAAGTTTCACGGCAGAAACCTATGAACGAGAACGTGTCTTGACTGAAAGTGAAGCTTATCGTCGCAGTAACCGTAAAGCTATTACAGTATCTGCTGCTTTCTATCCCGCAATTCGTTTTGTAGTCGTCACAGGTTTTATCGCCACACTGTTTTTTGGTGGGGTGGCAGTGGCGAATAATCAGCTAACTGTGGGAACCTACGGTTTTATGGTGTTCATTGTCCAACGATTACTGTGGCCATTTGCAACATTGAGTTCCATCATGGATCAATATCAACGGGCGATCGCTTCTATTAATCGAGTCATGGGATTATTAGATACGCCTATAACTATCCCCACAGGAAACCGTTCTTTACCATCAGTACGCGGTGAAGTGCATCTGGACAATATCACCTTTGCCTACAACGGACGCACCAATGTACTGCAAGATTTATCACTGCATATTCCCCCAGGAGCAAACATTGGTATTGTTGGTGCAACAGGTTCTGGTAAAAGTACCTTAGTTAAACTACTGCTACGCTTTTACGAAATCCAAGGCGGACAAATCCTAGTTGATAATATCGATATTCGAGAGTTACAACTTGGGGAACTGCGGCGCTGTATCGGTTGGGTGAGTCAGGATGTGTTTTTATTTCACGGTACGGTGGCGGAAAATATTGCTTATGGTAGTTTTGATGCTACTGAGTCAGAAATTATCCATGCTGCGAAATTAGCTGAGGCTCATGAATTTATTCTGCAACTACCCCAAGGATACGATACTATTGTGGGCGAAAGAGGTCAAAAGCTTTCAGGTGGACAAAGACAACGAATTGCGATCGCCCGTGCTATTCTCAAAGACCCAGCAATTTTGATTTTAGATGAAGCTACCTCTGCGGTGGATAATGAAACGGAAGCAGCTATTCAAAAATCTTTAGCTATAATTACCCAAAATCGGACTACCATTGCGATCGCTCATCGTCTTTCCACAATTCGCCACAGTCATTGTATTTATGTGATGGATCATGGTCAAATTGTCGAGCAGGGTAAGCATGAGGAATTGCTAGCGCTTAATGGAATTTATACAAATCTTTGGCGTGTACAGTCTGGAACTTGATATTTATGATTGATTTTGCAGCCTGGGATCAGTTACTGGGTCAGTATGTTGACCAAGATGGACGTGTAAATTATCTTGCCTGGAAACGAGAACAACCGCAAGCGATCGCTCATTGGTTATCCAGCCAAAAACATCTGTCTCTGCAATCCAATTTGCCCACTACGGCACAATTAGCATTATGGATTAATCTCTACAACGCATTTACGATTTCAACGATTTTAGAACGATACCCCATCCAGTCGATTCGCCCACAAATCTTAGGAATTCCCAACTGGCTGGCGTTTTTGTGGTTCTTCCAACGTCAAGCTTATGAAATTTTTGGTCAGCGTTACAGCCTCGCTCAAATCGAGAACCAAATTCTCCGAGACAAGTTACAAGAGCCAAAAATTCATTTTGCCATTGTTTGCGCTTCCGTTGGTTGTCCTCTGCTGCGTCAAGGAGCTTATTTTCCTGAACAAGTGACTCAGCAGTTAGATGAAGATGCTCATCGCTTTATGAATAATCCTGAAAAAGTGCGCTATGATTCCCAAAATCAAATACTTTACTGTAACAAAATTCTGAAATGGTATCGTCAGGACTTTTTAAAGGTTGCGCCCTCAATTCCAGAATACATCGGCTTATACCTGAAAACAGATCCACCTTTAACCGCCTCAACACCAATTTCTTATTTAAACTATGACTGGAATCTGAATCATATCAAGTCCGGTTGAATACTTACGAAACGCGAAAACCTGCCAAACTTTTGCTTTACTCCCCTCCTCGCTTGCGGCTATCCATTACCCGCATCTTTCTTAACAATCCAACA
>REBL01000287.1 GCA_007692755.1 Nodularia sp. (in: cyanobacteria) | reverse complement strand
AGAGCATCAGACTCTTAATCTGCTGGTTCTGAGTTCGAGTCTCAGGTCACCCACTACGTTACAGGCTTTGTAAATTTTTGTATTGCCTAGATTTTGCCTAGATTGCTGATAACTGTCATCAGATATTGAGTCAGTGTAAAGGCATCTACACCTAGTTCTGTGCGTTCTTGGGCTGCTAAAATTCCAGCTTGAGAATGCCACCAAGCCGCAGTTGCCACAATATCCTCTACAGGAATTTCTTTTGTGGCTGCTTGTGCCAATAATCCACCAATTAACCCTGTCAAGACATCGCCACTACCACCACGCGCCAAGGCTGGGGTACTTTCAGGATTAATCCAAATTGCACCTTGGGAGTTAGCGATCGCAGTTCTTGCTCCTTTTAATAATACTACAGCCTCACTCTGCACAGCCGCGTCTTTTACTGCTTTTACTCTGTCTTCTTTGGGGTCAGCAATATCAGGGAATAATCGTTGAAATTCGCCTGTGTGGGGTGTGAGAACTGTGGGCGTTTGACGCTTTTGTAATGTGGGGATGGTTCCCATTTGTGCCAAGCTATTCAAGCCATCCGCATCGAGGACTAAGGAAGATTGGCTCGAAATTACCTCTTGGACAATGGGGGTAGCATCTAATGTTAAACCAGGGCCACAGGCGATCGCACTAAAAGCACTCAAATCAGTTTTTTCTGGTAATTGCAAATGGGCGATCGCGCCAGTTTCCGTTTCTGGACAACCTATAATTAAAGCTTCGGGCAAATGGGATACTAAAAGCGGCTTTAAAGATTCTGGCACAGCAATTGAGAGCATACCCACACCACTAGCACGCGCACCCAAAGCCGTTAAAACTGCCCCACCCGCATAGCGACGGGAACCACAAATCAGCAGTAAATGACCTTCCTTATATTTATGGGTAACTGGTGGCCGAGGTAAAGGTAAAGTTGAGAGTGCGGTTGCTGGAGTAATGCGTTTAATTCTGGGTGCATCCCCTAAAACAGCTTGCACATCAGCCCCAGGAATATCAAAATCGATTAATTTAGCTTTGCCGATATATTCTAAAGCTTGGTCTTGGAAAAAAGCCAACTTCCATAAACCCAGACAAAATGTCTGAGTCGCCCGAATAGCAGTGCCTAATACCTCACCTGTATCAGTGTGTATACCTGAAGGGACATCAATACTAAGAATCGGCTTACGCCATGCATTTAGGTGATTAATTGCCAAAGCTATGGCATCAGTAATTGGTCTTTCTAAACCAAACCCAAACAATCCATCAATCAAAAAATCACAATCAGGCAATTGCTCAACTTCGTGATAATACGGAATACCTAAACTTTGGGCATATCGTAAATGCTGCGAAGTTAACTCCTTCAGCTTGGTAAAAGGAGAATATAGCCACACAGCATACCCGCAAAAGTGTAATTCACGGGCTACCACCAAAGCATCGCCTCCATTATGACCAGGGCCAACTAAAATCCCGACACGAGATCCCGCCACTTCCTGAACACGAAGGGCAATTAATCCCGCCACCTTTTCCATTAAAGCTGCAACAGGCATTCCGGCGGCAAAGATCCGCCCTTCAATATCCCGCATTTGCCCAGCAGTGACTACGACTTGTGAAATTTGTGCTTGTCTATCTTGCATCAGTCCAAAGTCCTCAGCTTTGAGTACAGAAATGTCAACTCCTTACTCTTAACTTTTACCGCAGCACTCACGACAGTTTTTAGAATTTGCGATTAATTAGACCACACTGTAGAGACGTTGCAGATAAATGAAATACACATCTTAAGATGATAAATCTTGTGGGGTGGGCATACTATGGCTAACGCCACGCTACGCGGTAAGCGCAGCTATGCCGTAGGCTTTACGACAAGCTCAGTACAAGTCTTGCCCGCCCTCTAGCTACTTAGATGAAATGTAATCAAATTGCCGTTGTGTAATTTACCTGCCGTAGTAAACCCTGGCGTTACCATATCCTAATTCTCGGAGATATTTGTTCCATTGCTCTGCATCTGTCCGGTTTGAAAAAGGCCCTACTGCAATGTGTGGCCCTATTGGTTGCTGTCTTTCTTGTATGTAGTTATACTGCCAATTAGTAGCACGCTGGATATTATCTACAATGAAACGTAATTCTCTCACCTCGGCCGGAATAACAGCATAATACTGAGACTCTTGCCTCCTATTGGGGAGATTGGAGACATTTGATCTTAGCTGTTGCTGTTGCTGTTGCTGTTGCTGTTGCTGTTGTTGTTGTTGTTGTCCGGACATGACAAAACCATCATTAAAGTTGACGATTTGGGCATTGCTGATGCCGTATGACTGTAATTCTCTGACCCGATTTTCAGCATTAAATAATTCATTAAAAATTCCTGACTGAATCACAGAACGTCCTTGGTACAGACGAATATAAGCGTCAGGCTCAACCTGACGTACTTGCCGCAAAGTCTGGGAGTTACTACCGTCAACGTATACTAAGTAACGCTGAAAATTCTGGCTATATTGATTAGTTTGTACTTGTTCATAGGACTGAAAGTTTTGCTGATACTCAAATTCCACTACTGGCGTTGATTGAAGATTGGGTAGTGACGGTAAACGCTGAACCACCGTGTTATTCACCCGTATTTGTGCCGGACTACTTTGGGGAATCAGCGCCAAACAGCTTCCCAACAACAAGGGCATAATCCCAAAAGCAGTAAATTTACCTGATATGTGATTGTACATAGTAGTAACAAGATTCCGAGATAATTTCTTTCAGGAACGAATAAATGCAGTATTTTAGCAACTATCTTTTTCTAAGATTTAGTTTAAAACTTAGTATATCTAAGTGGCAATAAATACATCAAAAAAACATAAAATCTACCTTTTGTGAACCAAAAAACTGAAGTGCTTGACTAGCAAGGCTTTGAAGATGTGTGTGTTACAATTGGGCAGTCACTAAAGTTTATTGTTGCATTGCATCAAACTTCAGGTAAAAGTAAAGTTAATATTTTGCCATCAAGCTGCTGAGGATAGATTTTGCTTTCTATCACTGACAGCCAATAGCTTAAGAAAATTCTAAGTATATGAAAAAAGTCGTCGTTGGTCTTTCGGGTGGTGTGGACAGTTCCACCGCCGCAGCTATTCTGCATCATCAGGGCTATGAAGTCATTGGTTTGACCCTTTGGCTAATGAAAGGTAAGGGTCAATGTTGCTCTGAAGGAATGATCGACGCGGCTGATATCTGTGAACAGTTGGGGGTTCCCCATGAGGTTGTGGATATTCGTGAGGTGTTTCAAACCCAGATTGTGGATTTCCTGGTGACTGGTTACAGTTCTGGAATCACACCTTTGCCTTGTTCTCAGTGTAATAAAACGGTGAAGTTTGGGCCAATGGTGCAGTATGCTCGTGAAAAGTTAGAATGCGATCGCATTGCTACTGGTCACTATGCTCAAATTAACTATGACGAAGCGACTGGCCGCTATCAGTTATTAAGGGCTGTTGACCGTAACAAAGACCAATCTTATTTTCTATATGATTTGTCTCAAGATTTACTAGGTGCAACAGTATTTCCTCTAGGTCAATTAGAAAAAGCCGACACCCGCCGCATTGCCGCAGAATACGGGCTAACCACTGCAAATAAGCCGGAAAGTCAAGATTTATGCTTAGTGGAAAGCAACGGTTCCATGCGGGCATTTCTGGATAAATATCTTGCGCCCAAACCAGGGGATATTGTGGATGTCGCTGGGAAAGTTTTGGGTCAACATGATGGTGTCCATCACTACACCATTGGACAGCGTAAAGGTTTGGGAGTTGCGGCTGCTGAACCTCTGTATGTGATTGAATTAGATGCAGTTAATAATAAAGTGGTAGTAGGCGATCGCACCAAGGTAACTCAACCAGAATGCACAGTCAATCAAGTAAATTGGGTTTCTATCGCTGAACCATCTACACCCATTCGCGCCGAAGTGCAAATTCGTTATCGTTCTCACCCCACACCAGTTACAGTGATTCCTCTGGAAAATTCCCGTGTGCGTTTGGTATTTGATGAACCCCAAGTCAGCATCACCCCTGGACAAGCTGCGGTCTGGTACGACGGCGATAAAGTTTTAGGTGGCGGGATTATTGAACAATATACTTAAAAAAACTTTACCCCTACCTGCAAGCAAGAAAGGAGGGGTTTTTTGTATTATGTCAATGGATTGTATTAGCCATAGTTACCGATTTAGAAAAGATTTGAGAACGGCGGGAAAATCCCACTAAAGTTCCTACGAGAAACATCCCTAAAATCGTACTTGGTTCTGGTACACTGGTTGGTGTAGTAATAGGTTCATCAACCGGAGGAAGCCACTGATTGCTCACAGGTGGGAGGTTACCAGTAAATTGTTTATTGTGAAATTCGCCGCTACCAGATAATGAAGAAGCAACCATAGTCCCTTCCACATTACCATTATTAAAATTAACATGAGCTTTGGTAGCAAGTACACTGCCGTTGAATGAAAAACCAGTAGTTGTTACTTGAGTTGCATTCACAAAGTTAAACAACACATTTTGCTGATTAACGCCATTCATATTGAATCCAAAATTTTCGATTTGGACGCTATCACCTAAAATGTTCAGCAATACAGTAGAATTACCACCAACTTCTTTTAAATCCAGGTAAGTGCTACTGGAAAATTTGGAACCATCAATTGTAAAAACATTTAAATCATCATCCTTCTTTCCCTGGAGTTGAATTCCGCCCCATTTATACTCTGTAGTAGTTGTAGCAGCTAATCCACCTAAGTATTCAGAGAGATGATTCAACTCTTGGCGTGCAGCATCAAAATCAATGGGATTACCTGATGTGACACCACAGTTAGGAGAGCAATTGAAATAGACAGGGGTGTTAACATTACCGCCAACAACAGCATTACCACCAAAAATTTGACCGCCATTATAGTTTAAATCACCACCTACCACAAGTCGAGTATCTGTACCATTAGAATTAGATAAACGGTCAGCAATACCAAAATTAGTGAATGTGGCATTACCACCAACAGCCACACGACCTTCGGAATCTGAACTTTGGTTCATATCTCCAAAGACAAAAACATTATAGTCTTGCGCGATGCCTAAATTAGCCGCGATCGCTGGTTGGATGACACTGGTTATGGCTATTGTTCCCAAGGATAGAGGAATCAATGCCAATGTACTTTTGAGTTTTTGCAACATAGATCGAGTGTCAAATAGCTACACTACTAAGATACTGGTTATGAGATTAATAGTGTAAAAAGATACTGTAAAATTTATCCTAAATATATGTATGTGTCTGTACGGTGTGATTGAGCAAAATAGTTTTAGGACTATGGTAGCTTGCATCTTAATTAATTCAGTAATTAACGCAAGATTTCTCCCCCGTTCTTGTACGATTCATCGCGTCCTCCTCATCTGTTTTCATCTCCCAATTGTCCCGATTCTCAAACTCTTTGTCATCTGCGTACCAGCATTTTGATAAGTTAGTACATAGTTTGAAACAATTGCAGTTAAGTCAAAGAGGGGATTACGTTGAGTCAACATCCAGATGCCATTGCACCCCACGGTGGACAATTGGTAAACCGTATCGCTACACCAGAACAAAAGGCAGAATTTCTCTCAAAAGCCGACTTTTTACCACGAGTCCAACTTGATGCGCGGGCGGTTTCTGATTTAGAGATGATTGCTATCGGCGGTTTTAGTCCACTCACGGGTTTTATGAACCAGTCAGACTACACTCGCGTCGTCAAAGAAATGCGGCTAGCTAATGGACTGGCGTGGTCAATACCAATTACACTGTCAGTAACAGAAGAAGTAGCCGAACCACTCCTCGAAGGCGGCCTGATCCGTTTGGATAACGCCAATGATGAGTTTATCGGAGTTTTGCAACTAACGCAAAAGTATCTCTACGATAAAACCCAAGAGGCGATTAATGTTTACCGCACTGATGACGCGAAACATCCAGGCGTGCAAGTAGTCTACAATCAGGGTTCTGTAAATCTTGCAGGTGACATTTGGCTATTACAACGCAATCCCCATTCCCAATTTCCCGCCTACCAAATCGACCCCGCAGCTTCACGACAGATGTTTAGGGACAAAGGTTGGAAAACAATCGTCGGTTTTCAAACTCGTAACCCCATCCATCGCGCCCACGAATATATCCAAAAGTGTGCGATGGAAACCGTTGATGGTTTATTCTTGCACCCGTTGGTAGGAGCGACAAAAGAAGATGATATTCCGGCCGATGTGCGGATGCGCTGCTATGAAATTTTGTTAGAACATCACTATCCCGAAGACCGAGTGATTTTGGCAATTAATCCGGCTGCCATGCGTTATGCTGGCCCACGGGAGGCTATTTTCCATGCCTTAGTGCGGAAAAACTACGGTTGTACTCACTTTATTGTGGGACGGGATCATGCTGGTGTGGGTGATTATTACGGCACTTATGATGCTCAATACATCTTTGAAGAGTTTGAGCCTGGTGAATTGGGGATTGTGCCAATGAAGTTTGAACACGCTTTCTACTGCACACGCAGCAAACAAATGGCTACAACTAAAACTAGTCCCAGCAAGCCAGAAGAACGTGTTCACCTCTCAGGAACTAAAGTCAGAGAAATGCTCCGCCGGGGTGAATTGCCACCACCAGAATTTACCCGTCCAGAAGTAGCCGCAGAATTGGCGCGAGCTATGCAAAAATCAGT
>REBL01000286.1 GCA_007692755.1 Nodularia sp. (in: cyanobacteria) | reverse complement strand
GTGAGAAAGAGATGATTTCTATCCACAAAAAGAAGATTACCGTGCATAAACCTGTGACCTTAAGTCGGCAGTTCACTTAAAAGCCATGAAATTTTCCTAAAATGTGGTAAACTCAAGGGGTCTATCATGGACGTTAAAGCCTACCCGTGAACTGCGGGCAAGTAAATGACCAAGACTCTAATCAACAGGGTTTAAGGAAATAAAACTTAACCTGTTTTGGCAAACAGGGTGTGCCTGAAAACCCAATGAATTGGGATATACAAGGCGAAATATTTGTAGAATCCTACTATTTCTAGTAGTGGGAGTATCAAAAGGTAATCTATGAAAGTAGTAGGCTGTATCTGGAAGCGTTATGCCTCCGGCACACTGCGTGAACGGTAGCTAAAGATGACCACCGGGTACATCCTTATAGCAGCAATCTTAATTTTGGGAGGCGTAATTGCCACCGTGGGCGATCGCATTGGCACACGAGTTGGCAAAGCACGCCTCTCACTGTTTAACCTTCGTCCCAAAAAAACGGCTGTACTGGTAACTATATTTACAGGTGGATTGATTTCGGCATCAACATTAGGGATATTATTTGCTGCGGATGAAGGATTGCGTCAGGGAGTATTTGAGCTAGAAGATATTCAAAAAGACCTGAGAAACAAGCGAGAACAGCTGAAAATTGCGGAAACTGAGAAAAGTCAGGTAGAGACTGAGTTAAGCACAGCTAGAAGTGAACGAACCGAGGCACAGCAAGATTTACAGGTAATTAATAAATCTTTGCTAGCAGCTAACGCCAAACAACAAGCAACTCAAACTCAACTTCAACGTACCCAAAATCAATTGGCTGAAATAGTCAATCAGTATCAACAAGCCTTAACTGAACTGCAAAATGTTTACAATCAAAGAGAGACATTGCAGGGGGCTATTGATGAACTGAGGGCAGAACGACAACGACTTTATGCGGAAGCGAAAACAGCTATTGACCAGCGCGATCGCAAAATTGCCCAATTGGATGGACTGATCACAAAACGCAATCAGGAAATTGCGTCGCGAGAGCAAGTAATTACCGCAAGGGAATCTCGCTTGAAAGAATTGGAAAAACAACAGAATTATTTAGAACAGGAAGTCGCTAGGCTAGAAAAATATTATCAGTCATACCGTGACCTGCGTCTAGGTAAGCTGGCACTGGTTCGCAATCAAGTTCTGGCTGCGAATGTAGTTCGCGTCAATCAAGCCAGTGCAGCGCGTCAAGCAGTGATAGAACTTTTGCAAGCTGCTAACCAGAATGCCAATATTCAATTAACTGAACCGGGGGAAAATCCAACAAATAAACAGCTGCTACGCGTTACCCAGGAAAGAGTAGAGGAACTAAGCCAACAGATTAATCATGGTCGAGAGTACGTTGTGCGAATCTTCTCTGCGGGTAATTATGTGAGGGGAGAAAACCAAATCGAATTTTTTGCGGATGCAGCCCGAAATCAACTGGTTTTTTCGGAAGACGAGGTATTAGCTACAACTACAGCTGATCCCAAAACTATGACATCCTATCAGCTATCGCAAAGACTCGATCTGCTGATTTCTGCTTCGGAATTTCGGGCGCGTAATGCCGGGATTGTCGAGGGTGTGTTAAGAGAAGGTACTCATTTGCGCTTTTTCTTACAACTAAGGCAGTATGATCAACCTTTAGAAATTAAAGCGATCGCGATGGAGGACACTTATACAGCAGGGCCTTTAAGAATCAAGTTATTGGCAATTTCCAACGGAGTTGTGATTTTTAGCACCTGAAAAATATAAATAAAAATTTAGTCGAATATTAAGAATAATTAAATAAAGGTATTGATCTAATTTAAGTGTAATTTTTATGACTTTTAGTGAATTTTCACCAACACAACCAGTGATCTTGGGTTTCGATCCCGGTAAAGATAAGTGTGGTTTAGCAGTCATGGGACTAGATAGGCAATTGTACTATCACCAAATTGTGACTGCACAAAAGGCGATCGCGACCATTGAGACACTGCGTCAACAATTTCCCGTATCCTTGCTGGTAATGGGTAACCAAACCACCTCAAAACAGTGGAAACAGCAACTGAGTGAGGCCTTAGTAGAGCAGTTAAGTATCATTTTAGTAGATGAGCGTTACAGCACCTTAGAAGCACGCGATCGCTATTGGCAGATGTACCCACCAAAAGGGCTAACAAAACTCTTACCACAGGGCATGAGACAGCCACCGAGACCCATTGATGACATAGTTGCCCTCCTCTTAATTGAAAGATACTTAAATCGCCTAACTACAAGTGTTGACTGATAACTGATAACTGATAACTGATGCCTAAAGTTCAGCCCGAATAGTAAAAGCATAATCTCCTCCAGGCTCTAACTGATAATCCTGTTGTTCTAAGAAGCGGCCGAGAGGTTCTTTAATCAGGGCGCGACCTTGGGAAGGCTTCACAGACAGTTCTCCTCGGCGAAAATGCCATTGGAAATGCCACTCGAAGCTACCCGCAGTTACTTCACCCTCAAGAAAGCCGAGTTGCCACGATTGACGGATAATTCTGACATGGGCGGTAGTTTCTGGAAGACGTTTGGCACTCACAATGCTTTGTGTCACGTGTGGGATAAAAGCCAAATAAATAGGCTACTTCTTTTATTTACCAAACTTAGCTTAAATATACAAATTGACACAGTGAGTATTTACAGTCGTTTCAGACTGGCTGGACAAAAATCTCAGAAGTTAAAAAAACCTACACAAAGGAAGTAAATCACAATGGACAAGACCGTAGCTGACCTTCGCAAAGATTACACATTGGAAGGTTTAAGCGAAACCGAGATTAACCCTAATCCGTTTATGCAATTTAAAAAATGGTTTGAACAAGCACTAGCAGCCCAACTTCCAGAACCTAATGCCATGACTCTGGCCACGGCGACATCAGATGGTCAGCCTTCAGCAAGAATGGTGCTACTAAAAGATTTTGATGAACGGGGCTTTGTTTTATTCACCAACTATAACAGTCAAAAAGGACAAGAACTAGCAGCAAATCCCCAAGCCGCTTTAGTTTTTTGGTGGGCGGAATTGGAACGCCAAGTTAGAATTGTGGGGACAGTCGAGAAAATTTCTCCAGAACAGTCTGATAGTTATTTTGAGATGCGACCGCCGAATAGTCGTTTAGGTGCGTGGGCTTCTAATCAAAGTGAGGTAATTGTTGGCAGAGAAGTTTTAGAACAACAATTGCAGGAATTCCAGCGCAAATATGAAAATCAGGAAGTTCCTCGACCTCCTCATTGGGGAGGCTTTCGAGTCATACCCAGAGAAATTGAGTTTTGGCAAGGTCGCCCCAGTCGTCTGCATGACCGCTTGCTATATACTTCCTGGGATCATGGCAGTTGGAAAATTGAACGGCTATCACCTTGAGAAATGGGGCAATTAATTTTGGATTTTGGATTTTGGATTTTGGATTTTGGATTTGCAATTTTAGAAGTAAGGTTGGGTTGACCAAACCTACAATTTTTGCAACATTTTAAGCTTGCCACACCCTACCTGCTACTAGAAAAAAATTTCCCCCTGCTTACTCCGTAGCTGCTACTTTGGTCTCAGGGGCAAACTGAACTCTGGGATCTGGCATGAAGCTATATCTCAGATAAATTCCTCCCCAGATGAAGAGGATAATTAACAAACCACCAATACCGAGGGGACTAGGTAACCAGAATAGTACTTCTATGTGGTTGAGTTCACCGGGTTTGAGTTGCCATATTAATTGCTGCCCTTTCTTTTGTGGCTGAATAGCAGTTTCAGTGCGTTGAATATTTCTGACTCCCCAAGGGGTTTTTAAGCTAAATTCTAGGTCGAGAATTGACCCAGTATCAGATAACACGTTACCTCTACTGGCAATTAAGGAGAGCGATCGCAAGTCTAAATCATAAATTAATCTATTTCTGACTAACAGTACAAAATTGTTCTGATTTATGAGTAAATTAGATTCAATCTTTGGTATTTCTGATTCAGATCCTTTCTGCACACCTTCAGTTTTTTGATCGGTACGAGAGTTAAAAAAATCGTTGAATTTCTCTTGTAACTCTTGACCATTACTGAAGGGAATTTTGACAATAATTTCTTCTGGAGAAATTCGTTGCGTTTTACCTTCTAGTTGACGGGCGCGGCGTTCTATGCTGTGTAACCATTCATATACATAATCACCACTAAAGCTGGTGAGTCGTTCTCCCAATTTAATATGTTGTACTATTTCGCCACGGTTTGAGTTGTTGAAGGTCACGCCTGCATCGTATTCCACACAACCCGTTAGCAGCAGTGATGTTAACAGAACTAACCACAGAATCGGATTTTTGATCGGAAAGATCCGATGCATGAGATTCCGACTGACAAGCTTGATGAATAATGCCATTTTGATCAACACAAAACTCAATGCTTTGGTTAACCTCACTAAAATCTTGTTAAAAATAGAATAATTCATCTTATATCTCCCAAAAACTAAAAACTCAACCAAGCCAAGTACGAGAGTGTTAACACAATAACAATTAGTGCTACCCCAATAAACCGATTGTCTTGGGTCTTCACCTGGCTGAGGTCAACTAACTCTGGTTCAGCGAGTGCTTGACGGGAAGATTTCGGAGGATTCCCAGCTGCACTAATTTTGGCATCATTATCAGATAATGTGCCTAAATCGGGAATTTCGGTCATCCACTCACTTGGTCGTTGCAGTTTTGGGGCTTTTAAAATATAAAGTAACTGCTTTGCCTGTTTGCTAGTTTCGGGGAAAGGATGACGTTGGAGTTGTTGACAAAGGGCGATCGCTTCTTCAGTCCGCCCAGCCGCTTCATAAGCTGTTACCAGCCAAATTTCAACTTCACCCCCAAGGCGAGAATTTCGAGACAACAAGGCGCTGGCTTTTTCCAGATTTTCCCCAGCTTCTCGATATTTCCCATTTTCAAAGTTAAGTTTTCCAGCCTGATAAAGACTTCTGGCAATTTCTAAACTTTCTGTACTCACGTTTTACACACCAATCAGCACTACTTTAAATTTGTTGATTTCTGCAATTCTGTGTTTTTCTGATCAAAAGCTGACAAAATTGAAATTGGTCAACCTTTAAAATTTTAACCAAGTAGCTGCGGCTATTTTTTAATAAAAATTCAGATTATCAAATGCAGGTGAGCAAAAATATGCTAAAAATCAAGCATTTACAACTGAATTGGCTGGGAATTGGCATAATTTGCTCTGTAATTAGCGCTACAATTACCCCAGCTGCTGCCCAACGCATCATCATTAATAACACTGTCAGAATTAATCAGCCGCCCGCTGTTGGTTCTTTTATTTATGGTAGTCCGATTTCTACCCCCATGCCTGTAGACCCAGCGACAGGGTTAATGCCCAGGGGCAGCAATAATGATCGCGACTATCACTCCTATCCTGTGGTTAGGCCCAGACCCAATCTGGGTAGTAATCCCACTTTAATTAATCCCACTTTAATTAATCCCACCTTAATTAATCCCGTAATTCGTAACCCAACTCTAGTGAATCCAGGGATGATCAATAATAATTCTCAGTATCCTAGACCAACACCATTGAGAAGGCGATCTGCTGGCAGCAACGCTTCGCGAACGCGAGTCAGGATTAATCATTCACGGCACCGTATACAACCCACAGGGCAATCTCCGGTGATTTTTAACTTTCCCTGGTAAAAGTCAGATTACTCATGGTTTTAGCTAAACTGAGAACCGAGAATCATGGTGCCAATACCACCATCAGTAAAGACTTCTAGTAGTAGGGCATGGGGAATGCGGCCATCAATGATGTGTGCTGCACTTACGCCTTGGGCAAGCGATCGCACACAACAATTCACCTTTGGAATCATCCCACCACTGACGATACCATTGGCAATCAGTTCGCGGGCTTGGCGAATATCGACTTTGGGAATTAGGGTAGATGGGTCTTTGTAATCCTTGAGAATACCTGGCGTGTCCGTCAGTAAAATTAACTTTTCTGCACCCAGGGCGGCGGCTATTTCCCCAGCCACGGTATCAGCGTTAATGTTGTAAGCTTGTCCCTTCTCGTCTGTAGCTACGCTAGACACCACTGGAATATAGCCATTACTAGAGAGGGTTTCCAAAATTTTGATATTGACACTGCTGACTTCGCCCACAAAGCCGATACCTTCTTGATCCTGGGGACGGGCTGTAATCAGGTTGCCATCCTTACCACAAAGTCCCACAGCCAAGCCCCCAGCCCGGCTAATCAGGGAAACAATTTCTTTATTAACTCGACCGACTAAAACCATTTCCACTACATCCATAGTGGGGGCATCAGTGACCCGCAGACCATTCTTAAATTGTGCTTCGATGCCCAGTTTAGTTAACCAACTATTAATTTCAGGGCCACCGCCATGTACCAGAATGGGACGCAAGCCAACGCAGGATAAAAAGACAATATCCCGCATTACTTTGTCTTTGAGGGTGCTATCTTTCATGGCTGCACCACCATATTTGACAACAACAGTCCGACCGACAAATTGTTGAATGTAAGGTAGTGCTTCACTGAGTACACGGACACGAGTAGCTTCCGTTTCCCTGATATATTCCGAATCGTTATCCATTACGAGGGGCTATTGAGGTTTAAAACTTATTTAGTCAGTTTAGAAGAATTTGGAACCTGCAACAATCTTTCAGCCATAAGACCTCTTATTCCCCTC
>REBL01000284.1 GCA_007692755.1 Nodularia sp. (in: cyanobacteria) | reverse complement strand
TCCAAGCCCAGGGAGATTGGGAAATTGATGACCACCACACGAATGAAGATGTGGGGATCACTTTAGGGCAAGCTTTTAGTCAAGCCCTCGGTAACAGGAAAGGTATTGTGCGTTTTGGTAATTTTCTCGCACCATTGGATGAAGCTTTAGTGCAAGTGGCGCTGGACTTTTCTGGCAGACCTCATCTCAGTTACGGTTTGTCAATTCCTACCCAGCGAGTGGGAACCTATGACACCCAGCTAGTCCGCGAATTCTTTGTCGCCTTGGTCAACCATAGCCAAATGACACTGCACATTCGTCAACTGGATGGTATTAACTCTCATCATATTATTGAGGCGACATTTAAAGCTTTTGCTAGAGCCACCCGAATGGCAGTAGAAATTGACCCCCGTCGTGCTGATACAATTCCCAGTTCTAAGGGTACTCTATAGAATGGCGAGACTAAAGGAACCACTGAGCTACTCAATTTGTAATAATTGACAAACTTAGTGATAATTTTGACTATGAAGTCTGGTGTAGACATCTCTGATTCTCAAGTAAATACTATTGATCAGCCGCCAGTAGTCCTCACTACTGATTTGCGAAAAGTTTATCGCACGGGTTTTTGGCTAAATCAAAAAGTTATCTCTCTCAAAAGCTGTTCTTTGACTGTGTATAAAGGGGAAACCTTTGGGTTACTAGGGCCAAATGGTGCTGGCAAAACTACCCTTTTAAAATTGTTGTTGGGAATTATCCGCCCCAGTTCGGGAAAGGGATTATTATTGGGCAAGCCATTAGGCGATCGCCATACGAAGCAACTGATTGGTTACCTCCCAGAAAATCCCTATTTATATGACTATCTCACTGGCTGGGAATTTCTCCAGCTAGCTGCGGGTTTATTCCAGATTCCCCAAAAATTGCAACGTGAACGCATCCCCCAACTGCTAGAATTAGTCGGTTTATCTCTAGCCGATGCTCGCAAAAAGCCGATGCGTCGCTATTCTAAAGGAATGTTACAGCGTGTGGGCATGGCACAGGCATTAATTAATGATCCTGAATTAATTTTTCTCGACGAACCAATGTCGGGTTTAGATCCTATAGGACGTTATCAAATGCGGGAAATTATCCTCTCGCTGAAAGCCGCAGGTAAAACCATTTTCTTTAATAGCCATGTTTTAAGTGAAGTTGAACAAATTTGCGATCGCGTGGCGATTCTCTCTCAAGGTGAACTCATTTGTTCTGGCTCATTACATGAATTATTAGGCAGTGGTGATACATACTATATCAAAGGTCGAGGTGGTAACGGCGAAGTTCTCAAACAGTGGATACCTAATCTAGCTTTTGAGCATGATGGTTCTTGGCAAGGCACACTACAAGAAGATTACTATGATTTCCTTGCTAGTCTTCGTTTGATGAAAGGACAAATAATTTCTCTGAACTTATCTCGTCATTCCCTAGAAGATTTTTTTATGCAACAGTTACAACAAAATAAATCTGTGAATTAGCATTGCTGCGATCTATTAATCGATTAATATACCAGTTAATTTATACCAAATTCAAATTTGGATTTATGTTTAATTTAACTTTACGAAAAGTTCAAAAAGAAAAAACAATATCCCTCCGGAAAATTATACTTTTCTGGGAAAATAAAAATGTTGGGACAATGACAATTAAATTGAGGAACTTGAATAATTAAGTATAGTCAAGATTAAGATATTTAGACAACTATGCCGATCACTGTCTCAGAGTCTCAGGTAAATATGTTTAACACAGGTTTGCTAAAATTCCTCACCCAGCCAGTTTTGGGTGCGGCTTTATTAACGGCTGTCAATGCTGCTGTGCCGTCTGCCAGCCTAGCTCAGGGACAACTAGTATCACAGACAACTCCACAAACTTTTCCTACGTTACAACAAGGAGCCTCGGATACACAACAAATACTCCCAACACAACAAGCATCACCAGCCATACCAATAGATACTAACTATACATTAGGAGGCGGCGATCGCATTCGTGTAAACGTATTTGAAGTACCAGAATATACTGGCGAGTATCAAGTACCTCCAGGTGGAGCAATCAACTTACCTTTAATAGGCAGTGTAGAGGTTCAGGGACTAACAACCGAACAAGCTGCGGATGAAATTGCCAGGAGGTATGCTCGCTTTCTTAAACGTCCCCTGATTTCAGTTAACTTGTTAGCGTCTCGTCCAATCAATATCTTGGTCGCTGGAGAAGTCACACGTCCAGGGTCTTATACTCTGAGCTTACAAGGAGGCGGGGGTAATAATCCCGCTGTCCAATACCCAACTGTATTAGCTGCACTCACCACAGCCCAGGGTGTCACCTTGGCAGCAGATGTTACACAAGTCCAGTTAAGACGGAAGATAGGACGTTCGTCTGAGCAAGTTGTTAATCTGAATTTAAAAGAACTGATTGAAACAGGTCGGATAGATCAGGATATTACTTTAAGAGATGGCGACACCATTGTTGTGCCAACTGCAACCACTTTTAATGTCGCAGAAGCGCGTAATCTCTTTGCAGCTAACTTTGCAGCTAACCCCAACACACCCCGGACTGTAGCCATCATTGGTGAAGTGAATCGTCCCGGTTCATACCTGGTCGGACCAGGTGGCGGCGGACAAGCCGAAGGTGGTGGTGGAGGTAACGCAGGTGGTATCCCAACGGTGATGAGAGCGCTGCAATTAGCGGGTGGAATTACATCACAAGCTGATGTTCGTAATCTCAAGCTGCGCCGACCCACAAGAACCGGTTCAGAACAAAGTATAGACATCGACCTCTGGCAATTATTGCAGACTGGTGATGTCAATCAAGACATTATTGTCCAAGATGGCGATACGATAATTATTCCTACTACCACTGAAGTCAACACAGCAGAAGCCACTCAATTAGCTGCCACCACTTTATCGGCGGCAACAATTCAAGTTGGTGTGGTAGGAGAAGTCAAAAATCCAGGACAAGTGCAGATTAAGCCTAATAGCTCCTTGAATCAGGCATTGTTAGCTGCGGGTGGATTCAACGATGCTAGAGCTAGAACAACTACTGTGGATTTAGTTCGCCTTAACCCTAATGGTTCTGTGACGAAGCGGGAAGTAAAAGTTAATTTTTCTGAAGGAATTAACGAAGAGACTAATCCCATACTCCGCAATAATGATGTTGTCGTCGTTAACCGTTCTGGTTTAGCCAGGACTGGTGATACTGTCGGTACGGTATCCGGCCCTCTAGGAGTAATCTTTAATATTCTCAGATTTTTCGGATTTTAATTGAAGCAACAGCTAAAAACCGGGGGCGCTGGTCAACCGTCCCCTCCTTGAACCTCCCATGACTAGAAGTCACGAGTGTGCGGCTTACGAAATCAAACTCTTGCGAAACAACATTCCCACCAATTCAGTCAGCACTATGAGTTACTGATTAATCTCTAATCCCTATGCACACTCGGCTGGGCAAAAATCGACTTCAGACATCCTTCTTACAGGGATTAATGTGCAGCTTAACCTTAGCGCTGGGTTTGAGTGTGGGCATTCCTGCTACTACAGCAGCAGAAACAGTTACCATTCGTTTAGGGCCATTTCAGCAGTCATTAGCGATCGCTGATTTAGAAAAATTTGCCAAAACGGGGAAACTACCAGAAAAACTCCAACTTTTTAGCTTTGTCTTAACGCCCCAAGTCGGGGAATTATTGAATCGAAAGTTACAATTAGATCCGGCTTTTGCGGATAAATTCGTGGATGAGCTAGTGCGATCGCCACAAGGTAGACAATTAGTTACCTCTTTGAGAACAGCAATACCAGATAGCACTATCGAAGGAATTCAATCAACTCTCTACCTCTCCCTACGCCAAGTCAACGGTTTAAGTGCAATTGGTTTTTTGCGCGCCTATCCACAAAAAAATGTGACTGTAGATGCAACTCAAGCACTGCAAATCGCCTTAGAGTTTAATGCCAAAAACTTGCAAAGCCAAGCTCTAGGGGTGTTGCTAGAACGAGAATTATTAGTCAAAAATCATTCGCAATTTCTGCCTAACTTTGACCCAGCAGCTACAGGAAAAAACCCAGTTCAGCAGCAGACACTTGTTCTACAAGACAGACAAAGAAATCGCAGCATTCCTGTAGATATTTATTGGAGTCAAAGTAATAGTTCAGCACCACTGGTAGTAATTTCTCACGGATTTGGAGCCAACCGCCGATTTTTTAGCTATTTAGCGCGTCATCTAGCGTCTCACGGCATTACAGTTGCCGCAATTGAACATCCTGGTAGTAACTCTGTAGCCATTAATAACGCCTCCAATCAAATGAATTTGGCGCAACTACTACCAGCCAGTGAATTTATTGACAGACCAAAAGATGTCAGCTTTTTGCTCGACGAACTAAAAAAAATCAATACTCAATCGGGACAACTGCAAGGAAAACTGAATACAGAGCAAGTCAATGTGATTGGCCACTCTTTAGGAGGCTATACTGCTTTGGCCTTAGTTGGTGGAGAAGTCGATTTAAAAGAATTGCGAGAGTTCTGTCAGACTTCTCTTTCCTTTGGCGAATCACCCGGTGATTGGTTACAATGTGCCGCCGCTAGTTTAAAAGAGAATAAACCAGATTTGCAAGATCAGCGAGTTAAGAGTGCGATCGCTCTCAACCCGCTTGTTGGTAAACTCTTTGGTACAAACGGTCTGGCTAAAGTTACCAAACCTGTATTAATCTTAGCGGGAACTGAAGATGCACTCACCCCAGCCTTAACGCATCAAATCCGACCTTTTAACCAACTGCGGGGTTCTAAGTATCTGTTAACAGCCATTGGTGCTACTCATTTGAGTATTACTGATCCAGCATATCCGGTAAGTGCAGCAGCTGCGATCGTCAGAGAAAAGCGAGGAGAAGAAACCAACTCCTTACGTCAGTTGATTCGCGGTGTCACCTTAGCATTTATCAAACAAGACACACCGGAAGCCCAAATTTACCAACCATTTCTCACACCAGCTTACGCCCAATCTCTGTCTACAGCAGAACTACCCCTACGTTTCAACTCTGATTTACCAGGAAACATTAAACCTTGGCTCAGTCTTGTGATGAAGTAATTAACTTACATTCAAAAGTGCTAACATTACTCTCGTAAATTTAATCACATATCTGCTCCTTGTAAGCGTGTAATCAAGGTGCTTTCATCACAATTGCATTCTGCCAAAATTTACTGCCTAGAGCAGGCTTACAAGTCTTAGATCATCTTGTCAATGACCACATCATTGATGTTTATAAAATCACAGTCTCAAAACATGAGACTGAAATGTTGGACTAAGGTAGTAACATATCCTTTTAGACTAAATTTGCCCAAAAGCTGAATAGGAGATTATATGGAGCCAATTATTGCCATAGTCTTAGCCCTCATAGGCTATGCTCTAGGATCTGCAAAACTGATTAACCAAGGTAACGAAGCCCTAGTGGAACGCTTGGGGCGGTATCATCGAAAACTTGGGCCGGGACTCAACTTTATTGTGCCTTTGGTCGATCAGATTGTCATGGAGGATACAACACGCGAGCAGTTTATAGACATCAAACCTCAAAATGTCATCACCAGAGATAACATTTACCTAGAAGTTGATGCTGTTTTGTTTTGGCGCATCAGAGATATAGTCAGAAGTTTTTACGAAATCGACGACCTCCAAGGGTCTCTAACACAACTAGCCACAACCACACTCCGGGAAATTATCGCTCAGAACACCGTAGAAGAAACCAATGTTTCCCGTGCAGAAATGGACACAGCCATTTTAAATCAGTTGAATCAAACAACAGAAGAGTGGGGGGTTCAGATTCTCCGGTTGGATATTCAGAGCATTACACCGCCTGAAAGTGTGCGAAAGTCAATGGAAGAAGAACGAGCTGCGGAAATCAAGAAACGGGCGTTGGCTTTTGAAGCAGAAGGGGAACGTGACGCTGCTATTAAAAGAGCGCAAGGAACTCAAACCTCGATGCAGATAATTGCTGAAGCCTTACGTTCTCATCCTGAAAGCCGGGAAATTCTCCGGTATCTTGTGGCTCAAGATTATGTCGTGGCTAGCCAAAGACTGGGTGAAAGTAATAATGCCAAAATTGTCTTCTTGGACCCCAGTAAAACTAATGAAGTTTATAACCAACTAATAGCTGACTCCATAGCTCAAGACGGTAATGGTAGAAACTCTGAAAATGGTAATGTCTAAAGCTCAACTAACCATGAGAGAAAAATGTGAGTTTTTGTGAGCGTTTTGAGAACAGCGCGATATTACTCTTCTTGTCGGAACAGTGCATCAGCTACCAGTGACACATCACGCATTTCTTGAACATCGTGAACTCGAAGGATATCAGCGCCCTGAGAAATAGCCGCACAACAAGCCGCAGCTGTTCCCCAAACCCGTGCTTTTGGTTCTGGTTGGTTTAAAATGCGACCAATAAAACTTTTGCGAGATGCTCCGACTAAAATAGGACAATTAAGCGCTGTCAATGTCCGTAATCGGCGAAAAATTTCTAAATTCTGCTCATAGTTTTTCGCAAAACCAATCCCTGGATCAATAATTATTTTTTTCTGAGCAATACCTACCGCCGTTGCTGCTAAAATTTGTGTTGCTAAAAAATTAGAAATCTCTGCTATTAAATCCTGATAATTAGTCATTTGCTGCATTGTCTGCGGCGTTCCCTGGATGTGCATCAAGACAATTGGCACATCTAAACTTGCTACTGTGGGCAGCATTTCTAAGTCAAATGTGCCACCAGAAATATCATTAAT
>REBL01000281.1 GCA_007692755.1 Nodularia sp. (in: cyanobacteria) | reverse complement strand
TGGGATAATTTTGGACTAACCTTTCTGGTTCAAAGCAAGCATGAGTGACATTACAACGTCCTCCACCAGAGATCAGGACTTTCGCTAGTGGCTGACGACTAGCTTCGATTAACGTGACCTGGGCGTGAGGATTAAGTTTAGCACAAGCGATCGCGCCGAAAAATCCAGCCGCCCCACCCCCAATAACTACAATGTTTAACGGCAGCAGTTGATTATTCAAGGACAAAAATGTTTCTATATATAGCACCTACTTCTAGGCTAGCCTTTATTTTCACGGTTCTAGCGGTTCAAATAAATCTTTGGTCACGCCGCAAACTGGACACACCCAATCCTCTGGGATATCTTCAAAGGGTGTTCCTGGAGCTATACCGCTATCAGGATCGCCAATTTCAGGGTCATATTCGTAGCCGCAAACACTACATACATACTTTTCCATCATTGTTCACCTCTTTTTCCAGTACATTGAGACTACAAGCGCCACCAAGTTCTCTGTACATAACTAATAATTCCTACAGCGATCGCCCCTAGTAACAATAGCCCAATCACTCCACCGGGAATAAACGTCAAAATCCCAAAACCTCTAAGTACCCAAACAGCTAATCCAATACCGAGCAGAATGCCGAAAATTTGGGTTAATGTCCGATTTAATGAAGATTGATTCACTTAATTACCCTCTCAACTCAAGATTACTAGTGCTTTATTGATTTTCTGATATTTTTCATCATTCTCAACAAATACCCAAAAAACAGGGTTTTTAACGATAAATACCGAGTTTTTACGGAAATAATTGCCAATAAACCCAGTCTCTGAACCAATTTCAAATTTAAATCTGGGTGTGATGTTGACAATATAAATTTACTATCAGACAATCAGTGATGTATAAATATTAAAGACACCTAGAAGGATTTGTGAAAATCCTGACTACATTTTTATCTCTAAGATTAAATGCAACTTGCATCTGAGATTGTATTTGTGCCATTCTAGCTGTTGAAAATTCAATTTTCATCCAGAAGTAGGGCTATTTTAATAGTCATTAATTTATGGTTTTAATAAAAAGTGATAATAAATACAGTTTTTACAGTATAATTCCTGAATAATTTCCTACACATGATTAGTTTGGGCAGTATAGCGCTGGAACTAGAATTTATTTAGTTGGACTCTATCCTATTGAATGGTTTGCAGTTTCAGCGCTCATAGGTGGAAAAGTTGAGGAGTAACTAAAATTAATATGTCTGCGTCTCATATCTCAGACTCGATTATTAGAGGTTTGAATATGCCTTGGAGTCAAGACAAGCAGTTGTCGTTGATGCAGGGTGAAATTTTGTTGCACACGCAATCGCATACAGCCTGGGGTGGATCTGTTAGTGCCTGTATGTATTTACCGCTATTGCGATCGCAGGTATGGCAGCAATTAATTGATTACCCTCGTTGGGTACAATATTTTCCTGATATCACCAAAAGCGAAGTTTTATCCAAAGGTGAAGTCAAACGACTGTATCAAACAGCACAAAAAACTTTTTTATTTTTTACGGCTCAAGTCGAAATTTATCTTGATGTCGTAGAATTACTAGGGCAACAAATTCAATTCCGGATGCAAAAAGGAACTTTTCTGGACTTCTCAGCCATTTTAGACCTAAAAGATTTTGGCAATGGCACTTTGTTGGCATATCAAGTCCAAGCTACGCCTAATATTCCCATCCCTTCAATTTTTATTCAACAAGCGATGAATTTTGAATTGCCTGCAAATATGCGTAAAATGCGACAAGTTTTATGTAAGGTTCAATAAGCCATGTCACAGGCAAAAACTATTTTGGAATTTTGGTTTGGTAATCCTGATGCACCTGATTATGGCAAACCCAAGGCTGATTGGTTTAGGGAAAAAGCCGAATTTGATCAGGAAATACACAATAAGTTCCTTTCCGATTACCAAAAAGCAGCAGCAGGATATTTAGATGACTGGATTGATTCAGCCGAAACCTGTTTGGCACTGATTCTGCTATTGGATCAGTTTCCCCGAAATATCTTTCGTGGTCAGCCTGAAGCCTTTGCAACTGACTGGGAAGCCCTTTCAGCCGCCCAACACGCAGTTGTACAAGGTTATGATTGCCAATTCTTGCCTGTGCAACGCTGGTTTATTTATTTACCTTTTGAACACAGTGAAAACCTCACCCATCAGCGTCAGTGTGTGAAGCTATTTCAGCAACTGAGTCATGATCCTGATAGTGCTAAAGCAATTGAACACTCATTGATTCATCAAGAAATAATTGCGCGTTTTGGGCGTTTTCCTCATCGCAATAGCATTTTAGGTCGTACTTCAACAGCATCGGAAAAGGAATTTTTACAGCAACCGAGTTCATGGTTTTAGTCCATGCTGTACTAGTTGACTATCAAGATGCGTTCTCTGTTAGGGAACGTGTCTTGAGATTAAATAAAGTCAAATTTTTAACGCCTAACACTGGAGGAAAAAGAATGTAGGGAAAATTCATGAATTTTCCCTATAAGGGTTCACCGAAGCCGCAACTATAGCAAAGTGCTGAGTAAACTAAGTAGGGGCAAGTTTATGACAATTATTATTGGTAATTGATCATATCTGTCATAGCTTGCGTGGCGTAGCCATACCCGTCCCTACATCAAAGCTTTGAGCTGTTCTCATTCAGTAAAAACGACTAAATCAGGTAGTAAGCACTTCCACTGGTAAGCGACTGAAGGAAAGACGTTCATTCTGCACATCAACAAAAATGGTGTCGCCGTCGTTGAAGTCACCACGCAAGATAGATTTGGCAATTTGAGTTTCTAATTCTCTCTGAATGGCTCGTTTGAGTGGACGCGCTCCATATACAGGGTCATATCCTACTTCGGCTAAAAAGTCAAGGGCTGAATCAGATAGTTTTAAAGACATCTTGCGATCGCTCAATCTTCCCCTTAATCTCTCTACTTGTAACAGCACAATTTGCCGTAGTTCTTTTTTATCCAAACCGTGGAAGATGATAATTTCATCAATTCGGTTGAGGAACTCTGGACGGAAGCTATTTCGCATTGATTCCATGACTCGGCGACGCATTTCGTCATAATGTTCGGCTTCCCCGGCAACATCGAGAATATACTGTGAACCGATGTTACTGGTCATGATGATAATTGCATTTTTGAAGTCCACTGTCCGACCTTGAGCATCAGTGACACGACCATCATCGAGAATTTGCAGTAAGATATTGAATACGTCAGGGTGGGCTTTTTCGATTTCGTCGAACAGAATCACCGCATAAGGACGACGACGAATTGCTTCAGTTAATTGACCGCCTTCTTCGTAACCGACATATCCTGGAGGCGCACCGATTAACCGCGCAACTGCGTGTTTTTCCATATACTCAGACATATCAATCCGCACCAAAGACTCTTCAGTGTCGAACATATATGCCGCCAGGGCTTTGGCTAATTCGGTTTTACCTACACCCGTGGGACCAAGGAAAATAAAGCTGGCTATGGGACGATTCGGATCAGCTAATCCCGCACGCGATCGCTGAATCGCATCGGCTACAGCTGTGACGGCTTCGGCTTGTCCAATAACTCGGTTATGCAGTTCATCTTCTAAATGCAGCAGTTTTTCTTTCTCGGATTCCACTAACTTGCTGATCGGAATTCTTGTCCACTTAGAAATAATTTCCGCAATGTCCGCTTCTGTGACTTCCTCCCGCAACAGAGATTTACCAGTTCCTTGAACATTGGCTAATTCGCCTTCTGCGGTTTCTAATTGACGGTGTAAATTAGTTAACTTGCCATATTTCAACTCGGCGGCGCGATTCAAGTCATAATTTCGTTCAGCTTGCTGCACCTCTAAACTAACTCGGTCAATCTCTTCTTTAATTGACTGAATTTTATTGATAATATCCTTTTCAGACTGCCATTGAGCTGTGAGAGTTCTTTGTTCTTCTTTGAGATCCGCCAGTTCCTTTTCAATTCTTTCTAAACGTTCTCGCGAAGCTGCATCAGTTTCTTTTTGCAAAGACAGCTTTTCCATTTCCAACTGCAAAATCTTCCGGTCAACTTCATCCAGTTCCTCTGGTTTAGAAGTAATTTCCATTTTCAATCGGGCGGCGGCTTCGTCTACCAAGTCAATGGCTTTATCTGGGAGGAAGCGATCGCTAATATACCGACTGGATAATGTAGCTGCTGCAACCAAAGCACTATCAGAAATTCTCACCCCGTGGTGAACTTCATAGCGTTCTTTCAAACCGCGTAAAATCGAAATTGTATCTGTGACGCTGGGCTGGTCTACATAAACCTGCTGGAAGCGTCTTTCTAGAGCCGCATCTTTTTCGATATACTTGCGATACTCATCTAAAGTTGTCGCCCCAATACACCGCAATTCACCCCGCGCCAACATCGGTTTTAACAAGTTACCGGCATCCATCGCCCCTTGAGTCGCACCCGCGCCGACCACAGTATGAATTTCATCAATAAATAAAACTATATTTCCGCCGGATTCCGTAACTTCTTTTAATACTGCTTTCAGGCGTTCTTCAAATTCGCCCCGGAATTTAGCCCCGGCGATTAAAGCCCCCATATCTAAAGAGATCAACTTGCGGTCTTTGAGGGACTGGGGGACATCACCTGCAATAATTCGTTGGGCGAGACCTTCCGCGATCGCAGTTTTACCCACACCCGGTTCACCAATTAACACAGGGTTATTCTTAGTCCGCCGGGAGAGAATCTGCACAGTGCGGCGAATTTCATCATCCCGCCCAATCACTGGATCAAGTTGACCTTTCCGTGCTGCTTCTGTGAGGTCACGTCCATATTTTTCCAGTGCTTCATATTTGCCTTCTGGATTTTGGTCGGTCACTTTTTGACTCCCACGAATTTGCTTAATGATTTTTTTTAACTTGCTTTCGTCTAAACCGAATTCTTGAAATAAACCTTTACCAAAGCGGTCATCTTTGGCGTAAGCCAGCAATAAATGCTCAATAGAGATATATTCGTCTTTGAATTCCTGACGATAGACATCGGCTCTATCTAATAGTGTATCTAAACTCCGTCCCAAAAATACGGATGTGCTGCTACCAGATACTTTCGGCTGACGTTGGATAAATTGCTCGGTGCGTTCGCGGATTTTTTGCAAATCAACACCCGCCTTGGTCAAAATACTGCTGGCTAGACCATCTTGTTCTAGCAGCGCTTTCATCAGGTGTTCACTTTCGATTTGCTGTTGCTGATATTGTTTAGCAATGTCTGGGGTATGAGCGATCGCTTCCCAGGCTTTTTCGGTAAATTGATTAGGATTAGTGGGTTGCATAGGCTTTTCGATAAACCACTCCAAATATGAGGCGCACAGAGAACAAGAGCCTGTTTTGTTTATATATGGTCATTGTAGGGACACAAACAGAAATACTAGGATCGGTCTTCACGTCTTCGGAGAGTAGTATTATCGCCCGTTTTTGTAGAGATAGGAACTTCCAAATAAAAAACCACTCAACCACTTAACGCAAAAAAAACCACTCAAACCCTCTTAGAGGATGTTTTAAAAGTTTGGGGCGAATATAATATGGCTGATAAAATGGACTTTTCATGGATTTTGAATGGTCTGTTTATTTACGCCGACTTGTACTAGTAATAAATTAGACTTTACAAACATCCGCTTAACTCCGTGTCCTTTGTGCCTGGTATGGTATGCGCTAGGCACACGCTACGCGAACGTTTATTTATCCAAAATTTTAACTTAATTCATATTTTGCCGTGGTAGGGAGAGATAGGCTGACAAACCCACCTCCCCAAACATTATTTCTTAGCAATTATCCACACAGCGTGAATTATCCCCGGAATATAACCCAACAATGTCAACAGTATATTAATCCAAAAATCTATACCAAAACCAACTTGTAAAAAGACTCCCAGAGGAGGCAAGAAAACAGCACACAAAATCCGAACTAAATCCATATTAACCTCCTATAAAACTCAAAAAAATCAACCTATTAACTTATTATTTCACCACCACCATACAGCATTCCTAAATTGCTAGTGAAAAATTTAACTTTTTTATCTTGGCGCTCTTGGCATTTAAAGCCCTGGGAGCATACGCTTCGCGTTCACGTAGTGTCTCGTAAGAGAAGGCGGTTCGTAATTCCCACAATAACATCAGCTTATTGAATTAATAGCACCTTCAAGTGTGGTAAACCGTATCCATCAACCCCCGCTAATTTTGGCTTTGTAACCTAACTTAGTCAAAATATCGAGAATTTTCTGTTTATGCTCGCCCTGAATTTCAATTTCATTATCCTTCACCGTACCACCAGAACCGCATTGACTTTTCAACTGTTTAACTAAATCAGTCAAAACTTCTGGCTTAGTCTGGAAACCGCTAATCACAGTCACAGTTTTACCCTTGCGACCTTTGCGGGAAGCCTCCACCTTCAGGTTTTGTTGCTGCGGAGGTAATTCCGGAACCCCTCTTTGAGTAGCCGCAGAGTTATCATTACCAAATTCACGGTAGACAAAGCGTTTGTTGGAAGATTTATCAGAAGACATAAAAAGTTTGATTAAGAAAATATTGCAGCACCAGGCGATTAGAAATCGCGGAACCATCCAGGCGAAACCCGCCTACGCGGGTTGAAAACATTGGTTTTCTGTTAGTCCGCGCAGGCGGACTTTGTTTGTATAGCCGTGACTTCCAGTCGCCAGGGCTGAGTATGCTTTTATAATAATTAAATCTATCCTGTCATCAAAAATTTTCCGTGACTACTACACCCCTCTCTCCCAGTTCCCCATCAAACACTCAGGTTCCCGACATCCTTGGACGCTTTGGACGCTTTGGCGGTAAGT
>REBL01000101.1 GCA_007692755.1 Nodularia sp. (in: cyanobacteria) | reverse complement strand
TCGGATAAAGCAGACCTAACCCCCCTAGCCCCCCTTCCCTACAAGGGAATGGGGGAAAATATCTCCCCTCTCCTTGCAGGAGAGGGGCTGGGGGAGAGGTTAACCGACTCTCCTATAAAAGTTGCTATTGCACGCGATCGCGCTTTTAATTTTTACTATCAAGATAATCTCGACTTACTGCAAAACTTAGGCGCAGAATTAGTATTCTGGAGTCCCTTAGAAGATGCAGAACTACCGCCGGATGTGCAAGGGATGTACTTTGGTGGTGGGTTCCCAGAAGTCTACGCATCGGCACTTGCAGCCAACACCAACGCCCTGCAAAGAGTAAAAACGGCAATTTTAGCAGGAATGCCCACAATAGCCGAATGTGGGGGATTAATGTACTTATGTGAGCAAATTATTGATTTTGAAAGTAAATCCTGGCCAATGGTAGGAATATTACCCACATCTGCCGTCATGGGTGGACGCTTAACATTAGGATATCGTCGTGCCGTCGCCTTACAAAATAATCTGCTCATCCCCGCAGATACAAACATTTACGGACATGAATTTCATCGTTCCAGCTTAAGTGTAAATCCCCAGAATCCCTTGTTTCAAACCTATCGCTACGACTGCGACGAAAACATGGGAACAGAAGGATGGACTTTACCCTCAAACCTCCACGCCTCCTATATTCATTTACACTGGGGACAAAGCCCAGAAATACCACAGGAGTTTCTCAAAAAATGCCTCAAAAAACCTCATCTTGAAACTCTCCGCGCCTCTGCGCCTCTGCGTGAAACTTCCTAACTAATTACTCCGAGAAGCAGTCACATTAATATCATCATTTAACTTCCGAACCAAACGAGATAACTCACGAATAATATTCACCGCAATTTCCGGAGTTTCCTCAATGGCATCATAAAGTTGCTCTTGAGTCAATTCTAAAAATTCGCAAGGTTCTAGAGTTGTCGCCGAAGCCGAACGAGGTTGAGTATCAAATACTGCCATTTCACCAAAGTATTTTCCCTGTTCTACCTCTGCGAGTTTTTGCTCGCCAATGTGGACTTTAACTTTACCTGACACGACAATATAAAGCGATCGCCCTTCTTCTCCCTGTTTAAAAATAGTATAATTAGCAGGAAATTGCAGCTCATGCATCACTGAAGTCAGTCGCACAATAAAATCATCTCGCAACTCCTTAAAAATCGGCACTCGTCGGACAAATAATAAACGGTCAACGCTACTGAGCATAATTAAAAGTTACAACTTATACAATAAAAATAACAAAAATAGTATACATCGGGGAATAAGCTATCGCTGAGGGAAGAAGAAAAGCGAACACAAAAATAGTAATATACAGAATAACCCTGCTCACAAAAGTTGTTGACAGATTATTTAAAGCATATCCAAGTGATGAACTTCTGAGTGTTGGTATCCCACACTTAATTTCTGCACTAACCAGATTTTGACCACTTTAGTACTTCGGAAAATTTTATGTCTGCAACTGCAATGGGTGGACGACAGTTACATGAATATCACGCCATAGCAGCACAAGAAGCTGCTCAAACACTCAATAGTAACCCAGAAACGGGCTTAACATCAGGAGAAGTAAACAAGCGACAAGAAGAATTTGGCAAGAATGAACTCAAGGGTAAACCCGGAAAACCTGCTTGGTTGAGATTTTTATTACAATTCAATCAGGCTTTACTCTATATTCTACTGGTTGCTGGGTTGATCAAAGCCCTATTGGGTCAATGGACAAACGCCGGGGTAATTTGGGGCGTAACGGTTATTAATGCCATTATCGGCTTTGTGCAGGAATCAAAAGCTGAAGGCGCAATTGCAGCTTTAGCTGAAGCCGTGACTACAGAAGCAATGGTCATCCGTAACGGTCAAAAATCCCGCATTCCTTCCCAAGAATTAGTTCCGGGGGATATTGTGCTGCTGACTTCTGGTGATAAGGTTCCGGCTGATTTGCGGTTATTCAATTCCCGAAATTTACAGGTAGATGAGTCAGCTTTGACTGGTGAATCTGTACCTGTGGAAAAAGATACTACAACTCTGACTCCAGATACTCCCTTAGCTGAACGGTTGAACATGGCTTATGCAGGGAGTTTTGTCACCTTTGGACAAGGAAGCGGTCTTGTAGTATCCACAGCCAGTGCTACAGAAATGGGGCGGATATCCCAATCTTTAGAACGGCAAACTAACCTGAGTACACCCCTAACTCGCAAGTTTGATAAATTTAGTCACCAATTACTTTACATAATTTTGGGACTAGCAGCCATGACCTTTGCCGTGGGTTTGGGTCAAGGACAGGATTGGGTGGCAATGTTTGAAGCAGCTGTAGCTTTAGCTGTGAGTGCGATTCCTGAAGGATTACCGGCTGTGGTGACAGTCACAATGGCCATTGGGGTGGATCGAATGGCACGCCGACACGCCATTATTCGGAAATTACCAGCCGTGGAAACTTTAGGCGGTGCAACGGTAATTTGTTCTGATAAAACTGGAACTCTGACAGAAAATCAGATGACTGTTCAGGGAATTTTTGCTGGTGGAAATAATTTTTCTGTGAGTGGTACGGGTTATAATCCAGATGGGGAGATTCTATTTAAACAAAAATCTGTAGATTTAGAATCAGATAATTTCCCCACTCTCAAAGCTTGTTTAATGGCTGGGTTACTTTGTACCGATTCTCATTTAGAACAAAAGAATGGGAATTGGATTGTCGTGGGTGATCCGACTGAAGGGGCTTTAATTACAGTTGCTAATAAAGCCGGTTGGAATCAGTCCGAAATGGCGAATTTAATTCCCAGAATCGATGGTATTCCCTTTGAATCTCAGTTTCAGTACATGGCGACGCTACATGATAGCCATGAGTCTGTCGAAAAAGCTGGCGATGGTGGGAAAATTATTTACGTTAAAGGTTCTGTAGAATCAATTTTGAGCCGTTGTCAGGAAATGCTCAATGCCAATGCTGAACCAGAACCAATTAACCGGGAATTAATCGAAGAACAAGTAGAAGCCTTGGCTACTCAGGGGATGCGGGTATTGGCTTTTGCGAAGAAAGTTGTGTCAGATGAGCAAAATTCGGTAGACCATGAAGATATAGCTACTGGCTTGATTTTCTTAGGTTTACAGGGAATGATTGACCCACCACGTCCCGAAGTGATTGCTGCGGTGCGTGCCTGTAAAACTGCGGGGATTCAAGTTAAGATGATTACAGGTGATCACGTGATCACAGCTAAGGCGATCGCCGAAAGAATTGGCTTAGAAAAAGACGGTAAAGTGCGCGCCTTTGAAGGTAGACAACTTACCGAAATGGATGATAATGAACTCACCCTAGCCGCAGAACATGGTGTAGTATTTGCTAGAGTTGCACCAGAGCAAAAACTGCGGTTAGTGGAATCATTGCAGTCTCAAGGCGAAATTGTCGCTATGACTGGAGATGGTGTCAATGATGCACCTGCATTAAAACAAGCTGATATTGGGATAGCAATGGGTGGCGCAGGTACAGATGTGGCTAGAGAAGCCTCTGATATGTTGCTCACCGATGATAATTTTGCCTCCATTGAAGCCGCAGTCGAAGAAGGAAGAACAGTATATCAGAACTTACGCAAGGCGATCGCCTTTATTCTACCTGTCAACGGTGGCGAATCGATGACCATTCTGATTAGTGCCTTATTCGCCAGAGATTTACCAATTCTATCACTGCAAGTCCTGTGGTTAAACATGGTTAACTCAGTTACCATGACTGTACCTTTAGCCTTTGAACCTAAATCAGACCGAGTAATGCAACTCAAACCCCGCAACCCACGGGAGCCATTACTTTCTGGTACACTACTTCAGCGTATAGCCGCAGTTTCCATATTTAACTGGATTCTGATTTTCGGGATGTTTGAATGGGTGCGTCAAGACACAGGTAATATTGACTTGGCGCGAACAATGGCGATTCAAGCTTTAGTCGCTGGGCGAGTTGTTTATTTATTGAGCATCAGCCAGTTAACAAATGTGGTATTTAGGAAACTCAGAGGTCAAGCTGCTAGAATTAATGATGGCAAGGCGATGGCTTTGGGTATAATCTGTACGGTCTTCCTGCAAATCATCTTTAGTCAATGGGGTGTAATGAATATTTTGTTTAGAACTGCTCCTTTGAATTTAGAACAATGGCTGATTTGTCTGCTTCCGGCTTTACCAATGATTCCTGTGGCTTGGTTTGTTAATCGCATCGACCCTGCGGAGTAATTCGTATTTGCTTAGGGAAAATATGGATTAGTTTCACGCATCAGCGAAGCGTTCGCGGAGCGTGCCATAGGCTCTAGCACGAAGTGCGTTAGGCGCAAAGGCGCAAAGGAGGAAGGAAGAATTAAGGTGTTTTTGGCTTTTTATATTCCCTACTCCCCACTCCCCACTCCCCACTCCCCAATCCCCAAATATGTTATGGAAATGGTGCTTTAGATTATTAATAATAATACTGGGAGTTTGGCTATTCCTGGATTTGGTTTCGCGTCTGGGAGCAGAAATTTTCTGGTTTGAAAATGTCGGCTATGTACAAGTATTTCTGCTGCGGATAATTACCCAGGGGGGTTTGTGGATACTTGTAACTGGTGTTACGGCTACATTTCTACTAGGAAATCTCAGGTTTGCACAACAGCTAAAATATCCTGATTCTTTGAAAATTAAGGAAGTCCAGCGCGAGGAAGCAGGAATTGATAGCGATTTACAAAATTTTCTCAGTCCTCATTATTCCAGACGTGAGGAAATACAGTCACCTAAATCTCGGACTAAACCATTAAGATTACTCTGGTTGCTACCTATAGCTTTGATATTCAGCGTCTTAGTGGCATTAATGCTGGTTCATTATGGTGAAATATCCCTTAGTTATTGGCATTCTCCCACTCTCAGAACTATTCCACCCGTTCCACCGCTATTTAGACTTGAGCGAATTTGGCAATTGATCAGTGTGCAAATTATCTCTCAAGCTTGGTATATTGCTTTATTTGCTGGAGTGGCGATCGCCATCATAACTTATCCTGGTTTTTTCTTGAATGCGATCGCACTGGCTTTTAGTGTCCTCTTTGCTTGGGTAATATCTCACAACTGGGCTAGGGTACTGCAATATTTTACCCCTACCGCCTTCAACGCCTCTGAGCCTTTATTTAATCTAGATATTAGCTTTTATATATTTTCCCTGCCATTTTGGGAACTGTTAGAACTATGGGGGATAGGATTATTCTTATATGCTTTTATCGCTGTCAGTCTAACTTATCTCCTCTCAGCAGATAGCGTCAGTCAGGGGATTTTCCCAGGGTTTTCCTCCCAACAACAGCGTCATTTATACGGGTTGGGGGGCTTATTCATGCTCTTTGTCGCCCTGAGTTATTGGCTGAGTCGTTTTGAACTCGTTTATTCTAAGCGTGGGGTAACTTACGGTGCTAGTTACACCGATGTTTCGGCAGTCTTACCAGCTTATACCATTTTGTCCCTCTTCGCTTTAGTAGTTGCCTTGTACCTACTCTGGCGGACATTTGCTTGGAAAGCCCAATCTCGATATCGCAAATTTATATTTTATAGTTTGGGGCTGTATTTAGTCGTCGTTGTAGCAGCCGATTTTGTCCTCCCCACTATAGTCCAGAATTTCATTGTTCAGCCCAACGAATTACAACGAGAGCAACCATATATTGAGCGTACCATTGCTTTAACTCGGCAAGCATTTGATTTAGAAGTCATCGACGCTCAAACCTTCAACCCCATAGGAGACTTGACCGAAGCCGATATCCAAAGAAACGATTTAACAATTCGCAATATTCGCCTTTGGGATCAACAACCACTTCTAGAAACTAACCGTCAACTGCAACAAATTCGCCTTTACTACCGCTTCCCAGATGCAGATATTGACCGCTATACACTTTTGACAGAAACACCCGCAGAAAGACCGACAGCACCAGCAGAAGAGACAGAAGCCAACCCAGAAAACCAACCCACAGAACGGCGACAAGTCCTAATTTCGGCGCGAGAATTAGACTATACTGCTGTACCAGAACAAGCTAAAACTTGGGTAAACCGACATTTAATTTATACCCACGGTTACGGGTTTACCCTCAGTCCCGTTAATACCGTAGGCCCAGGAGGGCTACCAGAATACTTTGTTAAAGATATAGCGGGTAATGATGAAAGCGCCCTGAATACCTCCAGTGAAGCCATTCGTGACAGCGTTCCCATTGGACAACCCCGAATTTACTACGGTGAAATCAGTGATACTTATGTAATGACTGGGACAAGAGTCAGAGAATTAGACTATCCCAGTGGTAGTGATAATGTTTACAATATATATGATGGTTTGGGGGGCGTTCGCATTGGTACGGGGTGGCGACGGTTATTATTTTCCATGTATTTGAAAGATTGGCAAATGCTTTTTACACGGGACTTTTTGCCAGATACCAAAGTATTATTTCGACGGAATATTAAAGAACGGATTCAGGCGATCGCACCTTTCTTAAAATTTGACAGTGACCCTTACTTAGTTGCTGCT
Organism: Nodularia sp. (in: cyanobacteria); assembly: GCA_007692755.1. Lineage (GTDB taxonomy): Bacteria > Cyanobacteriota > Cyanobacteriia > Cyanobacteriales > Nostocaceae > Nodularia. The sequence continues at coordinate 19,724 of REBL01000101.1, read as the reverse complement.
GATGCCAACCCAGAAAATGGTAACGGTGATTTTCCTAGTAATGGTAATTACCTTTATTGGATTATAGACGCTTATACCACAAGCGATCGCTATCCCTACTCCGACACCACCAGCGAAGAAATCAACTACATTCGCAACTCAGTCAAAATCGTTATCGATGCTTACCACGGTACAGTTAACTTTTACATCGCCGATACCCGTGACCCGATTATTCAAACTTGGTCAAAAATATTTCCCAACACCTTCAAACCCCTGACTGATTTACCCCCTACCCTTCTGAGCCATATTCGTTATCCGGTAGACTACTTCAAAATTCAATCAGAGCGATTGATGACCTACCACATGACAGACCCCCAGGTATTTTATAACCGAGAAGACCAATGGCAAATACCCAACGAAATCTATGGTGATGAAGCCCGTCCAGTAGACCCCTACTATTTAATTACCAGTCTCCCCACAGTTCCCTTTGAAGAATTTATCTTACTCTTACCCTACACACCCAGACAACGCTCCAATTTAATCGCTTGGTTAGCAGCACGGTCAGACGGTGAAAATTACGGTAAATTACTACTATATGTATTCCCCAAAGAACGCTTAATTTTCGGACCAGACCAAATAGAAGCGCGGATTAACCAAGACCCAGTAATTTCTCAGCAAATTTCCCTGTGGAATCGCCAAGGGTCAAGAGCCGTTCAAGGTAATCTATTAATTATTCCCATTGAACAATCCTTATTATACGTCGAGCCAATTTATTTAGAAGCCACCCAAAACAGACTACCCACCCTAGTCCGGGTAATCGTCGCCTTTGAAAACCGCATCGTTATGGCTCCAACCCTAGAACAAGCATTAGAGGGAATATTCCAGCCAGAGGAGACACCAGCACCTGTTATTATTCGTCCTGTAGAAGAACCAGCACCCACAGAATAGTTATCAGTTATCAGTTATGAACTTGAATGAAATACATCATAGCCCCCTCCTCGCTTGCGGGTTGGGGGTGGGGTTCTTGTATCTCACTCAAGCGAGAACCGCCATATCAGTTAACCTATTTAATGTAGTCACATATTTAGCCAGTTGTAATGAAGCGATGATTTCGTGCGGCGAATTGACTTGTTCACCCATTTATAGCCGTTCAACAGCACAAAATCAACAACTGGCATAGGGACAGGATGATTGAAAACAAGGCTTGACCCTATACTGCGTACAGTTTTCACTTTCCCGTTTTCCCTGTTGATATCTTATTTAAACTGTTATCGAAATATTTGTCATGCCAAAATGCCGAATCTTTCGCTAAAACTAACCCTAACGAACTCAAATACTAGGCGATTAAAATCGCAGCTACACAGGCGAAACCCGCCTGCGCGGGTTGAAATTTCCAAATTTCCTGAGTCCGCGCAGGTGTTCACTGAGCTTGTCGATAGCGTAGCGTGGCGTTAGCCATAGTGCGGACTTTGTATGTGTAGCCGCAATTTTAATCGCCAAGGCTAATGACACAGGAAAAAAACGATTAAACCCCCATATTGGAAAGCTTACCCACATAAGCAGTTAAAGCCGCTTGTTTAACAGCATCTGGAACCAGAGGAAAAGTAGTCAAAATGTAAGCAAATTCCTCCTGACTTAAACCGTAAAGGTGCGCTATCATCCCATCAAGTTCCGCTCGAATTTCCGCCCGTTCTGTTTCATCAGTCACGCCATTTTTGTGCGAACCAAGTCCCACTTCTTCCGCCAAATCGTCAAATTCTGGAGTTGTGCAGATTAGTTTCGCCGCCCCTTCTACAATTTCACTAAAGTATTCATCCCCGGCTGTTAATCTCGGTATTGGTAATTGGTAAACATACAACATATTACAATGTACTGTTACTTTCTGACGAATTATAAAATCACAAGCAAAGCTATTTAGTGCAGTTACAACAAACAACAATTCATTTTTATTGCTAAATTTTTGAGATAAAATAAGTGTATTGCCAGCAAAAACTTGAGGTGTAGTCAAACTAGCAATCATCGTGCGAATATCTGTATTTCGTGCTACATCCCGAAACCCTAAACGATATCCTTGATAATTTAATTTTTGACCGTTATCAATTCCATTCCGTCCTAATATAGACTTTCTTCCTTCATTTTCATCAACCCAATATCTAGGTTCAGCAAATTTATGAGTGAATTGATGAATCATCTTTCCTTGATAAAGTGGTAATCTTCGTTTACCTGACTGCTGCTTAAATAAATGACTATCACTGGTCATGTGAAACTCCGAAGTTAACGCCCTCACGAGTTCCCAGTGTGAAAAATTCCTGAACTTCTTGTTGTGGTAAAGTTTGCATTCCAATAAGTAACCGACAGCAAGCACCAGTTTCTCCCACGTACTGACTAATTAAATCATCAATTTTTTGCCATCCTCTTAAGTTAAAGTAACCAACACAAAAATCTGCCCGATAAGATAATTTTAGGGTTTCTCGTAAACTGGGTAATAGCTGTAAGTAGGTAGGCGGAAAAATTTCAAGGTATGTCATTGCGAACGGAGCGTAGTGGAGTGAAGCAATCGCAAGGGTTTTAAGGATTTTACATTTTGTTACATGGTTAGGTTTATTTGTGCCTACCTACTTAATTCAATGTTATCAAAGATGCGTGGCATAATTTAGGAGAATTAGGTTCAAATACTCACATAAATCATGCTACCATTATTACCTAAAAACTAGCGTGTTTTCTTATATCAGTATAGTGTCGGGCTGTTGTATTCATTTCAATCACAAACTCTGTACCATGACCTAATTGAGAATTACATTTAAGCTTACCCTGATGTTTTTCCACAATAATTTGTTGACTAATTGCTAGTCCTAATCCTTTACCTTTACCCATTGGTTTAGTAGTAAAAAAAGGTTCAAATATCCGCCTTTTAATATGAGGAAGTATCCCTTTACCATTATCATAAATGTGAATCACAACTTTTTGCCTTCTGGTAAGTTGTTTATCAACTGTATGGGGTTCATTTTTAGTGACTAATGATAAATGGCTACTCACAACTTCTGTCCGGATACAAATCTGGGGAATCAGGGAATAGTCTTGTTTAATCCTTTCTTCTAAAGCATCAATCGCATTATTCAAAATATTCATGAATACTTGATTTAGCTCTCCAGGATAACACTCGATTAAAGGTAATTCTCCAAAATCTTTAATGACTTCAATTCCTGGTCTATCTTGATTTTGTTTGAGGCGATGCTGCAATATTCTGGTTACGCTATCCAGCCCCTCATGTAGGTTATATTTTTGCATTTTATTGGCATCAAGAACAGAGAAATTCCGCAGGGCAGAAACAATCTCTTGAATGCGCTCAAATCCAGATCCCATTGACCAGAACAATTTCAAAAAATCTGTTTTTATCAAACTCAAATCTAACTGTTGCAAATATGAAGTAATTCCTGATTTCGGTTTGGGATAATAATATTGATATAGCTCAACTAGTTTAATTAAATCTTCAGCATACTGACTAGTGGGATGAAGATTACTATAAATAAAGTTAATAGGATTATCAATTTCGTTAGCCATCTCTACTACGATTTGACCGAGATTAGCCATTTGATCATTCTGTAATAATTGTCCTTGGGTAATTTGCAGTTGTTCTGATTTTTGTCTTACTTGTGCTTCCGCAAACTCACCTTTAGTAATTTCACGCTTAACTTGTTCACAAAGTTGATCTTGCTGAATAGATATTCCTATTTGTTGACTGATTTGTGTTACAGCATCTATTTCCCATTTCTGCCACTGACGGTTATTAAAACGGTCATAAATAATTAACAGTCCCCACAATTTATTTTGTGAAAATTCTGGGTATTCATACTCTTTCTCTTTGAAAAAAATAGGAATTACTAAATTGCTTTTAACTTCCAATTGCTTCAAAAAATTGATTTGTCCAGATAATTTATGTACTGTATTAGTTTCCTCGCTGATGCTTGATTGGTATGCTTCTAACTCCCTCTGAGGTATGAAAATTTGAATATCTGTATCTTTCAAAGATGTTAAGGGTGTAGCAGTAGATTCAAAAGCTACTTTACCTCTACCATTAGGTTGAATACAGTAAATCAATGCCTGATCAATCTGTAAAAATCGTCGCATTTCTGCTAATACATTTTGTAGCAATGGCTCTATTTGAAAACAGCCATTTATGTGTTTTTGTACAGCTTTTAACAACTGTTGCTGTTTTTGCTGCTGTTGCAAAGTTTCTTGAAATATTTTCTCCTGGGTAATATCCCTGTGCGTTCCTGTCATCCATAGCGGTTTACCAAATTCATCCCACTCAAATACTCGTCCACCAGAAAAAATCCACTTCCACTCGCCGGATTTAGCCAACATTCTCAATTCAATTTCAAAGTTAGGTATGTATCCTTCCAGGTACTCTTGCAATACTTGGCGGACTTTCAACAAATCTTCTGGATGTACAAGTTGCTCAAAGGATTGATAGTGGTTGGTAATTTCTTCTACCTTATACCCTAAAATTTGCTTCCACTGAGGGTCATAGTAAGTTTGATTGGTAACTAAATTCCAGTTCCACCAACCCAGACCACTGGCGGCTAATGCCATTTGTAAAGCTGTATGCGAATGCTGGCCCATTTCTAAGTCTCCTGGGGCTTGTTGCTGTTGCTGTTGATTTGGGAAACTTTGACAGCTTGGCGCTGAAACTTGAGCTTCCATATGGTAGGTAGCGGGTTCTTTTATATGCATAGCTGCTGATACGATGAGGAAGATATTCTGGGCTTTTTTCTCTCCGCTGTGTTAGCACCTGAACGTCAAGATGAAAAGTATGAATATGTTCACTTAGCTATTACTCAGTCAATTTAGTCAAAGTTCAAAGATATATCAACAAAGTATGACTAATCTTGAATTAAATATAAGAAAACTTAAAGGTCAGGGTGTAACCTCTGTAGCGATCGCTCGTGTTGTATTTTCCCAGAAATTAGCTACACTTTGGGCATCTATTATCTCAGAATGTCAGAGAAACTGTATCTAAAATCACGGGTTAAGTAGCTTAATTACTTGGGAATTATTCAGGGAAAAATTCTAGAATTAATATATGCCAGATGTTTCAGATAAAAATCATATTGTCAAGCTGCATTTGTAGCTTTTTGAAAAAAAACTGGCTTTCACTCAAACTTGGGAGGCTACATTATTCATTTGAATTCTCAAAAACTCAATTTTGAGGCAGAAAGATCCTGTGAGGAAATGTCACACTGAAGTAAGGCCGATCACGAATGACTATAGATGAAGTCGTATTGCTACTAAAAGCCAGCCAGGTAAATGGTTTAACGACACTCCAAGAAATCATATTGCGCTCTTCGTGGGAGGGAAAAACTTATACAAGTATAGCCTTTGAAGCCCATTACGGGGGAGAGCGGGTGCGGAAAGTTGCGGCTAATTTATGGCAATTATTAAGCGATATTTGGCGCGAACCTATTAACAAATCTAACTTTCGTGAAACCTTGTCACCTCGTCGTCTAAGCAAAACCCACCAACAGTTAATAAAAGAGTTCAACCGCGCCGCAACTGCTATCTCCTTGGAATTTCCCAATGGCCCGGTATCTCTTAGCTCTAGATTCTACATTCCTCGCCCGCCAGTTGAGGAACTTGCCTATACAGAAATAGCTACACCAGGAAGTGTTATCTGTATCCAAGCCCCCAAGAAGATGGGGAAAAGTTCTCTGATTCTCAGGATAATGGCACGCGCGACCAATCAAGGTTTTCGCACTGTAAGTCTGGATTTTCAGCAAGCGGATAAAGTCGTCTTTAGCAGTTTGGATAAGTTTTTGCGTTGGTTCTGTGCCAATGTTAGCCGGGAGTTACAGCTAGAACCAAAACTTAATGATTATTGGGATGAGGATATGGGTAGTAAAGTTAGCTGCTCTATTTATTTCCAAAAGTATTTGCTGGCTGCTGTCAAAAGTCCTTTGGTTTTAATATTGAACGAAATAGATTGGATATTTGAGTATCCAGAAATTACTGGGGAATTTCTGCCATTAATGCGTTCTTGGTATGAACAGTCGAAAATGCTGGAGATTTGGCAAAAACTCCGTTTGGTATTGGTTTATTCTCAGGAAATTCTTGTGCCTTTAAAATTGACTAAATCCCCATTCAATATGGGTTTGCTAATTAAGTTGCCAACTTTTACAAAAGAGCAAGTGGAGGATCTAGCACAATGTCACGGACTAGATTGGGCAGATACTAATAATACTGAACGTTTAATGGCAATGGTGGGGGGACATCCTTATTTAATTAGGTTGGCTTTGTATCACCTTGTGGGTAGGGGAGGGTTAGAAGGGAACCTACAGGAACTACTACAAAAAGCCGCAACGACCACGGGAATTTATCATGAGTATTTAAGACAGTATGTATTGGTACTGCGAGGAGATTCAGAATTGGCAACTGCTTTCTACGAGGTAATTACGGCGATTAATTATGTGAAATTAGAGCCAGTCATAGCGTATAAATTACATAGTATGGGGCTGGTGAACCTGGAAGGCGATCGCTGTACTCCCGCGTGTGAGTTGTATCGTTTATATTTTCGCGGACAACTTCACACCGTTGCGGATTTGGCTTGTGTTTCTCGACTGCCCCATGAATAAATGCAAAGGGGTAAAATGGCAGCAAAAATCAAAGGGCGCGATCGCTTGTACTCATTTGAATGGCAGATGGGGGAGATAATTATGATTTTTATCCCCAGCCCAACTTAGTTAAGAGTAACTATCGGTACGCCTAACCACCCGGCACAATTCTCCTTCTGTGAGGGATCGGGATTATGTACTGGAACAATCTGAAACTTAGTCGGATGTGGTGTACCAAGGGTAACGGAATAGGTACGTAATTCATCTTGGTGGAAAATTGTCACTTCAATAGTGTCGTTTGGTTGGTAATCTTTGAGGCGATCGCTCAATTGATGAGCTGTTAACCGAATGCCCTCAATAGCCAATAACTCATCGCCTGCATCAATTCCTGCTACTTGTGCAGGTGAACCGACTTCCACAAATTTAATTACTTCCCGCCCATGTTCAGTTTTTGCTTTCACACCTAGATATGGTTCTTCTTCCCGTTCCGCTACCAAATGCAATCCGAAGGGTTCTAAGTAATGATTAAAAGGTAATTCGTCAGTGCTGTTAATATAGCATTCAAAGAAATCAGCCAAATCCACACCCGCCACCGATTCAATTACCTCCTGCAACTGTTCGGGAGTGTAGCCAATTTCTAGTTGACCAAATTTCCGCCACATTTGCCGCATGACATCATCAAGCGATCGCTGATTACCATGTCGCGCTCTAATCAGCAAATCTAGCAACAAAGAAACCATTTCCCCCTTCAAATAGTAGGACATTTGGGAATTGCCACTATTGGCATCTGGACGATAAAGTTTAATCCAAGCATCAAAACTAGACTCAGCCAGTGGTTGCACCTTGCGTCCTGGCGTGGTCAAAAATCTGTTAATTTCCTTCCCCAAATGATTTAAATACGACTTAGCACCATAAATACCAGCCCGCAAAGGAATCAGTAAGTCGTAGTAACTTGTAGTTCCCTCACAGAACCACAAAGAAGGAGTATAGTTCTCCTGTTCATAATCAAAAACTTCTAACCCTTTGGGGCGAATACGCTTCACATTCCACAAGTGAAAAAATTCATGTGCCACTAATTGCACAAAGCGTTCGTACTTATCCTGAGAGCGAAACCCAAAACGCTGGTAAATTAATGAGCAACAGTTTTTATGCTCCAAACCTCCATAAGCCTGGGCAAATAAATGCAGCAGAAAAATATATCTTTCGTAGGGCAAACCCCCAAACATCTGCCCTTCTACCTGGATAACTTTTTGGATATCGGCAATTACTTGCTGCGTTTGTAAATTGCCCTGTCCCCAAACAGCCAGTTCATGGGGTTTCCCCAAAACTTCAAAGTAATAAGATTGATGGCTACCAATCTCAAAAGGACTATCCACAAGAGTGTCAAAATCGGCAGCCGAAAAAGTATGAACTTGCTCATCAACTTGTGGTAAAGAAGTAGTTACCCGCCAATCTGGATGCGGTGGTACGACAGTCACCTGAATCGGTAGACTCTCCCAACCAGGGAGTCTAAAAAACATTGCCGCACCATTAAAATAGCCGTGGGTACTATCCAAATGATTCGTCCGTACCGATAACTCATTGGCAAACATCCGGTAACGCACCGTTAACTCTGAAACACCACTTGTATTGACCTGCCAATGGTTTTTACTGATTTTGCGCCAAGGCAACGGCTTATCCCCAGTAAAAGCGGTGAAATATTGTAAATTTTTAGCGTATTCTCGCACTAAGTATGAGCCTGGTGTCCATACTGGCATTTTCAAGTCAAGAACTTTCGATGAGTGGTTGATTAGCTGCAATGTCACTTCAAACAGATGCGTTTCTGGTTGAGGCATTGCCACCAGGTAATGAATCATCGGTACTGTTTCCTGGATGCCAATCTCGATACAAGGTGCTGTTGCTTCGGTCATCTGTAATTAAGAGTTATAAATTCTGAGTCAATAGATAATAGTCAATATTTAATGGCCAATAGTCAATAGTTGGTAGTTAACAAATGTAGACTTAAGACTGATTGACACTCCTCATGGTCAAAAACCAAGAGATTCTGGCTCAACGGGGATTCCTCCAAATTTACCCCCTCGAAGCTTCTTGACTGTTGACTTTTGTATTGGCGTATTGCAATACGCCCCTCCTGACGAACACCTTGCGGCACTAGCCTGAGGTTTACCCAATACAAGTAGTTTCCCACATTTAATAAATGTCATATCAAAACCATTACATTTATCATGATGCAGAAAGGTTAATTTCGTAAATATGTTGGTGTTCTCACCCTAAGATGGGGAATTCTTGGTGAAAATACATAACATCGAGTTTAGACCTGTCCCGCGAGGTTAATCAACTTTTTCAAGTTGACGAGATTAATAATATTGTTGGCACTGTCAATCATGATCCAACCTTTTTCATCTAGTTTTTGCATGATTTTGGTAGTTTCTTCAACACCAATTTCTGTCACCTCGGCTAAATCTTTAAAAGGAATATTCAAAATTTTCTTACCTTGGCTTGATTCTTGTCCATAGCTTTCGCCCAAATTGACTAAGGTGTGAGCAAGTTTGACAGCAGGCGGATAAGAGCGGATTTGTAAGCGCTGGTTAATTTGTCGCAATCGCCGCACCATCAGTTGCAACATCCGGTGATGTAACTGCGGATCTTTAAATAATATTTGAATAAAACGCTCTCTAGAAATACTCAACAATTTCACTGGAGAAAGGGCAACAACATCCGTTGAACGCGGGGATTCATCTAATATTGCCATTTCGCCGAAAAAATCACCTTGACCTAAAATTGCTAGGGCTACAGAATCATCTCCGGAGGTGCGTCGGACTTTCACCCAGCCGGAAACTACGAAGTAAACTGCGTTACCCCAGGCATCTTCCATCAACACGGCTCGCCCCACAGGGTATTCGTGTTCGATTGCCACGTTGAGTAGCCATTCCAAAGTCTGTGGGTTGGCTGTACTCAGTAAGGGAAAAAGTTGACTAAAAACCTCAGTCTGCATGTAGTATCTAAAATAAATGAGTTTAAGTCTGAAAAATTAAGTTGGCTACTATAGATTTTTAAACCCACAATCTTAGTTTGACTCTCCCCTGCTTCAAGTGTAAAAAGCGCAACTGCGCTGCTGTTTCTCAGGGATTTTCCGCATTTTTTTTATCCAGTACACTAAAACTTCCAAAAGGCTTAGTCTTGAATTCCATTAGAACATAACAAGTGTCTGTAGGAACGAAAACAGCACTTTCACTGAGAGAATTAATTCTTCTTAGCTGTTTTTTGGTGTCTCGCTAGTTGCTTTGAGTATTTTTATCTGCTGGTCTAAATTTTTTACTAGCTGATTTAAGGCTTCTACAGCTGCCAGTTGCTCAGATTCTAGATTGGGATTGAGCCGAATTCGTTGCTGAAGTTCATGTAACTTAAAGCTAAGTTGTTGAGAAATTCCCAAAGCATCGCGACTCAGGCGGGCTAACTGTTGTTGCTGATAAAACTTTAAAGCTGTTCCCTTCAATACTTGTATAGTCGCCTCTTCACCGTAAGTTCCTGGCATCACCCGCAGGCGTAATAATAAACGATTTTTTTGATATAGGCATTCTTTTTCTACTTGTTTTGGTTCTGCAAGTTTGCTCATCGGTAGGGAAGCCAAGCACTTCAATTGATTCAGCACTCCTTGGAATACGGAAAGGGGAAGATTTTCTAATACAAACTGCATTACTCCATTATCACTCCAAATTATTTTACCTTGGTAAGGTTGTCTTTCTAAATACAAACGGCCAATTCCCCCACTCAAAACTCTCCCTAGCAATTCTTTTAGTAATTTTTTGGGTGGTAGACTGGCCAGCATCTCAACAGGAATCAGTTCTTCTGGGCAATCTACTTGTAAAACAGTTAATTGAGTCAGTAATTTTAACTCAGCAGAATTTTTTTGTTGCTTCTCGTTTACGGGCGGAGTGGGGGTGCTTGTGGGAGATGAGTCATCTGAATTGGGTTTGGGGGAAAAATCCTGCTGTTGCTCAGATGTTTGTGGGGTTTCTGTCTGAGCCAACGACATCAATATTTTTTGATGGGATTTAGAGGTGGCAGTTGCAGATTCAATCAGTTCGTTGATAAAAGTTATTTTGCTCTTTTCTGAGGCCAACTTAGCATCTTGTTGGGCATCTGGGAGGAATGTATTTTTATGGTTGAGGTAAGCCGATAGTATGGTGCTGTGTGTATCGCTAGTGATTTCTTCAACCACCATTGTGCAGTTAACATAAGATACAATTCGACTTCCGTAATCCAGTGATTCACTGTCTTGTAGATTAACCATACCTAGTAACAGCTGATTGCCTTCTATTCCAAAGGGCGCAATTTGGTGGTATAAGCAAGCTTCAAAGGATAATAGACTATCAATTAGATGGAATATTTCCTCGCGTCTATGCTCCCAATTGGCTGGAATTTTGGGTAATACTTGCGGAGCAATTACTTTTGTATCAGTTGGTGTGCCGTCTGAAGACAACATAAATTTGATTACTCAATTTATTCTTATATTTTATTTTGCTACAAATTAGTTAGAAGTAAATAAAGATACCTTATTATCTTGTTAAAAGTTAAATTAATTACATCAATTTTTGGGTTTGGGATTCATTCTCAATCTCAAATTTACATATTCAGTGTATAGTTAGAAACTTGCTTTTTACGTAGACGCAAAGTAGCCAGGCAGTCGCAGTCCTGGCAGCTTCCGTCGCCCCTTCAACTGATAAATCGGAAAGGTTTGTGATGAGACATTGCCAGTAGTTAAACTCATTAGTCATTCTTGAGTTCTTAAAGACTGGGCTGCAAGATATATTTTTGTCCATTCGCCCATGACCTGATGAGTTTTGAATTTTAACTGTTGGGCTATTGCTTCTATAGAGTCGCCTGCTTTACGCAAATCTAGGATCTGTCGCCCCAAAGGAGTTAAGTTTTCATACAGTTGTTGCCATTGGTTTTGAGTTAGCCCCAAATTATTTTCTTGCAGGGAAGTTGCCAACCAGTTATCCACGAGTTCTGGTTTACTTTTAAGGGCAAAGACGCGCACCGCATGGTAACTAATTTTTTCTCGCAGGCGGTAAATTTCTTTAATTGGCTTATTTAGTTTTTTGGCGATTTCATCTTGGGACTTGCCTTGTAGATACAATCGCAGCCAGTCTACTGCCTCTTCTCCCAAAGTTTCTTGTAAATAAGCGGCAAATTCCTGTTGTACTAGCTGCCGTAGTGCCTGTTGGTCTTCTAGTTGTTGTGCCTCTTGATGTTCGGCGATCGCTTGATGATCAGCTAAATTGACTCGATGGTCACTATCCTCTGAGAGGATTTCTTCGGAAACTAGCCTGATTAAATCACTTCCTGGCACTTGGGTTAAACCACCACGCTGAATGCGACGCAGGTAGTTAACAAATCTATAGACAAGCAAGGGTTGATTCCGGACTGGCCGCATAGAATACTCTTCTATACTGGCAAATAATAGAGTATCTCGCAGTCGTTTATCGTTGGTAAATTCAGCGATACAAGCCATTTGCTGCTGCATATACTTATCGCTTTGCAGTAATTCTTGTATAACTTCTTGCAACACATCCATGACACTACGCTGGCGATCGCGACTCAGAGAAACCCAAGTCTGAATCTTATTGCGTAATGTGACTAAACTTGCTAAACGAATCAGCAGCTGGCGATAGGCACGTTCTCGCCCGACCCCCAAGTAGCGTTGACGTAAAATTTTCCAGCGATATTCCATCGCTTGTTTAGCAATTTTGAGTTCTTGAGGATTAAAGTGATCAAAGCGTTCTGATTCGCTTCCTAAAAGCCAGAGAATAATACTTTCTCTGTTGGCGATACTTTGTTCTGGACACTCCGCAGCTAGACGCTGACCCCAATAATGAGCTAGTTTTTCTGCCTCCTTGGTCATAGCGAGATTGCGCTCCTCGAAACCCTGTATTAAAGTTTGCATCACAACCCCCATTTGTCATACTTAACTGATCATCTTGGCAGTTGCCCATAAGTCTGTCTTTTCTCTCAAGACATCTGGGATGTTCTATTCTTATTACGTCTGGATTGACTAACTTTATGCACAATTTAGGTAAGTTCTTCTAAATTGTAGTTTTTGTCTGGTCTAGATATACCTAAGATTGGTTAGTACTGCCATCAATTTCTGTTTTTTGAGAAATATTTAGCAGATTATCAACTAATAGAGGAGAAACAGGGGAGATGATGAAGTTGTAAAGTTATTGAGTCATCATAGTTTCATCAAAAAAGTCAATAGCCAAAGGTCAAAGGTTAATTGTGAATAATTTATTAACACCGAAACTTTTGACTAATAACTGATGAATTTAACTTTATAAGCGATTAGATGAGCGCACAATTGGGTTTTCTACAGAATCCCGATACTGTTGGACTGCATCTGTATAGCCGATGGGCAGAACCGCTTCTACGTTTTCATGGGGACGGGCAATAATCACCCAGGATTCGAGAGTACCACCATGAACATTTTCTGCGGCTTCAATACCAGCAGCCATAGCGGTTTTGACCTCAGAAACATCCCCGCGAATATTGATGGTAAAACGAGCGCTACCCACTCTGATATAGCCGACAAGGGTAATGCGACCAGCTTTCACCATCGCATCAGCTGCTGCTAGTACAGCAGGAAAACCCTTCGTTTCAAGTGCGCCAACGGCCTGTAATGACATTAGTAATCTCCTTTATGAATAAATGTATGTGGGGCAAGAAATGCACTCTCCACAGCAACGTGGGGAAGTTTAATCACTTGCGGGCTGGTAATCGCGCTTCTGGGGCGATCGCATTTTGTATCACTGATTTGATGCCAATTTTTATAAAGTGCGTACTGCTTACCCTATGGTTATTGACAATGGTGCAAGATATCAGATCACGAATTTGTCTATTACATCCGGAACGGTTCAGATGCTTCGGTGAAGTGGATTGGTAAAATGGTCTCCACGTTTTCTGGGGGGTTAGGAACAATGTAATGGGTAATTACTTGACCACCAAAAGTTTGTTCTCCGGCGAATATTCCTGCTTCTACCGCCCTATTAACTTCTGAAACGCGTCCCCGAACAGCGACTAACATTCGAGCGCTTTCAGCTTGACCATAATACACAATTGTGACTGCGGCAGATTTAACCATTGCGTCCGCTGCTGCTAGTACAGCAGGAAAGCCCAAGGTTTCAATTACGCCAACCGCCATTGGCATGGCATTAGCTCCTGAGTTGAAAAAATGAAGTGATATCAATTGTACGAGGCTTTCGTACCAATTTTGACATTTGGGAAAATTTTCTCTTAGTCTCTGCTGTAAACTAAAAATTATGTTTCCTAATTTTTTACCTACCTCAGTTGGGCAACTGACAGAACCTACTTCTATCGCCTTGGCCCAAAATATTCAAAGTCAAGCGATCGCTACTTCTTTAATTAGTCAACCAATTACTACTACTTATGTTCAACAGGGTAGTGGTGGTACGCCAATTTTATTAATTCACGGCTTCGACAGTTCCGTATTAGAATTTCGTCGCCTTTTGCCACTGCTGGCAGGGGATAATGAAACTTGGGCTGTGGATTTATTAGGCTTTGGGTTTACAGACAGAATTGCCGGTTTACCATTTAGCCCCATAGCCATCAAAACCCATCTGTATCATTTTTGGCAAACCCTCATTAACCAACCAGTGATTTTGGTGGGTGCGTCGATGGGGGGTGCTGCGGCTATTGATTTCACCTTGACTTATCCAGAAGTAGTAAAAAAACTGGTATTAATAGATAGCGCTGGGTTAAAAGGGGGTTCACCGTTAAGTAAATTGATGTTTCCCCCCTTGGATGCTTTCGCTGCTAATTTTTTGCGGAATCCTAAAATACGCGATCGCATTTCCCGGACTGCGTACAAAAATCAGCTTCTCGCGTCAATTGATGCTCAATTATGTGGTGCATTACACTTAGAAATGCCCGATTGGACAAAAGCATTAATAGCTTTCACCAAAAGCGGTGGTTACAGTGCTTTTAAAGCGAAGCAGCTTTCAGAAATTGTGCAACCAACACTGATTTTATGGGGTGATGCAGATAAAATTTTGGGTACAGTGGATGCTAAAAAGTTTCAACAGGCAATTCCCCATAGTAAACTTATCTGGATTGAAGATGCTGGCCATGTCCCGCATTTAGAACAGCCACAAGTCACCGCCCAACATATTTTGGAATTTGGTAGGTGAATTTATCAAGAAAGAGAGACGCGATAAATCGCCGTCTCTACAAAAGGAAATCAAATTTTTGACTTTTGACTTTTGACTTTTGACTTCCGCGTAGCGGCGTTAGTCATACAACCAAGTATTAGCGGCAAAATCATCATCTTCTTTCTGACGTTCTAGCAGATATTCAGGAACTTGATGTGATTTTTTATAGCCAACTGGGTTATATTTTTCCTTTACTTGAATGGCAGAGTTGTTTGATTTTTCTGGAATTGCGGGCTTATTCTCTTTGACTGGGATGGGAGATTTACTTTCTTCGATCAGTTTAGAATTAGCTTCTGCAAGGTGTAACGCGTCTTGTTTAGCTTCGTGCAGTTCTTTAGTCAGCCGTTCTATTAATACTTGCTTTTCATACAAAACTGATTGTAAATCGACAATTTGCTTTTGAAGACTTTTCTGTTTATCTTGAGATTCTTCAAGATTTTGCTTTAATTCTTGGACAGTGATTTCTAAATTATTGTTAGTAGACATATTATCCTTGAGAGGAGTTGCTTTATGTGTCAGCGTAGGTAATTTATCTGATGTTAAAGCATTATCTTCGGTTACTTTTTCAGCTTTAACTTCAATAACAGATTGATTTTCTAGTGGTATCAATTTTTGTGCTTCTTCTTGTAGGAAATCAGATAGATGTTGCTTAACCATTATTTTCTCCAATCACGCTGTAACTCCTCAGCCACGCAGCGTTAACTTAACTCCGCCTGCGGTGCATTGTTTCCTCGCCATTGAATAATGGCGACACCCTCTAGTTATAATTCTGCCCCGTCCACAAACTGGCAGAAACTTGAATATCTGCACCAATGAGATTAAACTTGTTTTTTTGCCCAAATTGTGCAGCTAAATTAACTGCCATAGTCGTTTTACCGACTCCTCCCTTAGCGTTGAGGGTAAAGATGATGTTTGGCAATGCTTACTTCCGAGGCTGCCTTAGTTAAATATACCGCTTTGTGTGGCCTCCAATCACAGAAAAACTCGTAAAAATTAACATCACAAGCCGTCACTTCAAACAAACTCCTATGACAGTAACTTACAACTTACCTGATGGTCCCAAATTACCGCGCTATCTGCGGATGGTTAAATTTATCACTCAGCCGGTGAAATATGTAGAAGATTTTGCCCAAGTTTACGGTGACAACTTCACTATCTGGAATCGCGGGGATAAGCACATTGTCTATTTTAGCCATCCTCAAGCACTGGAACAGATTTTTAGTAGTAATGCTAGCTGTTTTAAATCCGGTGGAGGAGGCGGGGGTTTAGGATTTTTGCTGGGGGAGAATTCTGTAATTATATTAGATGGCGATCGCCACCAGCGCCAAAGACAATTATTAACACCACCGTTTCATGGCGAAAGGATGCGGGCTTACGGTGAAACCATCCGCAAAATTACTCGACAAGTTAGTAACGAATGGACAATTGGGAAACCTTTTAATATCCGCGCCTCCATGCAAGAAATCACCATGCGCGTGATTTTACGAGTAGTGTTTGGTGTGGATGAAGGGCCAGTTTTTCGAGAATTGGGGCGATTACTCACATCCCTGCTAGACTTCATGGGTTCGCCTTTAATGTCCAGCGCCTTCTTTTTTAGTTTTATGCAAAAAGATTTAGGTGCGTGGAGTCCTTGGGGGCGAGTTGTGCGGCTATTGCAGCAAATCGATCAAGTAATTTATAGTCTAATTAAAGAACGTCGGGCTGAAACTGGACAACATCGCCAAGATATTCTCAGTTTATTGATTTCGGCTCGTTATGACGATGGCGAGGGAATGTCAGATGTGGAGTTACGTGATGAATTAATGACAATGTTAGTTGCAGGACATGAAACCACAGCTTCTGCATTAACATGGGCTTTTTACTGGTTGGGACAATTACCAGAAGTACGAGAGAAATTACAACGGGAATTAGAAACCCTGGGTGTGAATGCTGAACCGAGTAGCATTGCTAAATTGCCATATTTAACAGCAATTTGCCAAGAAACCTTGAGAATTTATCCCATTGTGGCGAATGGTTTTTTGCGAATTACTCAATCCCCTATAGAAATTATGGGCTATAAATTGCCAGCAGGAACGGCGATAGTTCCCAGCATATATTTAGCCCATCATCGAGAGGAAGTTTACCCACAGTCACAGCAATTCAAACCAGAACGCTTTTTAGAAAAGCAATTTTCCCCTTATGAATACTTGCCCTTTGGCGGTGGAAATCGTCGCTGTATAGGCTTGGCATTTGCCCAGTATGAAATGAAAATTGCTTTAGCCACAATTTTGTCAGAATTTCAATTATCACTGGTTAACCAGCGTCCTGTGTATCCCGTGCGCCGTGGACTCACCTTAGCCGCACCAGCAGGGATGCAGATGATACCCACAGTTCAGGTAACAAGAGCGAGTACACCTGTAAACGTTTAATGGGGAGTAGGGAGTAGAGAATAGCAATCTTTAAATTACACCAATAAGATGCAAATATTCTCATCTCCTACCCTTTGCGGCTTTGCGCCTTTGCGTGAGATAAAAATCATCCCATTAATCAGCAACGCCAAATAATATCTCCTTTTTCCTCTATCTTCAGAAGCGGTTCTACTGAGTAGAATAAGTATAATCTCTTAATATTATTGATATGGAACCGATAACACTAACAGCTGCTGCGATCGCCACCCTAGTTTTTTCAGAAGCCTTGAAGGAAGGAGGAAAAGCTTTAGGTAAAGGGGTTTCAGAACAAGTTGCTCAACTATTGAGTGCAATTCGGCAGAAATTCCAAGCGGCGGGAATGGAAGGACTACTGAAAAGAGCCGAAGAAAATCCTACAGAAAAAAATACCTCTAAGTTTCAGGATGAACTGGAAACGCAAATGGAGGAAGATGCAGCTTTTGCTAATCGGTTGCAAGAACTGATGACGCAGCTAAAAGCCAATGAAACCATTAATCAAATAGTCCTCAAGGGAGTCACTGTACAGGGTAAAGCGAAGGTAGGCGATATAGATTTGAGCGCTACAAGAGAGGGTGCAGTGAATCAAGAAGCGCTGGTTGATTCTCAATTTGGTGATGATCTTGACCTTGGTAATATCAATATAAAGGCTTAGGATAATGAGCGAAAATCGCCCTAATCCTGAGCAAATACGGCAGAACGCCTTTGAGAATGTTCAAGCCCGTGATATCACAATTAAAAACTTTAACCAGTCTATAAATCTGGGCAAAACTTCCAAAGCCATTGGTATTCCGCAAAATTTACCCCTGAGTGGGGTGGTGAAATTTGTGGGACGTGATGAAGAACTGCAAAAACTCCACCAACTTTTGCAGGAAAATAACCAAGTCGCCATTGCAGCAATTGCGGGAATGGGTGGACTGGGTAAAACAGAACTCGCCTTGCAATATGCAATGACTCAGCACGAAACCTACAAAGGTGGAATTTGCTGGTTACAACCGAAAGCTGAGGATGTGGGCGTTCAACTGGTGCAATTTGCCAGAACTCACCTTGATTTAAACCCACCAGAAGAGTTTGATTTACCCGCACAACAAGTGCAATTCTGCTTGCGGAATTGGCGTGAAGGTGATGTGCTGCTAGTGGTGGATGATGTCACAGATTACCAGCAAGTCAAAACTTACCTAAATGGGCTATCTTCCAGATTTAGAGTGTTGATGACTACGCGCCAACTGTTGGGTGCATCCATCAAGCAATTACCTTTGGATGTATTACAACCAGATGCAGCCTTGGAGTTGTTACGGTCTTTGCTGGGAGAAACACCAGAGCGAATTGAGAGAGAATTAGATGTAGCAAATCATTTGTGTGAATGGCTGGGGTATTTACCCTTGGGTTTGGAGTTGGTGGGGCGATATCTGGCGCGAAAGGATTTGTCCCTATCAGACATGATGGGGCGTTTGGAGAAAAAGCGACTAGATGAACGTGCCTTATCTAAGTCGAAGTCAGATGATGACATGACAGCACTATTGGGAGTGAAAGCAGCCTTTGAGTTGAGTTGGCAGGAATTAACAGAGGATGATCAGCAATTAGGCTGTTTACTCAGTTTATTTGCAGCTGCACCCATACCCTGGAAATTAGTAGAACAGTGCCTACCAGAAGAAGATGAGGAAGATTTAGAGGAAATTCGGGACGATCATCTGCTGTATCTGCATTTACTCCAGCGCAAAGGAGAGGGAATCTATCAACTACATCCACTGCTGCGGGAATTTTTCCAATCTAAGCTTAAAAGTTTAGATCAGGTAGAGAAATTTAAGCGATCCGTTTGTCAGGTAATGGTCGCAGTTGCCAAAGAAATTCCCGACACTCCTACACTTGAGGAAATTAAAGCTGTTTCCCTTGCCATACCTCATTTAGCTGAAGTAGCAAATCATCTCATTCAATACGTCAGTGATGAATATTTAATTTCGCCTTTCATCAGCTTGGGTAGTTTCTATAAAGGACAAGGTTTGTATACCCTAGCCGAACCTTGGTATGAACAATGTTTATCAACCGCACAAGACCGCTTGGGAGACAATCATCCCGATATCGCCACCAGCCTCAACAACTTGGCATCTCTCTACTATTCTCAAGGACGGTACGACCAAGCCGAACCCTTGTATCTCCAAGCTTTAGAACTCTTTAAACGCCTGCTGGGAGACAATCATCCTGATATCGCCTCTAGCCTCAACAACTTAGCATTACTGTACAATTCCCAAGGACGGTACGACGACGACCAAGCCGAACCCCTGTTTCTCCAAGCTTTAGCACTCAGAAAACGCCTGCTGGGAGACAATCATCCCGATATTGCTACCAGCCTCAACAACTTGGCATTACTGTACAATTCCCAAGGACGGTACGACCAAGCTGAACCCCTGTTTCTTCAAGCTTTAGAACTGGATAAACGCCTGCTGGGAGACAATCATCCCTCAGTCGCTCAAAGCCTCAACAACTTG